>SLAO01000160.1 GCA_007126835.1 Nitriliruptorales bacterium | reverse complement strand
TCGTCGACGCGCACACGCTGCAAAGCGACTACCCCGAGGAGTGGGAGCTCGAGGAGCTGTGGACCCAGCTCGAGCGCATCTACTCGGTCCAGGTCGACCGTGACGAGCTCGACCTCGACGACCTCGACCGCGACGGACTGCGCGCCGACCTCCAAGCCGACGCCAAGGCGCGATACGAAGAGCGGGAGGCGGACCTCGGCGCCGAGACGATGCGCCAGGTGGAGCGCCGGGTGATCCTCTCGGTCGTCGACCGCGTGTGGCGCGAGCACCTCTACGAGATGGACCAGCTGCGCGACGGAATCGGGCTGCGCGCCGTCGGTCAGCGCGACCCGCTCGTCGAGTACCAGCGCGAGGCCTACGACGCCTTCTCCGCGATGATGGCGCGGATCAAGGAAGAGGCGGCCGGCTACTTCTACAACCTGCCGGTCACCAAGCCCGAGACCTCCGAGGGCACCGAGAGCGGGGACGCAGACTCCGGCGACGGCGACGGCGACGGTGACGGCCAGGGAGGCGAGCAGAAGGTCCGGCGGCCGGTGCTCGCCGGCGAGCCGCAGGGCGTGGATCCCACGCGGTTGACGTACAACGCCCCCGGCGGTGCCGAGACCGGTGGCGCGCCCGCCGGCGGCAATGGGGGCCGGGCCCCCGCCAAGGCCGGCGCGTCGTACTCGGTCGGGGTGGGCTCGGCCGGCGCCGCCGCGGCCCGGTCGGTTCAGCAACAGGCGTCGTCCGGCGGCGGCACGACCGTTCGTCGCGACGACAAGGTCGGTCGCAACGAGGAGTGCCCGTGCGGCTCCGGCCGCAAGTACAAGAAGTGCCACGGGGCGGCGTAGGCGCCAGCCTTACGGCTGCACTCGGCGCGCCAGGTCTTGGCGCTCGTGCTACGGCTCGACGCTGATCCGGCCGCTTGTCGCAAAGGTGACCGTCAGGGGTGCTTGTGCGACACGCGGGGTCGGCCTGGTCTCTGGCTCAGACGCCGGCGGCTCAGGCGCCGGCGGCCACGAGCGCAGGCAGGGGGCGCAGGTCGGCCACGCGGTGGCTTGCCACGCCGGCAGGCTGGCCGTTGCTGACCTCGGCACGGTCGACGAGGACGGTGCGCATCCCCAGCGCCGCTGCGGGCGCCACGTCGTTGACGACGCTGTCGCCGACGAACCAGCTTGAAGGTGGTTCGGCGCCGAGGCGGCCCAAAGCGAACTCGAAGGCGCCCGGCTCAGGCTTCTCGACGCCGTGGTCGAACGTCGCCACCCAGTCGTGGAAGTGGGCGTCGAGGCCGTGGTGGCTCAGCACCGCGCCGACGTCGATGTCGGTGTTCGACAGGATGCCCAGCCGGACATCACGGCTTGCCAGCGCCGCGAGCATGTCGGGGATCTCCGCGAAGGGCGCGTACGAGCGCGGATCGCGGAACCGATCGGTCAACGCCGCGGCTACCGCTGCGCCCTCGCCGGGGAGCCCGAGCGCGTCCAGCACGACGCTGTAGAACGCCGGCCAGCGCTCCCGAGGGTCGGCGGGCGGCCACGCGCCGGCGGCGCGCAGCTGCTCCAGGCGCAGGTCAGCGGCCTGAAACGCTACCTGGCAGTGCGCGGCGTCCACGCCGATCACGTCTCCGAGCACCGCTGCGGTCGACGGATGCAGCTGGACGAGGGTCTCATGAAGATCGAACACGACCGTCGTGGGCAATGGCGGGCTCCGGCGCGGTTGGAGTCGGTGCGTGGAAGGGTACTGGCGTCCCCGCGCGGCGGTCGAGCCCAGTCATGGCCTGCGTGCGATGTGCGATTCGTTGCCCGGGCGGACGAGCGAATCGACGTGATCACGCCCTAGGCTGCACCCACGTGCCGCCCGGCTCGGCCAGACAGCGGCGGACTTGGAAGGCGGGCCCGGGGGCCAGGACCTCGATCGCTTCCCGTGGCGGCAGCCAGCGCGCCGAATCGACCTCATGGGCCTGCACCGGGTCGGGCTCGGGTGTCCCGCCGCCCAGCGGGACGCCCTCGTAGACGACGACGAGGCGGTCGGGCCACGTGCCGAGGAACAGGCCAAGCACCGGTCCGGTCGCCACCCGCACACCAGTTTCCTCGTAGGCCTCCCGCTCGGCGCCGTCGCGTGGGCTCTCGTCGGCGTCGACCACGCCTCCGGGGATGGTCCAGTGCCCCTTAAACGCGTCGTGCACCACGAGCATCCGGCCGTCGTTCGCGCGGCAGATAACCGCGGCAGCGACGACTTTGCGTGGCAGCGTCTCGAAGAAGCGGGCGCTGCGCGCGGCGGCGTCGGCTGGGCCGTGGGCTATTGCCAGCAGCCGCGGCGCGGCGTCGAGGAGCCCAGGCTCCCGGTCGGCGGCCACGTCGAGCGGCGCGTCGTCGGCGATCACGTCCGGGTCCATCGACGCCCGCAGCCGGCCGGCCGCTCCCGGGGCGCACAGCAGCTCGATGGTGAACCCGCGGTGGCCGAGCACACGCTCGAGCTCGGTGCCGGTGTAGCCGCGGAGGCCGCCGAGAGGTAGGCCTGCCGCTCGGCTGAAGAGCCGGTTTCGCGCGGTCGCGGCCAGGATCCCGCCTGGCTGCAGCACCCGCGCCACGTCGTCGATCATGCCCTCGGCGCGCTCTCCGGCGCGTGACAGCTCGTCGTCGACGAGGAGGACGCCAGCCACGTTGGTGTCGGGCAGGTCGCCGAGGGGATCCGTGGCCACTTGCCGCCCCTCGGCTGCCAGCTGCGCCGACAGGCCGGGGTCGGTCACCGCAACCGGCGCGGAGTCGATTCGGTCGGTGGCCGCGAGGACGTGTTCGAGCGCGGTCTCCAGAGTGCCGGGGGTCACGCCGTCAGCCGCAGGCTTCGCGCATGTAGGGGTACGGGTTCACGTTGCCGCCCCCGCCGGGCATCACCTCGATGTGCAGGTGGGGGATACCCCGCGCGTTGCCGGTGTCGCCGTTGGTCGCGATCTGCTCGCCGGCGCTGACGCGCTGCCCCGTCGACAGGCCACCGACGTAGCCCTGCAGGTGTGCGTAGTAGTACTGGTTGCCGCTGTCGCCCTGCAGGTACAGCGTGATCCCGCCCAGCCGGTTGTTCGACAACCGCGTGATCGTGCCGTCCTCGTAGGCGTAGATCGGCGTACCCATCGGGGCGAGGATGTCCGTGCCCTGGTGCGACCGTCCGCCTGAACGCGCAGCGCCGTAGGTGTCGCTGAAGTTGCGCGGCGTGCCAACCGGGCAGGCGACTCCTCCTTGGACCGGCGCGCCTTGGCTGCCCGATCCGCTGGTCGTGCTGCTCTCGCTGCCGCTGGCCTCGTCGGCGCTGTCGTCGGCCTCCTCGGCGCTGTCGTCGGCGCCGGTGTCGGACCGCTCGCTTGATCGGGACGCCCGAGCCTCGGCTAGCCGGCGCTCCTCGGCTCTTCGTTCGCGCTCCCGCTGGCGCTGACGTTCGCGCTCGCGTTCTAGGCGGACCTGCTCGCGCATCTCCGCTTCTTCCTCCTCTGCCTGGGCGAGCAGTTGCCGGGCTTCGTCCTCGCGTTCCGACAGCTCAGCTTCGGCCTCCTCGAGCGCGTCCACCAACTCGGCGACGCGCGCGGCGTTCGCACCTGTGCGCAGTCGCGCGGCGCTCGCGAGCTCGGCGTCTTGCCGGTTGCGATTGGCCAGGACGGCCAGGACGCGGGCCTGCTGCGTGGCGGTGCCCGGTCCGTCCGCGGCCACGATCGCCAGCAGGGGATCGGCGCTACCGCGCTTGTACGAGTGCCGGATCTGGTCGCGAACGGACTCGGCCGCCTCGCTCGCTTGGCTGTCGTGGCGAGCCTCCACCGCTTCGAGTTCACCGAGTTCTGCGCGAAGATCGCTGGCTTCGGCTTCGAGCTCGTCGATGTCGGCCAGCAACTCGTCGAGCTTGGCCTGCCGCTCGGACGTGGCCTCCTCGGCGTCCTCGATCCTGGGATCCGCGAGCCCGGCGGGATGCCCGATGGGCCCCGCGAGTGCGAGCGAAGCTGCGACCAGGACCACAACCCCCGCCCGAAGGGTCTGTGGCGTGCGGATGTGGGCACGCATAGCGAGCAGGCTACTGGGCCCGCCTTTCCTGTGCCACGCTGGCGCGACGACGGGCCCTGGCGCGGAGTCCGCAGGGACCAGCGGGCAGGCTCCAGAGCCACCGTTGCGGCTCACACGACGAGCTCGAAGATGTCCGGCTCGTCGCGGGGCACGGGGTAGGCTGGCTCGGGAAGCGGACCGTCCTCCGGCCGCGCGAGCGCATCGACCCGCCAGCCCCACGTCCCGCGACGCAGGGTGAACGCCAACGCCGCGACGCGCGGTCCGCGCTCGACGACGGCGACCACCTCGTAGCGGCCCGGGGTCACCGCCACCCCGTGGACGGCGAGCACCCGCCCTGCGGAGTCCTGGGGACGGACCCACACCTGGTCGAGTCGAGCGAACAGCACGGGGCACATCAACCGCTGCAGTTGCTGGCGGGACCGCTGCCCGGCCTCCACCTCGAGGAACAGCACCGCAAAGGCACGCGCCATGCGCGCCAGGCGAGGTTGGGTGGCGCGCTGGTCGCTGCCAGCGTGGTTGGCCAGGACGGTGGGCACGGTGGGACCTTTCTCACGTTGGCAAGCGCGGCGGCGATCGGGCTGGGCGGCTCCGGCGGTTCGGGCAATGGCTCACTGAGGACTGGCGCGTGCGCCCAGCACCCGCACCTCGGGTTCGGTGGTCAGCCACACCGCGTGGTGCTGGCCGGCCTCGCGAAACGTCGCGCGCAGCAACGCGGCATCCTCGACGCCTTTCTCCAGCGCCACATCGCGCCCGCGATAGCCGGCAGCCTGTAGCGCGTCGACGACCGCGTCTCTGTGTTCGTGGTGCGTGTCGGACGGTTCGTCTGCGTCGTGCTCGCCGGCGGGTTGCCAGCGAGCCTCGAGGGGGGCCGGGTCCTCGTCCGCGCTTGGGTCGCCCACGCGCCAAGGGGTGTCCAGCACGCGGCCCTCGGGGCTGACCGGCACGGCATAGCGCTCCAGCGCGCCGGAGACCCACTCCTGCTCGTCGCCCTCGAGCACGGCGGCAGTGATGCGCACGATCCACGCGCTCCCGGTGGACTCCGCCTCCTCGGCGACCACCAGGTCGGCGTAGCGCCTGGTCGGGCCGTCCGTGGCGTTGACGTGGTCGCGCACCGCAACGGTCGCTGCCGCCGTGACCGCGCTGGGCGGTTCGGTCAGCAAGGTGGGTGCGTCGCCCACGGGCTCCCGAATGGCCGACGGGGCGTCGGCGTCGGTGTCCTGTTCGGCGTCGGCGTCGGCGTCCTGTTCGGCGTCGGCGTCGGCGTTGTGCTCGGCGTCGGGGTCGGAGGCGTCGTGTTCGGCGTCCTCGGAGTCGTGAGGATCGTGCTCGGTGATGTCGGCGGTGCCGGTGACGCCATCAGCGCCGTCGCCTTCGTCCGACTGTCCCGCGGAGGTCCCCCCTGCCCCTACCAGCACGCCAGCCAGCACCGCCCACGGCAGCGCTGCCATCGTCAGCAGCCGCCAGCGCCGCCCCCGGCGAGCGGGCTTCGACTCAGCGGCGACGCCGGGCTCCGGCTCGGGTGGGTGATCGCCAGCGTCCAGCCAGTCTGCTAACGGATGCCGTGCCATATCATGCCCCTTAATTGAGAGACATGACAATACATGAAAGATACGTAAAAGTCTAGGGGTATCTGTCGAAGGGTGTGGAGCGGAGCGGCCCGATAGACTCCCGCCGTGACAGGTGACCATTGAGGCAGACGCGAGGGGACGGAGAAGCGATGGGTCAACCGGGCGGATCACGTCCGGAGGGCACGGCCGGCGGGGGTGGCACGACGCGACAGGAGCTCACCGACGAGCAGCGCCACGAGACCTTCGTCCGCGATGCGGTTCCTCACCTGGACGCCTTGTACTCCGCCGCGCTTCGCTACACGCGCAACCCCGCGGACGCCGAGGACCTCGTCCAAGAAACGTTCACGAAGGCCTTCGACAAGTTCCACCAGTTCCGGCCGGGCACCAACCTCAAGGCCTGGCTGTACCGGATCCTGACCAACACCTACATCAACGCCTACCGGCGCGAGCAACGACGACCCGACGAGGTCTCCGCCGACGCTGATGAGGAGTTCAGCCTCTACGACCGGATCAGCTCGTCGACGCACGCTGCAGCCGAGGTCGAGGTGCTCGAGCACCTCACCGACGATGAGGTCAAGGCGGCTCTTGCCGACCTGCCCGAGCAGTTTCGCATCGCGGTCTACCTGGCCGACGTGGAGGGGTTCAGCTACGCCGAGATCGCCGAAATCATGGAAACCCCGATCGGCACGGTCATGAGCCGGCTGCATCGGGGAAGAGCACAGCTCCAACGGGCGTTGTACGACCTGGCGACGCGGCGTGGACTCGTCGCCGCGCCGGACAACAACGAGGACGGAGGAGCGATCGCCTGATGGACGAGACCTGTCGGCAGATCCTCACGTCGCTGGGCACCTACCTCGATGGCGAGATCGAGGGTGATGTTGAGACAGTCGTGGCCGAACACCTGTCCGACTGCCCGCCCTGCCTGGATCGCGCGGACTTCGAGCGCGAGTTGAAGGCGCTGCTCGCCAATCGGTGCCGCGAGCAAGCCCCTTCGGGGCTGGTGGACCGCGTGCTCGGTCGGCTGCAGTCCCCGGAGGCGTAGCGCACCGCAAGGTCGCGTCTTTGGGGGTCAACTTCCTATGCTTCCTATGCGCACCGTGCCGGCGCGTCCGCTGATCGCTCCGGCCTTGAGCGCCTCGATGGCCTTGAGCGCCTCGATGAGATCAGGGTCCGTCCTCGTCAGCAGCAGTTCGAGATGGGAAAAGTCGGGCAAGGCCGCAGAGATCGGCCGCCGTTGGCTCGCCAGCAGGGGCCCAGGTGGAGCCCAGCGCGCGTGAGCGCCCGCTTCGAGGCGGTTTGGACGTCTTGTCCCGACGTCGTCGCTGTTCCCCACGGCCACGTGCCCGTCTATCTGGGTGGTTTGCTCCGGTGTGTGCGCCGCGACTGGTACATCTGCACGAGATCTCGTGCAGATGTACCAGTCGCGCGAAGATTGTCACGATCTGTCCACGCCAGTTAGCAGCGCGGGGGACCGGTCCGCCGTAACCGGGCCCCCGGAGGCGGCCCAGACCAACATAAACCTGGCTGGACAAGCCCATACCGACAAGCCCATACCGGCCTGAACCGGCCCAAGCCGACCAGAACCGTTCCAGCCGAGCAAGTACCGGCCCAAGCCCACCAGAGCAGGCCCAAGCGAGTGTGCTCACCCAAGGTCGAGCCACAGCCGAGCACGCACGCGTGTCACGCCAGCCGGTGCTCGCGCGCTGAACGCGCATGGCGGGGAAGCCCGCGCATCAGGCGCGCAACGAGCACGGCGACTCCAAGCGCCAGGAGGATGTCGCCGATGCTGACGATGATGCGCAGGCCCGGGACGGGGATCACGTCGGCGAGCCACGGCAGCACGTCACCGTCGGTCAGCAAGCGGTGCTTGCCCTCGTCGATGGCGCCGTCGCCGCCCAGCGCGGCGATCGCCTCGGGCGAGACGGGCATCGCGCCGTTGGGCAAGATCACCGCCGCGTTCAACAGGAACCCGATGGCCACCAGCCACATGCCGGGCAGTCGCCTGTTGATCCACACGAAGGCCAGCACCGCGGCCAGGCTCGCGACCAGCAAGCCCCTGCCGACCGTCTCGACGGGTCCGTCCACCAGCGACAGCAACCCAAGCGCTGCCTGCGCGGCCACGGCCACGCCGATCACCGGCAGCCCAGCCAGGCGGACCTCGGTCAGCCGCCGCAGACGCCCGCCGCGCAAGTACCCGACGAGCACCGCGGGCACGAGGGTGACGAGCGCGAGCAGCACGGTGAAGGCCTAGGCCTCGGCGGCGGCCGGGCGGGCCTGGACGTCGTCGGGGACTGCGTCGTACGCGTCGATCGCCCACGCCAGCCCGTCAACCGGGTCGCCTACCGCCAGGCGCAGCGTCCAGCCGGTCTCGGGGGTCGGGTGGCGCCACCGCAGCCAGGTCAGCTCCTCGATGGCCTCGCCCAGCTCCTCGGCGAACATGTCGAGCTCGGCTTCGTCGTCCGGCCACGGCAATCCGGTTAAGGCCGCGGCGACCCACCACGCGGTGAACCGCCCCGCCGCCCCGCCGCGCCGGCGTCCCCGGGCCCCGCCGCTGGCGGCGACCCACTGCACCAGCGCCATCGCTTCGGACGGCTGCAGCTCGGTGACCACCGCTTCGGACGCCAGCGCCCCCACCGCGTCGGACGCGTCCCCGCGGACGGTCGCGACCTCGGCGGAGCCGTCGGACTCGGCCGTCCATGCTTCCACGGCCTCGGCCAACGCCACGCCGGCGGCATCACCGGGCTCTCGCACGGCCGTTGACAGGGCGCGGGCTGGCCCGGCCGGCGCCGCCACGGGCGGTGAGGGAAACAGCGCCGAGCGATCCCGGTACCGCGGCAAGGCATAGTCGGGCTCCCAACCCGCCAGCACGAGCGGGAGCTCGACCGGCTCGGGTCCGAGCCGTCCGCGGAGGTCCTCCCCGCGGATGACGCGCTCTTGAGCGACGGTCTGGAGCGCAGCCGGGTCTTCCAGGTGGGGGGCGAGCGACGTCCAGTCGTGCGAGGCGGCGGCCACCTCGGTCAAGGGCCCGAGCGCGAACCGGCCCGCGCCGGGTCGCAGGACCCGACCCGCGTGCTCCGCCGGTCCTTCCAGCGCCAGCCGGTAGTCGATGTGCGTCGCGACGCCCCACAGCTGCTTGCCGAGCTCGACGGCGTCGCGGCATCGTCGCGCCAGGTCGGCCAGGGCGTCCCACTGGCGGCTCGAGGCCAGGCCGTCGACCGCGCGCAGCAGCGCGGCATCGTCGGCGGCGTCCACCAGCCGTTGGAGGTCTTGCATGTCGAGTTCGTCCACCGCTGCCGAGCCTAGCGTTCCGCTGTGCAGCGTCCGGATGGACGATCCCCGACGATGTGCCCGACGGACCGGTCCGGTCGGGCCGGCCGAACCCCCGGGTCAGGCGGTAGCATCGCCGTATGAGCGAGCAGCCTCGGCAAGGATCACGACGAGACGGCGGGGACGACCCAGCCGTCAAGGCGTTGCGCTCGAAGCTGTCGGGCGTGCTCCAGCGGCTACCCGAGATCGAGCGTCAGGTCATCGAGCTGCGCATGGGCCTGGTCGACGGCACGCCCGCCAAGCCGGGCGAGGTGGCAGAGCGTCTCGGCTTGACGATCGCCGAGGTCAAGCGCATCGAGGGACGTGCCTTCGAGCGCATCCGCGAGGTCGGGCCCATCAAGGGTCTCGAGCGCTTCCTGGGGCGGTGACGGCAGCCAGGCCGGTACGCTTCGCCCTCCCACCCATCGAGGAGGAGCGCGTGCAGGTCGGCGGCAGGCCCGGGACCAGGAGCCCGTCCACCATGCTCGGGTCAAGCCGCTGATGTCCCTTCCTGAGGACCTGCTCCGTGACCGAGCCGGCCTCGACGAGGCGGTCGTCACCCACCTCCAGCGGCTGCTCGGAGACTGGCAGATCCTCGCCGACCTCTCGTTTGCGGACCTCCTGTTGTGGGTCCCGGTGGAGGGGCGGCGGGTGCCGGCGTACCTCTGTGTCGGCCAGATGCGCCCCTACACCGCGCAGACGATCTACACCGAGGACCTGGTAGGCGAGGTCTGCGACGTCACCGATCGGCCCATGGTCGGTCGGGCGTTCAGCGAGGCCAAGGTGATCCGCGACGCCGACCCGGATTGGTCCACGGGCGTGCCGGTGCGCGAGGAGGCCATCCCCGTGCGCTTCGACGGCCGCATCGTGGCGGCGATCACCCGCGAGGCCAACGTGTCGACCGCGCGTTCGCCGTCGCAGCTCGAGCTGACCTACCTGCAGTCCGCAGGCGACCTGGCCCAGATGCTGGCCGACGGCGCCTTCCCGTACCCCCCCGAGGGCCATGAGGAGGAACGCGAGCACTCACCCAGGGTCGGTGACGGCGTGATGCGCATCAGCGCCGAGGGCGTGGTCGACTACGCGTCGCCCAACGCCGTGTCGGCGTACCGCCGGCTGGGTCAGCCATCGGGGCTCATCGGGCACCGCCTCGACGAGTTCGACCCAGAGCCCGACGATCTGCTGGCCCGGTTGTTCGCGGGCCGCCAGGTCGACGACGAGCTCGAGCAGGACCGCGCGGTCGTGCGCCGCCGCCTGCTGCCGCTGTTGCGCGACCAAGAAGTCGTGGGGGCGCTGCTGCTGGTGCGCGAGGTCACCGAGCTGCGGCGACACGAGCGGGCGCTGCGCGTCAAGGATGCAACGATCCGCGAGATCCACCACCGGGTGAAGAACAACCTGCAGACGGTGGCCTCACTGTTGCGCCTGCAGGCTCGGCGACTGGAGGCGCCCGAGGCCAGGGAGGCCCTGGCCGAGAGCGTGCGCCGGATCACGTCGATCGCCCTGGTCCACGAGACCCTGAGCCAGGAGTCCCGTCAACGGGTGCCGTTCGAGGGGATCACCGAGCGGATCGTGCGAATGCTCGCCGAGGGCCTTGCCCATCCGGAGGTCCCCATCGCGTTCGAGATCGACGGCGACCCTGGCGAGCTACCCGCCGAGGTGGCCACGCCCCTCGCGCTCGTGCTGTCCGAGCTCGTCCAGAACGCCGTGGAGCACGCCTTCGGACCCGACCAGTCCGAAGGTGGCACCGTATGGATACGCTTCGAGCGCGGCCCTGTCACGCTGCGCGTCGAGATCGCCGACGACGGACAGGGTCCGCCAGACGGCAAGCAGATCAACGACCTCGAAGGTTTGGGGCTGCAGATCGCGCGGACGCTCGTCGAGTCGGAGCTCGGCGGCACCTTCGACGGCCTGGAGGTCGACGAGGGGACCTCGATCGAACTGGTGCTGCCGCTGCCGTAGCGCGGCGGGCCCCTCAGCGTGGCGTGATTCGGTAGCGCGGCAGGTCCTCAGCTGGCGATGCGACGACGGCGCTGACGGCTGCGGCGCAGGGCGCGGCGCTCGTCCTCGCTCATGCCGCCCCACACACCGGCGTCCTGGTTGGAGTCCAGGGCCCATTCGAGGCAGTGCTCCACCACCTCGCACGTGCGGCACACCGCCTTGGCTCGCTCGACCTGTTCGAGGGCCGGACCTGTGCTGCCCACCGGGAAGAACAGTTCGGGATCCTCACCGATGCATGCGGCATGCTGACGCCAGTCCATTGGGTATGCACTCACTTTCGTCGTCGCTTCCGTACAGTGACGGCGTGCGCGGGCTGGGCTTAAGGGGGGAACGCCCGCCGCACGCGGCTTGTGATCTTGCTCACAAGCTCAACCTCGCAACCGTCGGTTCGCTTGTTCCTGGGTTCACAAGCAGAGTAGCTTCTTCATGGTTCGTTCGTAAAGGGGTGATCGCGGATTCGTTCCTTGATCCTTCGACCTCCAGGTTCGGCCGCGCGCGGTTGGTGTTCCAGGCGCGTCTTAGACTGCCGGCGATGAAGCCGTTCGTGCGCCCGCCGGTCGTCGTTGGCCACCGCGGGGCTCCCGAGCACGCCCCGGAGAACACGCCCGCCGCGTTCATCGCGGCGGCGGAGATCGGTGCTACCTGGGTGGAGCTCGACGCTCGTCGCAGCGCCGACGGGTGGGCGGTGTGCCATCACGATGCGCACACCCCCGACGGCGTGCCGGTGGTCGCGCGGACCGCCGATGAGCTCGCGCTCATGGGGGTGTGGTCCCTGCCGGCGGTCCTCGACGCGCTGCCGGCCGGGTTGGGCGTTGACGTGGAGGTCAAGAACGCTCCCGGCGAGCCCGACTTCGACGAGGACGATCAGCTCGTCGAGGCCGTGGCCGCAGCCGTACAGCCGCACCTGGACCAACGCCCGTGGATGAGCAGCTCGTTCAACCCGTTGACGGTCGCCGCATTGACCGTGGCGCTTCCCGATGTGCCGGCGGGTTTGCTGCATCTGTCCACGTTCGACGTGCCGCGTGCGGTCCCGGTCGCGGCCGAGTACGGGGCCACTGTCTTGTGCCCGCAGGAGGGAGCCGCGGGCCTGGACTCTGAAGGAGTGGAGTTCTGCCACCGGCAGGGTTTAGCGGTGTTCGTCTGGACCGTGGACGACCTCGACGTCGCGGCCCGCCTGGCCTCCGCGGGCGTGGACGCGATCTGCACCAACCGTCCCGACGCGGTCGCCGCCACCCTCGCTCGCCGCGTCCAGCCCTAGCGCTTTGGATCGCCACGGGCGCCGGCGCTCGTCGACGTTGCTGCAACCACCTGCAGCACCCGGCGTGCCGAGCTCAAGCGGACCGTGGTGTCGTCCCCGACGTAGTCCCCGTCGACCTGCAACGGCAGTGGCTCCGCGGAGGTCAGGGTCACCTCAGCCTCGTCATGCCACAGATGCGTGCCCGCAAGCTTCGCCACGTCCCCGCCGCCGAGCGCGGTGCGCATCAGGCGCAACAGCACGGGCACCGACAGCTGCGTCAAGGCGGTGACGTCGAGGTCGGCGTCGAGGTCGGCGCCGGGGCACAGGTCCGCCGCCCACGGCCCCAGGAACGTGTACGGGCGCGAGTTGCAGCACACCGCCGCTTTGCAGCCCGTCATCGCCGCGCCGGCGGAGGTGTGCACGGTGATGTCGGTGCCGCGTGGGTCGTAGCGGCGCAGCAAGGCCACCAGCCCTCCCCACAGGAACGAGGCCTGCCGCACCGTGTGCTTGAGCCGGTGGCGACGTTCCACCTCGCGCACCGCGGCCGCGTCGAAGCCGTAGCCGGCCGAGAAGCAGAAGTACCGGCCGTTGGCCGTGCCGAGGTTGACCGTCCGGCGCTGCCCGCGCTCGAGGAGCGCCACAACCTGCTCGGTCGCCGCCTCGGGGTCGTTGGGCAGGCCCAGGCTGCGCGCCCAGACGTTGGTGGAGCCTCCGGGGATGATGGCAAGGGCCGTCTCGGTGCGCGCCAGCCCCTGGATCGCTTCGTTGACCGTCCCGTCGCCGCCGAGGACGACGACGACGTCGATCCCCTCGTGGGCCGCTCCCGCCGCCAGGTAGCTGGCGTGGTCGCGCTGCTTGGTGGGGGCGACCTCGAGGTCGCTGGCCTCGGACAGTCGATGCGCGATCGTGTCCCGGACCCGCAGGTTCGTGGTGGTCGCAGTCGGGTTGTAGAGCAGCAGAGCACGCACATCGGCTCCGAGGGGCCCGGGGGCGGGGCCACGCTACACCCTGGGCGCTGCCCCCACGACCAGGCCACGCCGGGACCCGCGCCTTTAGCGGTCCTGCGGACGTGCGGCGTCGGTTTCCGGCTCCGCACCGCTGGGCAGCCGCGGCGTGCTGGTCTCGGGCTCCGGCGGGCCGTGCAGCGGGCAGTGGTACTCGGGCAGTTCCCCGGGCAGGCCGGTCATCTCCTCGGTGACCGGACACCACTCAGTGGCCAGTCCCCCCGACTCTGGGTTGACCTCCACGGTCTGCTCCAGGTGTTCGGGGTAGGGAAACGACCGGGGTGGCGTGTCGGTCAGCGCCTCCTGGACCGTCTGGCGCCACACTCGAGCCGGCCAGCCGCCGCCCTCCAGCCGCTGACCGGTCGCGGGGTCGCGCGCGGTCCGCGCCTCGTCGGGGTGGCCCATCCACACTGCGGCTGCGAGGTCTGGGGTGGCCCCCGCGAACCAGGCGTCACGGTGGTCCTGGCTCGTGCCGGTCTTGCCCGCGGCCGGCCGGCCCGGGTCGGCGAGCGTGCCGGTACCCGACGTGATCACGTCGGACAGGGCCTCTGTCGCGAACCAGGCCACCGCGCCGTCCACGGCGATGCGCCGCTCGTCGGGTGCCTCCCACAAGACCGACCCGTCGGCGTTCTCGATGCGCGTGACCGCCTGTGGCGGGGCGTGGATGCCACCGGCCGCCAGCGTCCCGTACGCCGATGCCATCTCGAGAGGGCTGACGCCCTGGTCCAGGGCGCCGAGAGCCAGCGCGGGATGGGTACCCACCGGCGAGGTCACGCCGAGCTCGGTGGCCGCGTCGGCGATCGCATCCCCGCCCACCTCCAGGGCCAACCGCGCGAAGGCCCCGTTCGAGCTCTCGGCGAGCGCCGCGCGCAGCGACAGCGGGCCGGCCGTGGCGCTGCGCACGTCCCACGCCTGGCCGTCGTCCATGCGCAGCGACCCCGAGCCAGACGCCAGCTCGCTGTCCAGACGCCATCCACGTTCGAGCGCCGCCACGAGCGCGAACGTCTTGAAGGCGCTTCCGGGCTGGCGCCGGCCCTGCGTGGCCAGGTCGAACTCACGCTGCTCGAAGTCGCGTCCGCCGACCACGCCGAGCACGGAACCGTCAGCGGGCCGCAGGGCGGCCACCGCGACCTCCGGTGCGTCCTCGTCATCGGAGAAGCCCGCAGCGGCCTGCTCCGCCGCCGCCTGGACCGCCGGGTCCAGCGTGGTGTGGATCGACAGGCCACCGCCGTACAGCAGGCGCAGCCGCTCGGCCTCGTCGGCGCCCAGAGCCGGCTCGGCGCGCAGCTCGCGCAGCACGTGAGCCACGAAGTACGGGTGGCGCGTCACCGGGCTCGGCGGGCGGTCACGGACCTCGGGCGGGGCGGCCGCGGCAGCCGCTGCCTCGTCACGGGAGACCGCGCCGGTTTCGACCATCGCCGACAGGACGTCGTCGCGCACCCGGCGTGCGCGCTCGGGCTGCTGGTAGGGCGACGCGCCCTCGGGGCTGCGGATGAGGCCGGCGAGCAGCGCCGCTTGCTCAAGGGAGAGCTGGGCCGGGGTCAGGTCGAAGTAGGCCTCCGCGGCCGCGACGATCCCGTGGGCGCCGGCGCCGAAGTACACGGTATCGAGATAGGCCGAGAGGATCTCGTCCTTGGTCATCTCGGCTTCGAGCTGGCGGGCGACGTGGGCCTCGGCGGCCTTGCGCTCCAGCGTCTCCTCGGCGTCGGGGAAGTACCGGTTCTTGGCCAGCTGCTGGGTGATCGTCGATCCGCCCTGGGTCACCTGGCCGGCGCGGCGGTTGGCGATCGCCGCGCGGGCCACGGCCCGGCCGTCGATCCCCCCGTGCTCGAAGAAGCGCCGGTCCTCGGCCGCAACGACGGCATCGAGGAGCACGTCGGGCAGCTCGTCGGGCTCAGCCGGCTCCCGGTGCACCAACCGCAAGGTGGCCAGTTCGGTGCCGTCGGCCGCGTAGACGTGGGACTGCGTGGGCGCGTCGACCGCCTCGAGCCCGAGATCGGCGACCTCGATGTCCACCACCGAGGCGCACCCGGCCAACGCAGCGGCCAGCACGAAGGAGGCAAGGACGAGCAGGGCGCGGCGCATAGCGTGTGCATCGGCCGATCGCGCCCGCGGGTTGACCCGCCGCGGCCCGTTGTCAGTAGTCGGCCTCGCCCTCCATGCCGCTGCGCAGGAACTCGAGGATGCGCGACAGCAGGCGGGAGACGTGCATCTGGCTGATACCGACATGCTCGGCGATGCGCGACTGGGTCATGCCCTTGAAGAACCGCAGGTACAAGATCTCGCGCTCACGCTCGGGCAGTTGCTCGATCAGCGGGGCCAGGGAGGCGAAGTACTCGAGGTTGTCGAGGGCGATGTCCTCTTCGCCCATGCGGTCGAGGCGGTGGGGGGTGTCCTCGTCGTCGTTGCCGGTGGGGGCGTCCAGCGACGTCGTCGAGTACGCCTGGCCGGACTCCAGGGCCTCGAGGACCTCCTCCTCGGTCACGCCGGTGGCTTTGGCGATCTCGGGAACCGTGGGCGACCGGCCGAGGTCTTGCGTGAGCTGGGCGACGACCTTGTTCAGCCGCAGCGACAGCTCCTGGAGCCGGCGCGGCACCCGGACCGCCCATCCCTTGTCGCGGAAGTAGCGCTTGAGCTCACCCACGATCGTCGGGGTGGCGTAGGTCGAGAACTCGACGCCCCGGTCGAGGTCGAAGCGGTCGATGGCCTTGAGCAGGCCCACGCTGCCGACCTGGATGAGGTCGTCGAGGGGCTCGCCGCGGTCCTTGAAGCGCTTGGCGAGGTACTCGACTAGCGGGAGGTGCAGACGGGCGAGCTCCTCGCGAAGCGCTGGGTCCTCGGTCTCACGAAGGCGCTTGAACAGCATCTTCGTGTCGTCGCGGCTGTACTGCTGGGTCATGCTGACAGGCTTTGCGTCGGGTGCTTGGTGAGCACGATCCGGGCCAATGCCCCGTCGTGCTCAGTGTGGACCTCGTCAGCCAGGGAGGAAAGGATCCGCCAGGAGAACGATTCGGGGTCGACGGCGGGCCCCTCGCCGTTCGTCACCGTCGACACCGCCGCGTCGATCCGGTCGTCGAGCAGCTCGAGCTCGAGCGTGATCGGCTCCCCCGTGGATTGGCGAAGCAGCAGCACCGCGGCTTCCTCCACGCCCATTCGCAGGTCGTCCATCTCTTCCAACGTGAAGCCATGTCGCGCTGCTACGCCAGCCACGGCGGTGCGCAGCAGCGGCATGTGGCCGGCTTCGGCTGGCACCACGATCCGAATGGTGCGGGAGGTCACGGTCGATAGCCTTCCATGTCGGGTCCCGCGGGTCTCGCGGGAGCAAGACGAACCCGCGCTGATGACACAGGCGGAAGCTCCAGGGTAGCGATCGCCTGGTTGACCGGCGAGCGTGCCCACCCGGGCGGGTGCGCAATCGGTGACAGGCCAGATTGCGCACCGCGCCGCGCGGGAACGGGTGGCCCATGTCGATCAACCTAGACGCCTACTACCGGGGCTTGGCCGGCGAGAAGCTGCAAGCGCTCGGCGACGAACTGCTGGTGCTGGCTCGCGAGGCGGAGCAGGCCGACGCGCACGACGCGGCCCTGCACCTGTCTGACCTCGCCACGCAACTGCTCGACCTCGGCGTGTCAGTCAGCGGCCACGACGGCGGCCACGACGGCGGCCACGGGTAGGGGGTTCTCTAGGTCGCTCGCCGGGGGGGGCGGCCGGGTGGGCCGCCCGGCGAGCGCTGGTCAGTGCGTTCGGCGGCGGGCTCAGCGGCTGTCGCAGGGTCACCCTATCCTCGCGTTGATGGATCCCCTCGCGCGCTTCTCCGAGCCCACGCAGGCCTGGTTTCGCGCGAGCTTCGCCGCACCCACTCCCGCCCAGGAGGCCGGGTGGGCGGCCACCGCTGACGGCGGCAGCGCGCTCGTCAGCGCCCCCACAGGATCGGGCAAGACCCTGGCGGCGTTCCTCTCTGCGCTGGATCGACTGCTCGCCGGAGGAGCGCGCCCGGCCGGCGCGACCGTGCTGTATGTCAGCCCGCTGAAGGCGTTGGCGTACGACGTCGACCGCAACCTGCGGGCTCCATTGGCGGGGATCACCCAGGCTGCGGGGCGCCTGGGCATCGACGTCGGCCACGTCGACGTGGGCATGCGCACCGGCGACACCCCGGCCGACGAGCGACGCCGGCTGGCCCGCCAACCGCCCGACGTGCTGATCACCACGCCCGAGTCGCTGTACCTGATCCTGACCTCACAGGCGCGTGAGACGCTCGCCCACGTCGAGACGGTCATCGTCGACGAGGTCCACGCGGTAGCCGGCACCAAACGCGGCGCGCATCTCGCGCTCACACTGGAGCGTCTCGAGGCACTGCGGGTGGGCGGCCTGGCTGGGAGCGACCCGGGCGACGGCGCGGCGGGAGCGGCTCAGCGCCCGCTGCAGCGCATCGGGCTGTCGGCGACCCAGCGGCCGCTGAGCGAGGTCGCCGCGTTCCTGGCCGGCGGCATGCGAACCGGAGAGGGGTGGCAGCAGCGGCCAATGGCCGTCGTGGACGCAAACCGTGACCCTGACCTCGACGTCGAGATCGTCGTCCCGGTCGACGACATGAGCCGGCTCGGCGAGGTGGTCGACGAGCCGGCCACCGGGCCAGCCGCCGGGCAGGGGCAGCAGCGCCGGTCGATCTGGCCGGCCGTGCACCCGAGAATCCTCGAGCTCGTGCGAGCCCACCGCTCGACGATCGTCTTCGCGAACTCCCGGCGCTTGGCCGAACGCCTGTGCCATGCGCTCAACGAGCTCGACGCCGAGCAGGCCGAGGCCGAGGGCCGCGAGCACTCGGGTCCGGTGGCCAGGGCCCATCACGGCTCTGTTGCTCGCGAGCAGCGCACCGAGATCGAGGAGGCGCTCAAGGCGGGGCAGCTGCCGTGCGTGGTCGCGACCAGCTCGCTCGAGCTCGGCATCGACATGGGCGCCGTCGACCTCGTCATCCAGGTCGAGTCCCCCGGTTCGGTCGCCAGCGGCCTGCAGCGCATCGGCCGTGCCGGCCACCAGGTGGACGAACCCAGCGTGGGCAAGGTGTTCCCCAAGTACCGCGGCGACCTGCTCGAGACCGCCGTGGTCGTCGATCGGATGCGCCGCGGCGAGATCGAGGCCACCCGCTATCCGCGCACCCCGCTGGATGTGCTGTGCCAGCACATCGTCGCCATGACTGCCATGGGGCCGTGGGAGGTCCCGGCGCTGCACGACGTGGTGACCAGTGCGGCACCGTTCGCGGAGCTGTCGCGCTCCCAGCTCGACGGGGTCTTGGACCTGCTGGCCGGACGCTACCCCTCCGACGAGTTCGCCGAGCTGCGGCCCCGTGTGACCTGGGACCGGATCGCTGACGTGGTCCAGGGCCGTCCGGGCGCGCAGCGGCTTGCCGTCACCAACGCCGGCACGATCCCCGACCGGGGCCTGTACGGGGTGTTCATCGCGGGAGGCGACGAGGCCGCGGGCGGTCGCGGTTCCAGGCGCGTCGGCGAGCTCGATGAGGAGATGGTCTACGAGACCCGGCCGGGCGAGACGTTCACCCTCGGTTCGACCACGTGGCGGATCGAGGACATCACCCGCGACCAGGTGCTGGTCACCCCCGCCCCCGGCGAACCGGGCAAGCTGCCGTTCTGGCACGGCGACGCGATCGGCCGCCCAGTCGAGGTCGGCCGCGCGTTGGGAGCGTTCCTGCGCGAGATCTCGGCCGCCCCGGCCCACGAGACCGCCGGGGTGCTGGCCGAGCGCTACGGGCTTGACGACAAGGCGGCGGCCAACCTCGCGGCCTACCTCGACGAGCAGACCGAGGCCACCGGGGTGCTGCCCACCGACCGCCAGATCGTCATCGAGCGCTTTCGCGACGAGATCGGTGACTGGCGGGTGTGCCTGCTCAGCCCCTTCGGCGGCAAGGTGCACGCCCCCTGGGCCCTGGCGATCGCGGCGCGGGCTCGCGAGCGTCTCGGCCTGGAGGTGCAGACCATCCACGCCGACGACGGCATCGTGCTGCGCCTGCCCGAGGCCGGCGGCGAGGACGCGGCGGCCATGGCCGAGGCGCTGTTGGTCGACCCCGACGACGTCCGCGAGCTGGTCGTCGGCGAGCTGAGCGACTCGGCGCTGTTCGCCGCGCGGTTCCGGGAGTGCGCCGCGCGGGCGCTGTTGCTTCCCCGACGAACCGGCGGCTCCAACGGGATTCGCCGCACACCGCTGTGGCAGCAGCGCCAACGCGCCGCTGACCTGCTGTCGGTCGCTTCCTCGTACGGGCAGTTTCCCATCCTGCTGGAGACCTACCGGGAGGTGCTCGGTGATGTCTTCGACCTGCCCGGCCTGACCGAGGTGCTGCGGGGCGTGGCCCGCCGTGAGGTCCGGGTGGCCCATGTCGAGACGGGCCAAGCAAGCCCGTTCGCGTCCTCGCTGCTGTTCGACTACGTCGCCGGTTACCTCTACGAAGGCGACGCACCGCTGGCGGAGCGGCGCGCCCAGGCGCTGTCGCTTGACCGCGAGCGCCTCGCGGAGCTGCTGGGCTCCGACGAGCTGCGCGAACTGGTCGATCCCGACGCGCTCGCCGACGTGGAGTTGACGCTCCAGCGACTCACGCCCGAGCGACGCGCGCGCAGCCTCGACGCCGTCGCCGACCTTCTCCGAGAAGTGGGTGACCTGCGCGCCGACGAGGTCGAGGCCCGCACCAAAGGCGACGCCGCAGTGTGGCTGGCCGAGCTCGAACGGGCGCGACGCGCGTACCGGGTGCGGGTGGCGGGGGAGGAGCGCTGGGCCGCCGCCGAGGACGCCGCCCGGTTCCGCGACGGCATCGGCGCTCCGCCGGTGACCGGGCTGCCCGACGCGTTCCTCGAGCCAGTCGCGCGGCCGCTGGTCGACCTCGTCGCCCGGTACGCCCGGACCCACGGGCCCTTCGACGCCGCCGACGTGGCCGGGCGGTTGGGGCTACCGCGCGACGCCGTCGCGCTGGTGCTGGCCGAGCTCGAGCGCGAAGGCCGGGTGCTGCAGGGCGAGTTCCGACCGGGGGGCACGTCGCGGGAGTGGTGCGATCAGGAGGTGCTGCGCCGCATCCGCCGGGCGTCCCTGGCGGCGCTGCGGCGGGAAGTCGAGCCGGTCGAGCCTGAAGCGCTGGCGCGGCTGCTTCCCGGCTGGCAGGGCGTCGGATCGGGTGTGCCGGGCGTGGATCGGGTCTTCGAGGTCGTCGAGCAGCTTCAGGGGCTGCCGTTGCCCGCCAGCGTCATCGAGCGCGACGTCCTGTCGGCGCGGGTGCGGGACTACTCGCCGGCGTGGCTCGACGAGCTCGCGACCGCAGGCGAGATCGTGTGGGTCGGGCGCGGGCCGCTGGGCACCGGCGACGGCCTGGTCTCGCTGCACCTGCGCGACCAGGCGGCGTTGCTGGTGCCCCGGGTCCCTCGCCCCGGCGCAGCCGATGATGCGGCGGCGTGGTTCACGGCTCGCCACGGTGCCCTGCTCGACGTGCTGGCCGCGCGGGGAGCGGCGTTCTGGCCCGAGCTGCATGCCAGCGCCGGCGGTGACGAGCAGAGCACGCTCGCGGCGCTGTGGGACCTGGTCTGGGCCGGGCTGGTGACCAACGACAGCCTCAGCCCGCTGCGCGCGCTCGTGGGCCAGACGATGCGACGCCGACCCGGGGGCCGCCGGCGCCGGCGGCCACCCCGGGCGCTGCAACGCTCGGGCCCACCGCAGGCGGCCGGTCGATGGTCGCTGGTGGAGCCGCTGACCGCGGAGGTCGGCGACGACGCGGCTGCGGGAACCGAGCGGGCTACGGCGCTGGCGGCCACGCTGCTCGACCGGCACGGCATCCTCACCCGCGACAGCGTCGGGCCCGAGCAGCTACCCGGCGGGTTCAGCGCCGTCTACGGGGTGTGCAAGGCGATGGAGGAGTCGGGGCGCGCCCGGCGTGGCTACTTCGTCGAAGGCCTCGGCGGCGCCCAGTTCGCGCTACCCGGGGCGGTCGACCGCCTCCGAGCGGTGCGCGAGCCCACCGGCGACCGCGAACCGCTGGCGCTGGCCGCCACCGACCCGGCCAACCCCTACGGCGCCGCACTGGCGTGGCCCGCGCCGGTCACGCCGACCGGGCACACCCCCAAGCGCGTCGCCGGAGCCTACGTGCTGTCTGCCGACGGCAGCCTCCTGGGATTCCTGGAGCGAGGCGGCCGCTCGCTGCTGACGTTCGTCGACGACGCCGACGCGCACGAAGTGCTCGCCGCCGGGCTCGCGCGCCTGGTGGCGTCGGGGCGCATCGACGCGATCAGGCTGACGCGCATCGACGGTGTGGATCCGACGCAGCATGCGCTGCTGGCGGCCTTGCGCCACATCGGCTTCGCCGACCACCCCAAGGGGCTGGTGCTGCGCGCCTGACCCGCCGGCGCGGGCTGTGACGCCGGGGTACCGTCGCCGGCGATGCCCGAAGGCGACACGATCTACCGCACCGCGGCGACGCTGCGCCGCGCCCTCGCCGATGCCGAGGTCACCGCGGTCGAGACCACGGTGGCCCAGGTGCGCCAGCTCGGGCCGTCGCGGTTGGTGGGGCAGCGGGTGGCCAGCGTCGAGCCGCGCGGCAAGCATCTGCTGTGCTGGTTCGCTCCCAGCGACCTGGCGCTGCACACCCACATGATGATGAGCGGCTCGTGGCATCTGTACCGGCCCGGCCAGCGCTGGCAGAAGCCCCGGCGGATGGCCAAGCTCGTGCTGTCGGTGCCCGGGTGGCAGGCGGTGTGCTTCTCCGCACCGATCGTGGAGCTGCTCAGCCGCTCCCAGGTCGAGCAGCACCGCAGTCTGGCCACGCTCGGTCCCGACGCGCTCGACCCCGACGCCGACCTGGTCGAGGCCCGCCGGCGGCTCGATCAGCGCCAGGACACCCCTGTGGGCGACGCCCTACTCGACCAGCAGGTCCTGGCAGGGGTGGGCAACGTCTACCGCTGCGAGGTCTTGTTCCTCCACGGCGTCGATCCAGCCACTCCCGTCGGGTGCCTGCCCGGCGCGACACGCGACGCCTTGCTGGCCACCGCAGTGGAGCTGCTGACCAGCAACGTCGACGTTGGATCGGTGGTGCGCTCGACCACCGACGGGCGCGTGCCGGGCCAGCGCCTGCACGTCTACGGGCGCGCCGGGCGTGCGTGCCCGCGCTGCGGTGCGGCGATCCGCGCGGCCCGTCAGGGAGCGCATGCCAGGCTCGTCTACTGGTGCCCGGGCTGCCAGGGGTAGGTGGCGGCCCCGAGCATGGTAAAGGCCCCGCCGGTGGCGGGGCCTTTACCGAAGGTGGGGAGGTCGGTGCTTACGAGACGATGTTCACGTTCTCCGCCTGCTCGCCCTTCGCGCCCTGGGTGACGTCGAATTCCACCTGGGCGCCCTCGGGAAGGGACTTGAACCGGTTGTTCGAGTTGATCGCGGAGTAGTGGACGAACACGTCGTCCCCGTCCTCGCGCGAGATGAACCCGTAACCCTTGTCGTCGGAGAACCACTTCACGGTGCCTACAGCCATTGCTGCCCTCTGCTTTCGTTCCGGAGGCCTCCCGCCGCTCGGGCGGGACCTCGTCTGAGGGGCTGCAACAGCGCGATCTGTCCGTGCAGGCGTCACGTACCTCGTGCCCTCGGCTGCCAAGCCTACCAGTCGGGCCTTCGCCGGCGTCACCGCCGCCCTGCGCCGCCCCGACAGGGACGCGTCGGTGCCCTAGGATCGGGGTAGGCCGTGCTGCGGCGGCCCCTGCGACTGCGCGACGGCCAGCGAGTGTCTGCCCGATGCTCGCCCGACGATTCCACAGGTTTGGCGATCGCTTCATGTGCGGCTTCAGCGGCGAGCTCAGGACCGACGGTCACTTCGCCAACGTCGAGGCGGTGGCGAGGATGACCGCGACCATGGGCGCGCGCGGCCCGGACGGCGCGGGGCTGCACGCCCAAGGCCGGCTGGCGCTCGGCCACCGCCGGCTGAAGATCGTCGACCTGTCCGAGCGCGCGGCACAGCCGATGGTCGATCCCGCACTCGGCCTGGCGATCGCCTTCAACGGGCTGATCTACAACTACGTAGAGCTGCGCGACGAGCTGCAGGCCGCTGGCTACCACTTCTTCTCCGGGGGCGACACCGAGGTCGTGCTCAAGGCGTATCACCGCTGGGGCGACGCGTGCGTGGAACGGTTCCACGGAATGTTCGCCTTCGCGCTCGGGGAGCGCGACACGGGGCGCACGCTGCTGGCGCGCGACCGGTTGGGGATCAAGCCGCTGTACCTGACCGAGTCGGCCGGCACGCTGCGGTTCGCGTCCACCCTTCCCGCGCTGGTCGCCGGCGGGGGAGTGGACACGTCGATCGACCCCGTCGCCTTGCATCACTACCTGAGCTTCCACGCGGTGGTCCCGGCGCCGCACACGATCGTGTCCGGCGTGCGGAAGCTGCCGCCCGCGACCACGCTGGCCATCGAGCCCGATGGGCGCCGTGTCGAGCGGCGGTACTGGCAGCCCATGTTCGAACGCGACCCGGCCAAGGCCGGCTGGAGCGAGCGCGACTGGGAAGACGCCACGCTCGAGTCGTTGCGCACCGCGGTCCGCCGACGGCTCGTGGCCGACGTGCCCGTCGGCGTCCTGCTGTCGGGGGGGTTGGACTCCAGCCTGATCGTGGGTCTGCTAGCCGAGGAAGGACAGGCCGGCCTCGAGACGTTCTCGGTGGGGTTCGAATCCGTCGGCGGCGAGGAGGGCGACGAGTTCAAGTACTCCGATGTCGTCGCCGAGCGCTTTGGCACCGAGCATCACCAGTTCCGCATCCCGACCGAGCAGATGCTGCCGGCGCTGCGCGACGCGATCGCCGCGATGTCAGAGCCGATGGTCAGCCACGACGCCGTCGGCTTCTACCTCCTGTCGCAGGAGGTGGCCAAGTCGGTCAAGGTCGTGCAGTCCGGGCAAGGCGCCGACGAGGTGTTCGCCGGCTACCACTGGTACCCCCCGATGGCCCACGCGGCGGACTCGGGCCTGGACACCTACGCCGAGGCGTTCTTCGACCGCACCCACCGAGAGATGGCTCAGGTCGTCACCCCGGAGTACCTGCCCGCCACCGATGTGTCTCGGAAGTTCGTCGCCGCCCACTTCGACCAGCCGGGCGCCGACACCCCGGCTGACCGCGCGCTGCGCATCGACTCGCTGGTCATGCTCGTCGACGACCCCGTCAAGCGAGTCGACAACATGACGATGGCGTGGGGCCTCGAGGCGCGGGTGCCGTTCCTCGACCACGAGCTCGTCGAGCTCGCTGCGCAGTGCCCCCCCGAGCTCAAGACGGCCCACGGCGGCAAGGGCGTGCTGAAGGAAGCCGCGCGGCGCGTGGTGCCACACGAGGTCATCGACCGGCCGAAGGGCTACTTCCCCGTGCCGGCCCTGAAGTTCCTGCAAGGTCCCTATCTGGAGCTCATCCGCGACGCGCTGACCTCGGACGCCGCGCTCGAGCGCGGCTTGTACCGCCGGGAGTACGTCGACGACCTGGTCACCGGCCACCAGCGCGACGGCGGGGGGACCGACCCGGCGCACCTGACGCCGCTGCGCGGCAACAAGCTCTACCAGCTGGGCCTGCTCGAGCTGTGGTTGCAGTCCCACGATCTGTAGGAGTGGCCGCCGTTCGCGGGCCATCGCGCGAGGAGCGCTGAACCGCACATGGCCAAGGGCTACGACCACCGGGTGCGCCGTGAGGACCACCTGTCCACCACCAGCTGGGGGTGGCCGGGCGACC
>SLAO01000158.1 GCA_007126835.1 Nitriliruptorales bacterium | reverse complement strand
GCGGGACCGGGGGCGGCGGTGCGCGTCACCGCCCGCCCTCCTCGGCCCAGACGGGGCGGGAGCGGCCCGCCCGCACCAGGCGTCCCCTGCTGGGCTGGCTCGCCGTGGTCGGCACGGCTGCCGCCCTCGGTGGCGTGACGCTGACGGCCACCACCGGCAACGTTTGGGGGCAGAGCCCGACCGACGACCCCGACGAAACGCAAGTCACGCGCGGCGGTGAGGTCTACGCGCGGTACTGCGTCACCTGCCACGGGACGCAGGGCCAGGGTCGCCCCGGCTCGGGGGTGCAGGCGGGACCGCCGATCGACGACACCACCGTGCCCTACAACGACCTGTTGGTGCGGACAGGGCGCATGCCGATCGTCGACGCGCGAGCCGGTCTGATCGAAGAGCCCGACATCAGCCCCGAGGACCGTGACGCGCTGGCAGCGTGGTTGTCGGTCGAGCTCGAGCTGCCCGGCGAGATCCCCGAGGTCGGCGCCGGCGATCGGGCCCGCGGCGGGGACCTGTACGCGGCGAACTGCATGCAGTGCCACGGCGCCACGGGCATCGGGGGGATCTCGGGCGGCGGTGAGACCGTGCTCGGGGTGCGCGGTCTCGACGAGGTCGCCATCGCCGAGGCGACGCGCGAGGGGCCGTTCAACATGCCCGCCTTCGACGAGAGCCAGCTGTCCGACCAGGATGTGGCCGACATCGCGGCGTACACCACCAGCATGGACGACATCCCGATGACCCCGGTTGGCCTTCGCGAGCTCGATCGCATCTCGCAGGCGCTGGCCGCCATCCCCGTGCTCACCCTCGTCGCGATCGTGATCATGTTGGCGTACCGCCGCCCCAGCAGCTAGGCGCGCTCCCGACAGGAGGCCGCATGCAGGAGTTCGAACGCATCGACCCATCACCGGACCGCGGCTCGTTTCGGGTTGTTGCCCTGTGGGCGCTGGCCAGCGCCGCCGGTGGGATCGGGTTCGCGGTCGCGTTCGTTCTGGAGGCCGACGTGGCGGTGCTGGGCATCCTGCTCGCGATCGCCCTGGCGGGGATGGCCGCTGCGATCCGCAGGTACGTCCTTGCGACCTATCCGCAGGTAACCGGGGTGGAGGAGCGGCCTGCCCTTCCCACCGAGGCTGGCTCCGCGGGACAGGTCGAGGGTGTCGTCACCGCCGGCGAGCAGCAGCCCGCCGGGCAGCGCATGGGTCGTCGGACCATCCTCGTGGCCGGTTGCGGCATCGCCGTGGGGTTGGTCGCTCCGGCCACGGCGATGGGCCCGACCCGACCCGACATCGGGTTGCGCACCCGGTGGTCGGACGGCGTGCGGTTGCTCGACGACGAGGGGGAGCTGCTGTCCCCCGCAGCGCTTCCCGACGGAGGCCTCGACACGATCTGGCCAGAAGGGCCCGACGGTCAGCCCGTGCGCGAGGAGCTCTCCTCGGTCGTCCTGGTCCGCGCCCCCGTCGACCGTTTGCGGCCACCCACGCACCTCGACGGGGTCGTCGACGGCAACCTCGTGGCGTACTCGAAGGTGTGCACGCACATGGGCTGCCCGGTCGGGCTGTTCCGCGCGGGCACCGGCGCGCTGTTCTGCCCCTGCCACCAGGCCTCCTTCGACGCGACGGCTGGAGCGATGCCTACCTTCGGCCCTGCCGAGCGGCCCCTTCCGCAGCTGCCGTTGCGGCTCGAGGACGGGGTGTTAGTCGCCGCGGGTGAGTTCATCGGCCATGTCGGCCCGACGACCGGCCTGCGGCCCCGCGAGGGGCGTCCCACCCCGGCCGAGATCGAGGGCTCCGAATGAGGAACCCGGCCGCCGTCGTAGTCCGCGGGATCGACCGCCGGCTGGGAGTCAGCCCGCTCATCGCCAAGCTCGCGGTCAAGGCGTTTCCCCGCCACTGGTCGTTCTTGTTCGGCGAGGTCGCCGTGATCGCGTTCGTGATCCTCGTCCTGACCGGCATCGCCTTGACGCTGTTCTACGAGCCGTCGGCGGCGATGGTGACGTACGAGGGCGGGTCAACCCTGCACCAGGGCCGGGAGATGCCCGCGGCGTACGCGTCGGTGGTCACGCTGTCCCACGACGTGCCCGGCGGGCTGCTGCTGCGGCGGGTGCACCGCCTCGCCAGCCACATCTTCGTCGCGGCGATCCTGGCCCACCTCATCCGGGTCCTGGCCACCGGCGCGTTCCGGGCGCCACGCGAGCTGACGCACCTGATCGGCGTGGCGCTGCTGGTGATGGCCGCGATCTCGGGATGGACCGGGCACAACTTGCCGTTCGACGTCCTGGCCGGCACGAGCCTGCGCATCCTGTACGCGCTGGTGATCGCGATCCCGTGGGTGGGTGAGACGCTGGCGCAGTGGCTGTTCGCCGGCGAGTTCCCCACCGGTCAGATGCTGCCGCGCATGTTCGCCCTGCACGCGCTGTGGGCGCCGCTGATCATCACCGCCCTGCTGGGGCTGCACCTCGCGCTGATCGGCCATCAAGATCACACCCAGCGCCCGCGCGACGACATCGACGCCGAGCGCTACGTCGTCGGTGAGCCGCTGTGGCCGTGGCAGGCGATGACGTCCACCGTGCTCGCGCTGGGGATCGGTGCAGTGCTGGCCGTAGCAGCGGCGTTGCTGCCCTACGCCGACTTGGACCTGCATGGGCCGTACCGCATCGGCGAGGCGACCAACGCGTCACAGCCAGACTGGTTCCTGTTCTGGGTCGAGGGCCTGCTGCGGCTCGCCCCGCCGTTCGAGTTCGCCGCCCTCGGTGCGGTGTGGTCGGCACCGTTCCTCATGGGGGTCGCGCTGCCGCTGCTGCTGGTCGCGGCCACCGCCTTGTGGCCGTGGATCGAGCGCGCCATCCGCGGCCACGAGGACGTCAGCCACGTCAACCAGCGCCTGCACGACATCCCGGTCCGTGCGGCGGCGGTGTGGGCGGGCGGAACGTTCGTCGCCGTGGCCACCATCGCCGCGACCAACGACGTGATCGCCCGGCTGTTGGACGCGCCGATCGAGATCGTCGTCGTCGTGCTCCGCGTGCTGCTCATCGCGGTACCGCTTGTCGCGGGGGTCACCGCCGGCCTCGTGGCTCGACGACGGCAGCAGAAGCTCGCCGCCCCGGAGGAGGCCGCGGCCGTCGAGGGCTGACGACTCGCATGGCGCACCCACGAAACACCGACGAAGGAGACAGCGCATGGCACGCATCATCGTCACTGGCGGCGACTCGGGCATCGGTCGTGCGGCTGCCGTCAGCCTGGCTCAGCACGGCCATCAGGTGGCCATCACCTACCGCAGCGACACACAGGGCGCGAACGACGCAGCCGAGCAGGCGCAACGCAACGGGGGCACCCCGCTGGTCGTCCGGCAGCTCGACCTCGCCGAGCCCGACCGCATCAGCGCGGTGCTCGACGAGCTCATCGGGGAGATGGGCGGTCTCGACGTGCTGGTCAACAACGCCGGGGCGATGCAGCAGGCCCCAGTGCTCGAGCACAGCCTCGACGACTGGCGCAAGATCATCGACGTGGACCTGACCGGCTGCTTCCTGGCCGCCCAGCACGCGGCCCGCCACATGGTCGACGCCGGCGGCGGTCACATCATCAACGTCACGAGCGTCCACGAGCACATCCCCCTGCCGGGGGCGGTGGCGTACTGCGCCGCGAAGGCCGGGATGGGCCTGGTGTCGAAGGTCATGGCGCTCGAGCTGGGCGGCCACGGCGTGCGGGTCAACACCGTCGCGCCCGGTGAGGTGGCAACCCCGATGACCGACCAGCACGAGGCCGACCCCACCGAGCAACAACGGGGCGCCGTCCCCCTCGGGCGGCCCGCCCACGCCGAGGAGATCGCCGCCACGATCGTGGCCCTTGTCGGCCCGGGCAGCGACTACATGACCGGCAGCTCCGTCGTGGTCGACGGCGGCCTGTCGCTGATCCCCGCCGCCCAGAACACCTAGCCGCGCTGCCCAGGGTCGAACAGCACCTTGAACGCGCCGTCGTCCTTGCGCTGGAACATCTCGTAGGCGTCGGGCGCGGACTCGAGCGGGAGGCGGTGGCTGTGGAAGGACTCCAGGCCCAGCGCGTCTTCGTCGACGACCAGCGGCAGCAGCTCGTCCATCCACCGCTTGACGTTGGCCTGCCCCATCCGCATCTGCACCTGCTTGTCGAATAGCGTCAGCATCGGCAGCGGGTCGGCCATCCCGCCGTAGACGCCGGACAGGGAGATCGTGCCGCCGCGGCGGACGACGTCGATGGCCAGGTACAGGGCCGCCAGGCGGTCCACCCCCGCGCGCTCCATGAACGGGGCGGCGATCGCGTCGGGGAGCAACGCGCCGACGCGCTGCGCCAGCTTGCCCGCCGGTGAGGGGTCGGCCTCCATGCCGACCGCGTCGATCACGGCGTCGGCGCCGCGCCCGTTGGTCAGCGAGCGCACCGCCTCGGTGACGTCCTCGACCGCCTCGAGGTCGATGGTTGTCGCGCCCAGGCCTCGCACCCGCTCGTTTCGTTCTGCGACCTGGTCGATGCCGACCACCTCGGTGCCGTGGTACCGGGCGATGCGCGTGGCCATCTCGCCGATCGGCCCGAGACCGATGACCACGAGGGTCCCGCCGGGGGGCACGTCGGCGTAGCGGTAGGCCTGCCATGCGGTCGGCAGCACGTCGGACAGATACACGAAACGCTCGTCGGGTGGCTCGGGGGGCAAACGAGTCGGCATGAAGTTGGCGTGGGGTACGCGCAGGTACTCGGCCTGGGCACCGGGGACCTGCCCGTACAGCTTGGTGTAACCGAACAGGGCTGCGCCCATGTTCTGGTCACGCACCTGGGTCCGCTCGCATTGGGTGTGCAGGCCCTGGTCGCACATCCAGCATGCGCCGCAGCAGATCTGGAACGGGATCACCACCCGGTCGCCGGGTGCCACCGCGGTCACGCCGTCGCCGACCTCCTCGACGATGCCCAGCGGCTCGTGGCCGAGCACGTCGCCTTCGTCCAGGAACGGGCCCAGCACCTCGTACAGGTGCAGATCCGAGCCGCATAGCCCCGAGCTGGTGACCCGGATGATCGCATCCTCGGGCTGCTCGATGGTCGGGTCGGGGACGTCCTCGACCGAGACGCTACGTGGGCCCTGCCAGGTGACGGCTCGCATGTGCACTCCTTGTAGCCAACCTCGACGGCGGTCAGTTGAGCAGCGGGATCACGGCGGCGAGCGTGACGACGACCAACCCGATCGCCAGGTAGCGGTAGTTGGCGTACCAGGGCTTGTCCTGCAGCTCCCGGGTCTCGCGCTGCCACGTCTCGCGCGTCCAGACGACGCCTTCGAGGTCTTCTCGACGCGGCGCCGGGGCCGTCAACGACAAGCCCACGTACAGGCCGATGCTCAGCAGCACCATCAATCCCGTGCCGTACAGGAACTGCAGCTCGTGCAGTTCCAGCACCTCGCCGGTCATGAACGCCACGATCCCGATGGGACAACCGATCACGAAGGTCCAGAACGCGGCGCGATCGTTGGCTCGCGGCCAGAACAGGCCACCCACCAAGACGACGACCAGGGGCATGGTGACGTACCCCAGGAAGGACTGGAAGTACTCGACGATCCCGGCGAACGTGGTGATGACCGGCGCCCACGCGGCTGCCAGCACCATGAACACCCCGACGAGGACCCGGCCGATCATCAGCAGCTGGCGTTCGGTGAACTGGCGCTGGCGGGTCTTGATGAAGTCGTTGACGACCAGGCTGGATGCCCCGTTTAGCACCGAGTCCAGCGTTGACATGATGGCCGCCAGCAGCGCGACGATGATCAGTCCGCGGATCCCCACGGGGAGGAAGTCGAAGACCAGCGAGGGCCAGACCAGGTCACCGTCGGGGATGTCCTCGTACACGCCGCGGGCGAGCACGCCGGGGAAGATGAGCAGGACCAGAAGCGGCAGCTGCATCAGCCCGGCGAACAGCGCACCCCAGCGCCCGTGGTCGATGCTCTTGGCTGCCAGCACCTTCTGGACGATGATGTGGTTCGACACCCAGACGTAGAAGCTCAGCCAGATCGCTCCGGTGAAGATCCCGGGCCACGGGAGGAAGTCGTCGTCGGCGGGTGGCGTCAACGTCCAGCCGTCCTCGGGTGCAAGCTCGGGCAGCGCCGACCATTGGAACCCGAACTCGCCGAACACCGACAGGAAGATCGCTCCGCCTGCGCCGAACAACAAGATGCCCTGGATGGTGTCGGTGATCATCACCGCCTGCAGCCCGCCCAGGATCACGTAAACCCCGCCGATCAGCGCGATGAGGATGATGTGGAGCATCAACGGCTGCTCGGGGAATAGCACCTGCATCACCAGCGCGCCGGCGAACATTGCACCCGCGGAATCGATGAACATGCCGGTGAAGACGGTGAACCCGCTGAAGGCGTAGCGCGACCGGCGGTCGTAACGCTTCTCCAGGAACTCGGGCACCGTCGAGACCTTCGACTGCAGGTAGAAGGGCAGGATCAGCAGCGCGAAGGCCACGAGGACCAGCGTCGCGATCCACTCGTAGTTCCAGACCGCGATCCCCTCGTCGTAGCCGGCACCGGCGAGGCCCAGGTACTGGGTCCCGGAGAACTGCGAGGCGATCAGGCCGAACCCCACCAGCGGCCAGAGCATGCCGCGGCCAGCGAGGAAGAAGCCTTCGGAGTCCTCCTTCTTGCGGCCGACGTACCACCCCAGGCCGATGATGAAGACCACGTATACGGCCATGACGGCCAGGTCGAGGGCCTCAAGTTCGAAGTCCGGCACGTCGTCACCCTTTCGCCGCGCATGCCCTCCGGTGGTTGTGAGGTCCCCCCCCGTACCCAGTGCCCGCCGGTCAATGCAGCCCCCGTGGACGGAGTGCGCACGAGCATCCGGTCAGAGCGCTGCAGCGACCTGCGCGAAGCGGCGTTCGGCGAGGATCCGGTCCACCAACCGATCGAGCGACGGCTCGGTCTCGAACGCCACCGAGCCGTCCTGGTCGGGCCCTGACGTCGTGGGACATGCGATCGCGCGGACGCCGGCATGCACAGCGGCGGCGAGGAAGCCCTCCTGCTGACCGACCACGACGCAATCAGCGGTCGATACGCCAAGCTGTTGCGCGGCACGGTGCACCAGCGCAGGCCGCGGAGGCCGGCAGTCACAGCGCTCCCCGGGGTCATGCGGGCACACCGCCCAGACGTCGACCCCGCCGAGTTGCTCGCTGATCTCGGCGTTGGCCGCGTCCACGCTCGTGGCCGAGGACAGCCCGGTGGCGATCTCGGGTTGGGCTGCCAGCACCGCCATGCCGATCCCCGCGCGGCGCAGTCGCTGGACGGCCTGGGCAGCTTCCGGCGCGGCCCGGGCCGGAGGCGCGGACGCCGGCGCCTGCTGGGTCGGAGGCGCGGACGCCGGCGTCTCCGCGGCCGGTTCCGCCGCTTCCAGGACCGACCGCTCGAACAGCACCGCTGTCGGGCGCGTCGGTCCCCATGGGGTGGCGCGCATCGCCCGACGGGCCCCCTTGAGCCACCATCGGGTGGCGACGAGCGGATGGAACGGACTGGTCAGCACGATCCAGACAGTCGCCGGCGGCGATGGCGAGGACTGTCTCAACCGCTCGGCCATCGTGTTGGCGGTGCCGACCGCCCAGCCACCCGCGGCAGCCGCCGTGACCAACCAAGCGGCCCGGCGCTTGCCCACGGCAGCGACGACCGCCGACGTTGCGCCGAGCGCGACGGCAGCGCTCGTCAGGAGATGGCCAGCGGTCCTGGGTCCGGGCAGACCCGCATCAGATCGCCATGCCCCTCCGTGCAGGCGGGTGAGCAAGACCTCGGCAGCGCGACCTTGCTGGGATGGCATCCCGCCGGTACGCACCCCCGTTGCGGCGGGGTGCGTCACGGTGCGAGCGCCACGCACGAACCGCGCCCGCCGGCCGGCACGCAGCTCGAACTCGAGTTGGCCCAGAAAGGGGTCCCCGATCCGCTCGTCGAACCCACCGAGCGCTGCGAGCACGTCACGCCGGAAGGCCGCATCGACGGTCTCCCATGGGGCGGCCTGCACTCCGGTGCCGCCCTGGGCTCGTGGCTCAGGCTCGGCTCGTGGCTCAGGCTCGGATCTCTCACCGTTCTGGACGGGGGCCGCCTCAGCCTTCTGCCTGCCGTAGACGACCACCACCGGCGACGAGCCGCGCGTTGCCAGCCCTGGCCGTCCTGAATCGACGGCGGCGCTGCGCAGGTCGTCCTGGAGCGCCGCGAACCAGCCGGCCGGCACCGAGGCATCTTCCGCGATGAAGGCCACCCACTGTGTCGTGGCCGCGCGCCATCCAACGTTCCGCGCGCTCAGCGGACCCCGCCGAGGGCCCTCCAGCACGGTCAGCCGTGATGTCAGCGGACCTGCCAGGTCGGTGGGTAGCTGCGGCCGTGAGCCGCGTCGGGGAACACCACGGTCATCCACGATGATCACGCGCTGGGGCAGCCGCCCTTCGGCCAGGCGGGCCAGCAGTCGCCCGAGCGCTTGCTCATCGACGGTGCGAACCACGACGGTGACATCCGATGCGCCGTGCATGGTTCATCCCTGCCCGCACGACCGGTCACCAAACGGTCCTCCCCGGCGTGACGTGGGACCTCATGGGTAGTAACCGGGGTGATGCACGACCGTGACCACGTCGGCCACTTCGCACGGGACGCCGCGCCCACCCCTGCGGCGCCCCACCGCGTGACGATCCCGGTCAACCTGCACCGCTGGGAGGACATCGCCTTCCTGCACTGGCCGGTGCCGCCCGCCTCGCTCGCGCCGCTGCTGCCCGGCGGCGCGCGCGCACTGGTACACGAGGGCTCCGCCTGGGTGACCATGACGCCGTTTCGCATCCACGTGCAGCCACCGTTGATCCGTTTGCCCACCCGCCTGTCGGTGTTTCCCGAGACCAACCTCCGGACCTACATCGCTGGACCGGACGGGCGGCAGGGCCTGTGGTTCCTGCACATGGAGGTCACCTCTGCCTGGTTCGTCGCCGCCCTGCGAGCGATCGGCTTGCCCTACACCCGGCGACGCATGCGCATCGACCAGCGGGAGGGCGCACTGCGCTACCGCTCCTGGTCGAGCGGCACCAACCGGCAAAACCATGACGTCCGCGTGCGGCCCACCCAGCCGCTGCACCCTGCGCACGGCGACGCCCTGACCCGCTTTCTGACAGCCCGTTGGGCGGCCTACCACCGGCGCGGACCGCTGCTCATGCGCACCCCGGTCGAGCATCCTCCCTGGGCGCTGCAGGCTGCCGAGGTCGAGCACTGCGAGGTCGCCGGCCTGTTCTCCGCCGCACGTCTGCCCTCGCCCAGCGGGCCTGCCCTGGCGCACTTCTCTCGGGGGGTCCCCGTGCGAGTTGGGCCACCGGCGATCGTGCGGCGGTGGGGATGACACCGCCTATCCGACGCATGTGCAGCCTGTGGGTGGGTACGGGCGAGTGCCGCGTCATGGTTGGCAGGATGGCGCCGCCGCGGCACGGAGCGGAAAGGTCCTGGACGTGAAGGCGACGATGGCCCAACGTGGCGAGGCCAGCTCGGTCGTGCGGCCCACCGTCGGGGGGGCCGGCGGGTACGATGGAACTCGACCAGGGCTTTCGCGGGGAAGCGGGGCACGAGCGATCCAGGCACGTCGGAGCACCACCAGGGACGTCGTGGTGGACCGCCAGCCAGGTCACGATGCGAAGCCGGGTCGAACGCGCTCGGGCCGGTCGGCTGCGCACGGCGTGGGGTGAAGGGAACGGCATGCACATCGGCGTGAGACTTGGGCCCCGCGGCTGGCCCTTCGCTGAGCTGGTCGCCTCCTGGCGCGCCGCCGAGGAGGCGGGCTTTGCGATGGTGTCCTGCTCGGATCAGCTCACCGCTCACGAAGGCGGTCCAAGCTGGGACGCCCCCTCGATGCTCACCGTGATGGGGGCGTGCACCTCCACCGTCCCGCTGGCCATCCACGTGGTCAACATCGCCCTGCGCGACCCGGTCACCCTTGCCGCGCAGATCGCCGCGGCCCAGGCACTGAGCGGCGGGCGCGTCAGCGTGGGCCTGGGCGCGGGGATGCCGCAGGACCCGGTGGCACGCGAACCGCTGGCTCCGACGAAGCTGTCCTTCCGGGACCGCGTCGCGAGACTGGACGCCTTCTGCCGGGTGTTGCCCGCCCTGTGGCGCGGGCACGCGGTCAGTCACTCCCAACTCGGGCTCCGTGACGCCCGCCTGGGCCCCACAGGCATCGTCCCTCCGCAGCTCGTCGTGGGCGGCAGCAGCGACCCTGTGCTGACGGTTGCAGCGCGCCATGCCGACGTCTGGAACGGCGTCGGCACCGATCCGGACGCCTTCGCTGCGAACACGCAACGACTTGCCTCTCTCCGGGCCGACACTGACCGGGAGCACGACGTGACGATCGAAGCTCTCGTCCCCGTCGACCACTACGTGGCTGACCGCCAGTGGGACGACCTGCGCGAGCATCTCGCGCGCCTCGAGGGGGCGGGCGCCGCACGTGTGGTGCTCTCGCTGGAGCTCCAGCGTGGCCCAGATGCCGTCAACCGTCTCGCCGAAGCCCTGGGCATCGCCCCGCAAGGCGCCGACGATCCGGATCTCGCCGAGCAGCCGCGTTAGCCCCCGTCGTCTCCGTTGGCGGGGTCGGCGGCCTGGTCGTTGCCGTTGACGCTGTCGTCGAGCGGCGCGTCGTCTGGGGCGTCGGTTTCGCATGCTGCGACACCGAACAGCAGCAGCAGCACCAACGCGGCGAGATGCTTGCGCACGCATGCCTCCTGGTCCCGGGGGCGCCGACGCGCGCAAGCGGCGCACCGGCGATCGTGGGTCTGCAACGGTGGATTCCCGGGGGCCGGAAGTGCAAACCTCAGCGCCCCGGAGGGGTACCTCCTGTCGTGTGGCACGCCTCGTCTCGCTGGGCGACGCGCAACCGCGCGTGGCTCGGCGCTCGTTGGAGTTGATGGCTTGATGGCCGAACCACAGCCGGTGACCACCGTTGACTTCCCGGTGCCGCTGCCCCTGCGGAAGCGCCAGAACGACACGGTGGTCGACCTCGACGACGTCGCCGTGCCCGTGTCGAACGTGCGCAAGGCGTACTGGAGCCCGGAGGGCTACACGAAAGCCGACCTCCTGGGCTACTACTACAACGCTGCCCCCTGGGTCCTGCCCTACCTCGCGGGGCGCCCGCTGACCCTCAAGCGCATGCCCAACGGGGCCGACGGCGAGTTCTTCTACGCCAAGCAGGCCCCGACTCACACACCGTCGTGGGTCACGACCGCTCCGGTGACCAGCGTGGCTGACGGCAAGACGATCGACTACCTCCTCGCTCAGGACACGGCCAGCCTGCTGTGGATCGCCAACCTCGGGTGCATCGAGATGCACCCGTGGCACGCACGCGTCGACGACATCGGCCATCCCGACTACGCGTTCTTCGACCTCGACCCGATGGGCACTGACTTCGCCACCGTGCGAGACGTCGCCCTGCTGGTGCACGACGCGCTCGAGCACCTCGGGCTCCGCAGCTACCCCAGGACCTCGGGTGCGACCGGCATGCAGGTCTTCGTGCCGGTCGACCGCGTCCACTCGTCCAGTGACGTGCGCCGGTTCGTCGAACGCATCTGCCGGTTCGTGCACCAAGCCGATCCGGAGCGCACGACCATGACGTGGGCGGTGCAGGACCGGCCGCGAGCGGTCTACCTCGACTACGGCATGAACACCGAGGGCAAGAACATCGCCGGCACCTACTCGCTGCGCCCAGAGCGTGACGCCCCGGTGGCGACCCCGCTGACGTGGGAGGAGGTTGCCACCGACGTCCACCCACGCGACTTCACGATCGCCTCGGTCTGGTCACGCCTGTCGGGTGGTGCCGACCTCGGCGCCCCGATCCTGCAGGGCGGCCAAGACCTGTTCGAAGCCATGACGGCGGTGGGGTTGACGCCGGAACGAGACCATGGGCCCCGCCACCGCGTGGAACTCGCCAGCTCCATCGCACAGAAGCAGGCGCAGCCAGGCATGAGCCCCGCCGAGCGGCTCGAGCGGTACGGCCAGCGCCGCGACTTCGCCAAGAGCCCCGAGCCCCCGCCCACGTCCGAGCCGTCCCGCCCTCGGTCCGACGCGCCCCGGTTCGTGGTCCAGCATCACCTGGCCACGCGGCTGCATCACGACCTGCGTCTGGAGCACCGGGGCACCGCGGCCTCCTGGGCGGTGCCGAAGGGATTGCCAGACGTACCCGGCGTCCAGCACCTAGCGATCCAGACCGAGGATCATCCGCTCGATTACCTCGACTTCTCGGGGGACATCCCGCAGGGGGAGTACGGCGCGGGCCCAATGCGGATCTGGGACCAGGGCACCTACGAAACGCTGGAGTGGCGCAACGACGGCGTCAAAATCCGCCTCCACGGCTCCCGCCACGACGGCGAGTTCCACCTCTTCCGCACCGGCGACGACCCCACCCAATGGCTCGTGATCCGCACCGGACAGCCAGAGACGCTGCCCCACCCACCACCCGACCTGCGACCGATGCTGGCCGTAGATGGCGGGGGTCGCGTGTTCGACGACCCCGCGTGGCGCTTCGAGGTCAAGTGGGACGGGGTCCGCGCGATCGCGACGACACGCCGACCAGGGGCCGGACAACCCGCGGCCACCACGCTGGTCAGCCGCGCCGGCAACGATCTGACCGGCGGGTACCCCGAACTGGCCTCCCTGTGGGAGCGGGTGCTGGCCCGCAACGCCGTGCTCGACGGCGAGATCGTCGTGCTCGACGAGCGGGGACGCTCGTCGTTCCAGCTGCTCCAGCGCCGCATGCACCTGCGTGATCGCGCCGCGATCGACCGGCTTCGCCGCACGGTCAAGGTGACCTACATGGCCTTCGACCTGCTCGTGCTCGACGGCGAGGAGCTGACCTCGCTGCCCCTGTCCGAGCGCCTCGACCTGCTGGGAGAGGTGTTGATCCCCGGGAGCGCGGTGCGGCACAGCGACGGCGTCGACGGCCAGGGTTCGGCGATGTTCTCCGCGGCGATCGAGCATGGCCTCGAGGGGCTGATCGCCAAGCGCCTCGATTCGCCGTACCGCCCCGGCGCGCGTAGCCGGAACTGGCTCAAGCTGAAGGTGCGCCGACGCGCCCGCGTGGTGATCGGGGGGTTCATGCCGGGCGAAGGCAAGCGGACAGGGCGCCCCGGAAGCCTGCTGGCCGGGGCGTACGAAGGGTCGGCGCTGCGCTACGTCGGACGGGTGGGGACGGGGTTCACCGAAGAGGAGCTCGACCGGCTCGAGGAACGCTTCGCGCACCACACCGCCGACGCGTCGCCCTTCGGCACGGGCCCCTCGCCACCGGCTGGGGCTCGTTGGCTGCGGGCCGACCTGGTGTGCGCCATCGAGTACGGCGAGGTCACGTCCGAAGGCCTGCTTCGAGCCGCTGCGTACAAGGGTCTGGACCCCGAGGCCGATCCGGGTGCATGCTCTTACGACGCGCTGCAACGCAACGCGTAGCCCCGCGTCCTCGGCCTGCCCGCGCCTCGGTGGCCGGCGCGTCCCGACCACATCTGGTCGGGGGCTGGGTCGACAGGCACGGAACTGGGGATGCTGCAAAGGTTCCGGGGCCCTCCGGGCGCCCACGCGAGGAGGTTGCTGTTCGATGGCACGCGCACTGTGGACCGGCGTCATCAGCTTCGGCCTAGTCAACGTCCCCGTCAAGCTCTACACAGCCGTGCGGGAGAAGACCGTCCGCTTCCGCCAGCTCGACCGGGAGACCGGGTCCCGCATCCGCTACCGCCGGGTGTCCGAGGAGACTGGCGAGGAGGTCGCCAACGAGCAGATCGTGCGCGGGTACGAGCTGGGCGACGGGCGGCATGTGACCTTGGAGCCAGAGGACCTCGAGGCGGCTGCACCCGATGGGTCGCGCACGATCAACGTGGAGGACTTCGTCAGGCTCGCCGACGTCGACCCGCGCTACTTCAACGCGACGTACTACGCGGGCCCCAGCGACGCTGCTGCCGAGCGCCCCTATGCGCTGCTCGTGCGCGCGATGGAGGACACCGGGCAGGCCGCCATCGGGCGCCTGGTGATGAACACCAAGGAGCACCTGGTCATCGCCCGTCCTGTGGACGACCGGCTGACACTGCACACGATGCACTTCCACGACGAGGTGGTCGACCCGAGCAACATCGACGTGGGATCCGCCCAGCCAGAGCAGCGAGAGCTCGACGCAGCCCGCCAGCTCATCGAGGCGTGGTCGACGACGTGGGACCCGACCCAGTACGAGGACCGCTACCGCAACCGCGTCCTCGAGGTCATCGACCAGAAGGTGCGTGGCGAGGAGGTCGTGGCCGCACCGGAGACGCCAGACACCGGTGAGGTGGTGGACCTGGTCGCAGCGCTTAAGGAAAGCGTGGCCCGCCGCGGACGCGCAGAGCCCTCCGACGGCGCAGGCGACGGCGAGGCCCAGCCGCAGCCTTCAGGCCAACCCCTCGAGGGCCAGAGCCGCGAGGAGCTCTACGAGCTGGCCAAGCAGCGGGGCATTCCCGGCCGTTCACGGATGACCAAGGAACAACTCGTCGAAGCCCTGAGCCAACAGCAAGAGCCCGCGCAGGCCCGCAGCGCCTAGCTCGCCTCGTCACCGGGGCGGCAGGGGCACATGGCCCACTGGCTGAAGCACGACACCATCCACAGGTGGCGTGCGGAGTGCAGGTCGTCGCAGTCGGGCTCGGTGCACTCGAGCCAGTCGTCGGCATGCGTGATCAAGGTGCCGAGGCACTGATCCGTCTCGGGCTCGGATCCCCGGGGGAGGGTCGCCGCGCCGGCGCTCGACTCCGAGGCTCCCCACAAGGTTGATGGTTCCTGCAGCATCACGGCACTCACGCTCCTGAAATTACAGTCGCGGTATTTGTATGACCGTACCCTACCAGCGGCCTGCGACATGCCTTTGGCAGCTGGTGCGTGGCGGACACGCTGCCAGGGGTTGGTGGCGGCCCTGCCTGGGCTGGTGGCGGGCGCTGCCAGGGGTTGGTGGCGGCCCTGCCAAGGCCCCGTAGGCCACGTTTGGTGATGCCGCGCGCCCTCGAGACTGTCCGGCATGACCCTGCCGCTTCTGTTGGCCCTCGTCGGTGGCCTCGCCGTGGCCGTGGGGCTGGTGTCCCGGCCGATGCGGGACATGCCAGTCACCGAGCCACTGCTGGCACTGGCGCTCGGCGCAGCCGTCGGGCCGGGCGGGCTGGGTTGGGTCACCCTCGACGAGGCCATCGGGCCCGAAGCCATCCGGATCAGCGCGGAGCTGGCCGTTGCCATGGCGGTCCTGGCGGTCGCCCTGCGGCACCCGCCCCACGAGTTCCGCCGTGAGCTTCGGGCCCTTGCCCTGCTCCTGGTGGTCGGCATGGCCGGGATGGCCATGGCCGCCTCGGCGATCGGCTGGCTGACGCTCGGGCTCGCCCCCGCCGCGGCCGCGCTGCTGGGAGCGATCGCGACACCCACCGACCCGGTCCTGGCCTCGAACATCATCGAAGGCGAGCCTGCAGAGCGCCAGCTGCCCCAGCGCGTGCGTCTCCTGGTGTCGGTCGAATCCGGGGCCAATGACGGGCTCGCCGCGCCCATGATCGCCTTGGCCGCCGCCAGCGCAGGCGCCGTGGCGGCAGAGGCGGCAGACGCGGCGGCAAGCCTGTTGATCGCCGTGGTCGTGGGAGGCGCGGCCGGATGGCTCACCGGACGACTGCTGCTGTGGTCGGAACGCCACCGTGACCTCGAGCAGTCAGCCTTCCTCGCCTTGACCCTGGCCTTGACCATCACGGTGCTCGGTGCCACCACCCTGGCGGGAGGCGTGGGGGTGCTGGGCGTGTTCGTCGCCGGTCTGGTCTACAGCGCCCAGATCGCCCAGAGCGACCGCGTGGCGGAGTGGGAGGTGCAGGAGGCGATCAACCGCTACTTGGTGCTGCCGGTCTTCGTGCTGCTCGGCGTCATCGCTCCGTGGAGTGCCTGGGCGGACCTGGGATGGGCTGGAGCCTGGTTCGTGGTCGGGATCCTGGTCCTACGCCGGCTCCCCCTGCTGCTGGTGCTAGGTCCCTGGCTGCGGCTGCGGCCGGCTGAAGCAGGGTTCGTGGGCTGGTTCGGCCCTGTCGGGGTCGCCGCCCTGTTGTATCTGGCCGAACGCCACGCGGCCGGCGATGCCGACGAGACCATGTGGGCGGCGGGCACGCTGCTGGTCGCGGTCAGCACCGTGGTGCACGGGGTCACCGCCGCGCCCGGGCGGGGTCTGCTGGCTCGACGCCTGGCGCGGGGATCGTCCTGACGCCGGCTCGAACCAGACCACGTCTGAGGCGGCTGGCGTGTCGCGTTAGCGCCCGCTGGGGGTGGTCTTCGCGACAAGCCACGGCGAACCGTCACCCCGCGTGTCGCAAACACACCCGCTGGGGGTGGTCTTCGCGACAAGCCACGGCGAACCGTCAGCCCGCGCTTCGCAAACACACCCGCTGGGGGTGGTCTTCGCGACAAGCCACGGCGAACCGTCAGCCCGCGCTCCCGACGGTCCCGCACCACCGGGCACAGCAAGCCGCTCGCGCCGGTGCTGCTTGCGCGTGAGCTATCCCGCCCGCGTTCGTTGCACAATGCGGTCGCCGGCGCCGAGAAGATCGGCGACGTCGGGGTCAGCGGTGTAGCGGCCGGTGTCGATGAAGGCTTCTTGAACAACGCTGTCGGTGCGGTCGTTGTCCATCATGTTGAGGCCCATGACCTCGCGCGCCTGCGGGCCCGGCTCGATGGGAACGACCGCGCTGCCCCGCTTGCGCAGGATGCGGACCTCCCGGTCCAGCCGCCGATGCGCCCAGCGGCGCATGAACCGATCCACCCCCGAGGCCTCGCCGTCGGATGCTGACATGGGAGACACGACCACGACGACGTCAAGATCCTCGTCAGCCAGGACGTCGGCGTTGGTGGGCGAGGACATCCCGCCGTCGACGTACTCCACCGCGGCGATGTCCACCGGAGCGAAGTAGCCGGGGATCGCGCACGACGCCGCCACAGCTTCGGTCAGCGAGGCCCCCAGGATGGAGTCGCGCCCGAAGACGACGCGCTCTCCGTCGTCGCGCTTCGTTGCGCACACCCATAGCGGGTGCCCGGTCGACTGCGACGACACGGAGTCGAGCGCGTCGACGTAGTCCAGCAGGTCCACGCGACCGGCAGGCATCATCGTCGACGCCAGCGCACCGGGGCGAAACCCCCAGGGCCGAAGCAGCAGCCGGCCGACCGCCTGCCGGGAGGGCAGGCGCCAGCCCGACAGCAAGTGCCGTGCGCCGATATCGGGAAACTCCGGGCGTCGCTGGTCCGACAGCCGCGCGAGCGTGGCTTCGCTATCCACCGACAGCGGCGCTTCGACCGCCCACGCCGACAGGTCATGCGCCGGGACACCGAAACGGACGAACGTGCCGGTCAGCGCCCCAGCCGAGGTGCCGACGACGACGTCGGCCGTACGCGGGTCCCAGCCGAGGTCGTGCTCGAGGGCGGCGAGCACACCGGCGTGGTAGGCCTGCCCGACCATACCGCCGCCGCCGAGCACCAATCCGATACGTGGCATGAGGTTTCCTGTCGGGCCTGTGTGGGCGCCCCGACGGGCGCTTCGCGGTGTCGCCTCCGGACGCGGTCCCGAAGATCACCTAGCCCTTCCCACCTTCACGCTCGATACACCCGGCCGGCGAGCCGGCAGCGCCTGTCCCTTGACATACTGAACGCACATTAAGTATCTTGTACGAGCATTCAGGAACCAGAACGCTCGACAGGACGCCCCCGTGGGCACCACGACCAGCCCGCCGCCCCCGCTAGGAGACGCTGATCTCACCGCGCGGGCGCGGATACGCGACGCGGCCATCGCGCGGTTCGCCGCCGACGGTGTAGCCAGCACGACGCTGCGCGCGGTGGCCGAGGACGCGGGGGTCTCAGCGCCGCTGGTCGTGCACCATTTCGGGTCGAAGGATGGCTTGCGCGTCGCCTGCGACCACCACGTCGCGTCGGTGATCCGGACGAGCAAGAGCGCGGCGATGACTGGCAGCCTTGATCCGTTGGCCGGCTTGCGCCAGTTGGGGCAAGGTCCCCCGTTGCTGCGCTACCTGGCGCGGACCCTGGCCGACGGTTCCGAGCACGTCGCCACCCTGCTCGACGAGCTCGTCGACGACGCCGTCGGGTACCTGCAGCAAGGCGTCGAGCACGGGGTCGTGAAACCGACGAGCGCCCCCCGGGAGCGAGCCGTCGTGATGCTGATGTGGCACTTCGGGGCGTTGGTGCTCCACGAGCACGTGGAGCGCCTGCTGGGCGCGGACTTGACCGCATCGGACCCGGCCGAGCTTCTGCCGTGGGCGCTTGCCGCCGGCGAGGTCCTGACGCACGGGGTGATCACCGAGCCGCTGTTCGACCAGATGCGCGAGGCCGCACAGACCCTCGCCGCCGAGCGCGACCGATCGTGAGGGAAGCCACCATGGTGCAGGCAATCGAAGTCCGCGAGCTCGAGAAGTCCTACGGACAGGTCAAAGCACTCGACGGGCTCGACCTCGAGGTGCAACGCGGGGAAGTGCACGGGTTCCTTGGCCCCAACGGCGCCGGCAAGACGACCGCGATCCGGATACTGCTGGGCCTGTTGCGGGCCGACGGCGGCACGGCCCGGGTGCTCGGAGGCGACCCCTGGGACGACGCAGTCGCGCTGCACCGCCGCATGGCGTACGTGCCCGGCGACGTCGAGCTGTGGCCGAACCTCTCCGGTGGTGAGGCCATCGACCTGCTCGGCCGGCTACGTGGCGGCCTCGACCCAGCCAAGCGCGACCGGCTGTGCGAGCGCTTCGACCTCGACCCCACCAAGAAGGGCCGGACCTACTCCAAGGGCAACCGGCAGAAGGTGGCCTTGGTCGCAGCGCTCGCCGGCGACGCGGACCTGTTCCTCATGGACGAGCCCACCGCTGGACTGGATCCGCTGATGGAAGCGGTGTTCCAGGACTGCATTCACGAGGTCCGCGCAGCCGGGGCCACGGTCCTGCTGTCGAGCCACATCCTCGCCCAGGTCGAGGTGCTCGCCGACCAGGTGTCGATCATCCGGCTGGGCAGGATCGTCGAGACCGGCACGTTGAGCCAGCTGCGTCACCTGACCCGCACGACGGTGTCGGCCGAGACCGCGCGTCCCGCTGACTCGCTCCGGACCCTGCCGGGGGTGCACGACCTTGAAGTGCGCGACGGCCGAGCGCGCTTCGACGTCGACGGCGAGCACCTCGACGCCGCGATCGCTCAGCTGTCGAACCTCGGGATCCGCGCGCTCACCTCGCACCCTCCCACGCTCGAGCAGCTGCTGTTGCGTCACTACGGCGACGAGCACGCCGACAACGGCAACCGGGCTGGCAAGACCCCACGATGACCGCCACCGCCACCCGGCCGCCAGCGCCTGCCTCGACGCGGTCGGCCACCGGGTCGCTGACCGGCGCCGGGGCGCTTGCCGGACTCATGCTGCGTCGCGACCGGGTCCGCATCGTCGTGTGGGTCGGCGTGATCTCAGGCCTGTCAGCGATTGTCGCAGCGGCGTTTCCCGGCCTGTACCCCGACGAGAGGGACCGGCAGGCGCTCGCGCAGACCATGGAGAGCCCGGCCGCGGTCGCGATGACCGGCGAGAACCACGCCGGAATCGCCGACTACACCTTCGGGGCGATAATGGGCCAGCAGATGCTGTGGGCTACCGCGCTCGCGGTTGGCTTGATGAGCGTGCTGCTCGTCGTTCGCCACACCCGCGCCGAGGAAGCCACCGGCCGGGCCGAGCTCGTCCGCGCAGCCATCGTCGGACGCCACGCGACAACCGCTGCAGCGCTCCTGGTCGCGACGATCGCAAACGCCGCAACGGCGGTCCTGCTCGCCGTGGCGCTGGGCGCCCTCGGCGTCGACAGCCTCGATTGGCCCGGCTCAGTGCTGTACGGCGCGGCGCACGCGGCGGTCGGCGTAACATTCGCCGGCGTCGCGGTGATCGCCGTCCAGATCACCGAGTACGCGCGCGGCGCGGCGGGCATCGGCATCGGCGTGCTCGGCGTCGCGTACATGCTCCGCGCGATCGGCGACGTCGGTCCACAGGCGCTGTCGTGGCTGTCGCCGATCGGCTGGGCACAAGCCACCGAGGTCTACGTCACCGACCGCTGGTGGCCGTTGGTGATCGCGCTCGTGGTCACCCCCGCCCTCATCGCCGTCGGCGTGGCGCTCAGCACTCGCCGCGACGTCGGGGCCGGCCTGCGTCCTCCCCGGAGGGGACGTGCCACCGCGTCGTCGTCCCTGGCCACCCCCTTCGGATCCGCGGTGCGCCTGCAGCGCGCCAACCTCATCGGCTGGATGACGGCGCTGTTCGTGCTCGGCGTCATGTACGGCTCCGTGCTCGGCGAGGCCGACCAGTGGTTCGCCGAGATCGACGTGCTCGGCGAGATGCTTCCTGAGACCGATGTCTCGATCGTCGAGGCGTTCGCCGGGATGGTCACCATGGTCATGGCGATCATCGCGTCGGCCTACGCCATCATCGCCGCGCAGAAGACCCGCAGCGAGGAGACCGCCGGCCGGGCCGAGCCGGTCCTGGCAACGGCGCTGTCGCGGTCCCGCTGGGTGGGCAGCCACGTCGCGGTGGTGCTGGCAGGCAGCGGCCTGGTACTGGCGGCGGGGGCGCTCGGCCTCGGCCTGGCCGGGGCGGCTTCCACCGAGGACCCGGGGCTCGTGCCGCGGCTGCTGCTCGCCGGCGTGAGCTACGTCCCCGCCCTGTGGACCGTCGCGGGGGTGGTCGTGCTCCTGTTCGGTGTCGTGCCACGTGTGATCCCCTTGGTCTGGGCACTGGTGGCCTACTCCTTCCTCGTGCTTTACCTCGGCGCGTTCCTCGACTTCCCCGGGTGGATGGACAACCTGTCCCCGTTCGGCCACGTCGCGCAGTACCCCGCCGAGGACCTCTTGGTGACACCGCTGGCTGCGCTGACCCTGCTGGCCGCCGTCCTGCTCGCCGGCGGGATCGCGGCGTTCGGTCGCCGTGACGTGCAATCGCCCACATGACGAGTGCGGGTCTGCCCGCGCGGGTTGCAGCGTCGTCGCGAGGCAGTAGATACGATCGTTGCCCCGCCCGGAGCGACCGACCACCATGAGCTTGAGCTATCGCCCGTTCGACCATGCCGGGACGTCCGACGTCAGGCTCCGTGACCTGCGACGGGCCGACGCCCACGACGCCGCACGGCTCCATTGCGCGTTGTTGCCCCACGGCCTGTTCACGCGTCTGGGCTCGCCGTTCTTGGCGGCGTACTACCGGACGTTTGCCGATAGCCCGCACGCGGTGGCCCGCGTGGCGGTCGTCGACGGTGACGTGGCCGGCGTCCTCGTGGGTTCCCTCGGTACCCGCGCCCACTACCGATGGGTGCTGCGCCACCGAGGACCAGGGCTGGCCGCGAGGGGCGTGGCCGCGCTCACCGTGCGACCCGGTGAGCTGTGGCGGTTCTCTCGCACCAGGCTCGTCCCCTACACCCGAAGCATGCGGCGTCTGGCGAAGCAACGAGCTCCTGGTGGCGCTGCCGCCGTCGCCGGCCCGGTCGCCGACCTCACCCACGTGGTCGTCGCGGGGTGGGCGCAGGGCCGCGGGGTGGGCCGCCAGCTCGTCACCGACTTCGAAGAGAAGGCATGCCACGCGGGGTCGATGTTCGCGCAGCTGCTCACGCTGTCGGGTGACGCCGGGGCGGGCGGCTTCTACCTGCACCACGGATGGCAGTTCGGCGGAGGCAGCAGCAACATGGACGGTGAGCAATTCGACCGTTACACACGGAGGTTGCGCTGAGGTCTGGACCCTCGGGGGACAGTATCGAAGCCGTGCGGCTGTCTCGAAGACGTCTGCTCGCCGTGCTGGCGGCGGCCGCCGTTGCGGGCTGCTCCCGTGGCGGCGAAGGTGACGCGCCGCCACCACGCCACAGCGTCGAGGACGGGCCCACACCCACCGAGGGGCGGACCCGCCAGCCGCGCGCATCGGCTCGAACGCCGGAAGCGACTCCCGACCCGACGCCCGAACCCACCGCGGAGCCCACAGCTGACCCCACCGGGGTGCCCGAAGCGCTCCCAGCCGTGGAGCCGTACGAACCCCTCGCCGGGGAGGTGCACCCCAACGCGAAGCGGCGAGCAGGGCGCATCGCCCAGGAGTTGGCCACGTACTCCCACGACGAGACGATCGCCGACGCCACCCAGCGGGCGACCGGCAGCGACGACGAAGAGACGATCGACATCGCCCAGCCGCTGCACCATCCAGGGGCCAACGCCACCGGACAGGTCGTGTACGCCCAGCTCGGCGGCCTCGACCCGCACGACGAGGCCACGTCGTGCTCGGTCATGGTGATCTTGCGCCAGCGCGTGAGCGACGGTGGAGAGCCACGCTCGGTCACCCGTGTGCTCGACATACGCTTGGCGACGCGTGACGGCGAATGGGCCTTCGAGCGGTTGGCCTCGGCTGGCGGCGAGGAGGTCCCGCGTCCACCAGACCTCAGCGAGGCGGCCAAAGCGGTCCTCGATGACGACCGCATCGACCTACCCGACACCGCTCGATGGGACATCCACGCCAGCCTCATCGACGAGCGCCTGCTCGAAGCCATGCGATGGTTCGCCGAGCAGGCGCCCTACCGGGTCTCGTCCCTGGTGACCGGGCACCCCACCAACGTCTTCGGCACCTCCCGGCAGAGCAACCACGCCGTCGGGCGCGCCGTCGATGTCTGGGCGGTCGACAGCGAGCCGGTGGTCACGCAGCAGCCTGAGCAGCGAGGCGCGGTGTGGGATGCCGTCAACGCCCTGTTCGACGAGGCCATCGTCGAGTCCATCGGTAGCCCGTGGGCCCTCGACGAAGTCGGCGGGCTCTCCTTCAGCGATCCCGTGCACCTAGATCATCTTCATCTCGGGTTCCACAGTTCAGCGTGAGGTCGCTTGGGTACGTAGGGGTCCAGCCACGCAAGGACCTAGGGACCATGGAACTGGTGGGGGCCGCGGCACTGGCCATCGCCGTCGCCGGCGCGATCCGGATCTTTCGAGCGGACCGCCGCGACCGCGACTGTAAGGCCGACGCGCTGCGCGAGTTCACAGGACAGTACGCTACGATCGGCGCGACCCGACTCGTGTCGACCTTCGGCAACGGGCTCTACGAAGTCGAGGGGTACGTGACCGGCGTTGACCCCGACGAGGCCGGGGGCCGCCTGCTGCTGCAGGAGGTCGTGGTCGACACCTCCGGGTTCGCACCGGCAAAGGACGAGGTCGAGCGGGATGGACTGCGGCTTACCGACGTGGACTGGATCGAAGCCGCGACCGGCGAGCGCGTCGACTTCGCGGACCGGTAGCTTGCGCCCACCGCGGACCGGGAGGTTCCGGCCACCGCGGACCGGGAGGTTCCGGCCACCGCGGACCGGGAGGTTCCGGCCACCGCTGGACGCAGCGACCTAGCCCCGTGGCCACCGCCCACCCGTTCCCCCCGCCGCTGACGCCGATGGAGGCACGCGTTCGCGAGCGACTCCCCAGCGACGGTGCCTGGGCCTACGAGCCCAAGTGGGACGGCTTTCGCGCGCTGGCGTGGTCGGCGCCCGACGTCCGGCTCGACAGCCGCAAGCAGCGTCCGCTGCTGCGCTACCTGCCTGAGCTCACCGGCGCCGTCGAGGCGCTCCCACCCGGCACGGTCGTCGATGGGGAGGTCGTCGTGGTCATCGACGGTCAACTGCACTTCGACGCCTTGCAGCAGCGAATCCACCCGGCGGAGTCCCGGATCGCTCGCCTCGCCGCCGAGACCCCGGCTGGTCTGGTGGCGTTCGACCTCCTGGCGTGGCGGGGCGAGGACCTGCGTCAAGCGCCGTTCCAGGAGCGCCGGGAGCGCCTGGTCGAGCTCGCGGGCAACCTCCCGCGTCCGTGGCACCTGACCCCCTCGACGACCGAGATCGACCGGGCGGAGGACTGGTTCGACCGGTTCGAGTCCGCCGGCTGTGATGGCATCGTCGCCAAGCGCGCCACCGACCGGTACCAGCCGGCCACGCGGGCGATGGTCAAGGTCAAGCACCGGCGCCACGTCAACACCGTCATCGGCGGCTACCGCCTGCACAAGGAGGGTGACCGGGTGGGGTCGCTGTTGCTCGGGCTCTACGACAAGGACGAGCTGGCGTTCGTCGGACACTGCGCCTCGCTGTCGGACGCAGACCGGATCGCCTTGCTGGAGACCCTGCGCCCGCTAGAGGCCGATGAGGGCTTCGGTCAGGCCGTCCGGCGCCCGGGCGAGCCCAGCCGATGGACGGGCGACAAGGACCTGTCCTGGGTCCCGCTGCGCCCCGAGCTCGTGGCCGAGGTCAGCTACGACCAGCTGACCGGCCACCGGTTCCGGCACGCCGCGCGGCTCGAGCGCTGGCGCGCCGACGTCGATCCGCCCACGTGCACGTTCGGCCAGCTGGCGACCCCGGCAGGGCCCGCGTTCGACGAGGTCATCGCCGCGGCCGAGCGCTGACGCGCGAGACGCCTACTCGTCGTCCTCCACCGGCGCGGTCGACCGACGGCGCGACGGCGGGGCGCGCGGCGGCTCCTCGTCGTGCTTGGGAAAGTGCGGCGGCCATGCGGCGTCGCCCAGGCCCTCGCGCTCGTCGCGGGCAGCGAGGTCCAGCAGGGAGTCGAGTCGGCCGACCGCCTCGTCGATGCGGGCATGAGGGTCGCCCTTGGCCTCCCAGCGAGCCGGGAACCGGTCCATGGGCAGGTCGTGCGGATCGACCTCGTCGACCTCCGCCCACTCCAGGGGTGCCGACACCAACCCCGTGTGGCGAACCGAGTAGGCGCTGGCCACCGTGCGGTCGCGGGCGTTCTGGTTGTAGTCGATGAAGACCCCGTGGCGCTCCTCCTTCCACCACGCCGTCGTGGACAACGCCGGCGCGCGTCGCTCGACGGCGCGTGCGAGGGCAAGCGCGGCCCGGCGC
>SLAO01000004.1 GCA_007126835.1 Nitriliruptorales bacterium | reverse complement strand
GAGCTCGAGCCGGCTCGGTCACCGGACCCGTGCGATCGCGCGGACCAGTCACTTCGGGTGACGTAGATCGCCAGATAAACGTCATCTTCGCCCGGTGGGCGGGGGAGCGGTGGCTGCCTTCGTGCCCACCTCGCCGAGGTTTTGGCCTTGGTGTTGACCTGGTTGGACGGTGCGACAGGATCACGGTCGGTAATCGAGGGTTGATCAAGCGTGTAGGCAGGGTAAGATCCGCTCCAGTTGGCTACGCGTTGTGACGAACTAGTTACTGTATGAACGCAGCTGGTGCAGGGTGGCTCCGCGCCACCGTGCACGGGAGGGAGGGGAGCATGAGGCGGCTCGTCGGTTCGTGGCCCCTGCCAACCGCCGCCCTGGCTCTGCTGATGGTGGCCGCGTTCGCCGCCGGTGGGTTGGTGATGCGCGGGGCCTTGGACCTGGCCCCGGTCGGTCGTTCCCCCAGCATGGCTGAGGCGGCACGGCAGCCGCCGGCTCACGCGGAACTCCGCGGCAGCCCCACGGGAGATCCGAGCCAGCCGCGTCACGCCAGCCCCTGGAATGGGGGAGGGAGCCTGGACCCGCCGGCGCGCTGGCAGGCCGAGGGCGGCGTGGATGGGCGGGAGTCCGTAGTGGCCGATGCTGCGACGCCATCCGAGGCTGACGCAGGAGTCGCGGGATCGCTGCAATTCGGCGGCCAGACGGGATCCAACGAGGCGGCGTCGAGCGGGGTCCCGAGCGCCGCAGCGTTGATCGGGGATGAGCCGAGCGCCCCGCCATCCAGCGCGAGTGCCCCAAGCGCCGCAGCGTCGATCGGAGGTGCGCCGAGCGCCCCGGCATCCAGCGGGAGTGAACCGAGCTCTGCCGCGCCGAGCGACACGGGAGACCGCGCAGACCAAAATCCACCCGCCGGTGACCACGGCGAGCCTGCCGGCTCGACCGCCCCCACACTGGCCGCCGCCAGCGAACGCAGTGCCTCGACGCAGTCTGGGCCAGCAGAGCCCGCGCTGCGTAACGCGGCTACCCAGAGTTCCTTCCTGCGCGGGCTCGGGGCGGAGGCGGAACTCGCGTCGAGCGATGCGCAGCTGTTCACGACGTCAGCGTCTGGATCATCGGCGGACGAGCCCGACTACGGTCCGAAGGGGCAGCGTCCCGATGGGGCCGCGCTCGGGGTCAACGGCGGCGAAGTGCTGCCTGCTCCGGCCCGTGCGCGGGTCGCTGAGCGCAGCAGCGGCAACGCGGGCGACGTCGTGGCCGACGGGCCGGCTTCGTCGGCGGCGCCTGGCCAGACCCCCACCGACGCTGCGGCGAGCAAACCATCCAGCGCCCCGCCGAGCAAAGACCAGGCCGCGGACGCCAGCTCACGAGACCGCGGCCGATCCAACTCAGCGGCGGACACGGCCCCCAAATCCAACACGACCAACGGATCGGCTTCCAACGCCTCGAGTAAGACCAACAGCAAGAGCCAGGCCAACAGCAAGAGCCAGGCCAGCAGCAAGAGCCAGGCCAGCAGCCGGGCTGAGTCCCAAAGCAACAGTCGAGGCAAGAGCCAGAACCAGAGCGCCTCGAAGGGCAACGACAACCCGCCGAAGACCGACAACAGCTCCGGCAACAGCAACCAGAAGGGCGCCGGCAACAGCGACAGCAACTCCAACAAGGGCCTCGCCCCGGCGTCGAGCGGCAACGGAGCCAAGGCCAGCGACCGGGCACCGAACGACCGGTCCCGGGCCGAGGGCCAGGGGAGCAGCAACAGCGACCGCGGCCCCGCCGGCGGGGGCGGTGCGCAGGACGCCAAGGGCGGCGATCCCGGGGCCAAGGGCAAGGGTTCGGGCCGCTAGGAGCTGGCAACACCGAGCAGGCCGGCGCTTCGAACGGATCCTCAGGTCGTGGGTGTGGTGTGCTCGGTCGTCTCGTCGGCGACGACCACGCGGTTGCGCCCGCCCCGTTTGGCCTCGTACTGCGCGGCGTCTGCGCGGCGCAGCAGGTCGTCCGGTCCTTCTTGCGCGTGCCGTCCAGCAACGCCGATCGAGCAGGTGATCCCCTCGAGCACGACCCCGCTGGAAATCGCGATGGGCTGGGTGGCGACCGCCTCGCGGACTCGCTCTGCCAGGATCTGCGCTCCGGCTGCAGGGGTCTCGGGCAGCAGCATCACGAACTCCTCGCCGCCGGCGCGCGCGACGAGGTCGGCCGCACGGCTGAATCCCTGCAGGCGCCGCGCGACCTCGCTGAGCACTCGGTCGCCGGCCTCGTGGCCCCACCGGTCGTTGACTCCCTTGAACCGGTCCAGGTCGATCATCAGCACCGACACCGGCCGGTCGTAGCGCTCGGCGGCCTCGACCTCGCGCTGCAGTGCTGCGTGCAGGGTGCGGACGTTGGCCAGCCCGGTCAGGCCGTCGGTGGCAGCCTGCTCCTGCGCCTCTGCGTGCCGGTGGACGTTCTCCAACGCGACCGACGCCTGCGCGGCGAAGCTGCCGAGCAGCGCCTCCTGCCGCTCGTCGAAGGGGCGGTCGGGGTGGTCGCGAAGCAGGGTCAGCACCCCCTCGGTCTCACCTCGGACCGTCAGTGGCACAGCCAGTTGGCAGGGAAGGCCCGGCGCAGCCAGCGCGGACGCGGCCGAGCCGGGAGCCACGCGCAGTGCATGCCCGCGCCGGGCGACGCGGTCCTCGACGCTCGCACCCCAGTCGCCGCCACCGGCGTCATCGCCGCCACCGGCGTCGTCACCGTCACCGGCATCATCGCCGCCGCCCACGTCGAGTGCCGGATCAGTGGGGCCGCCGGCGCTCCCGGCGTCCCCCGACGGGACCACGTCCCCAACTGTCCGGTTCGACGAGCCGTGACGGGCGCGCACCACAAGCTGGCCGGTGGGACCGCGCAGCACCACATGTGCTCCATCGGCATCGAGCACGTCGGCGGCGGACTCCGCGATCACGCCGAGCACCCGATCGAGGTCCAGGCTCGATGCCAGCGTCTGACCGACTCGCTCCAGTGATGCACCCAGCGCGTCGCGTGAGGCCTCGAGCTCCCGCAGCCGCAGCGACAGCTCGCTAGACATCCGGTTCAGCGCCACGGCCAGCTCGCGGACCTCGGCAGGGCCCTCGGCGGTCGGTACGTGCTGGTCGAGATCGCCGCGGGCCACGGCACGGGCGGTCTGCGCTGCACGGCGAACTGGCTCGGTCATGCGCCGCGCGAGCAGCCAGCCAAGACCTCCCGCGAGCAGCAGCGCCGGCGCGGCAACCATGGCGAGCAGGCCTCCGAGCGCCAGGCCGCCAGGGTCGGGGCGCCACACGAGCACGTCACCAGCGGGGGTGGTCACCGTGGTCGCCATCACCCGCTGCTCGCCATCCTCCCAGGTGGCGGCCTCTCCCGGCTCTGGGCGGGTGTCGGGGGCCTCCTGGGAGCTGGTCAGCACCTCCCCGTCGGCCAAGACGGCCAACTCGACGGCTGAGGCCTCGGCGAGCTCGCCGGCGTCGACCTCGACGAACGCGCCGACCCACCCCAGCGACTGCTCCTGGCCGTCGACGTCGGCGCGCACCTCGCGGCGGGTCAGCAACCCGCCGTCGGGCGATGCGCCCCGCGCGACCGCACCAGCGAGCTCGGTGGACGTCGCGCGCTCGGCCTGTCCGGCGTCGGCCACCAGATCCCCGCCAGGTTCGACGACCAGCAGGACATCGGCGCGCTCGGGGATCCGCTCGCCGGCGCGCCCGGCCAGCCAATCGGCGAGGGCGGTCCCGTCAGCCTCGACCAGGGCGTCAGCTTGCCCGTCGGCGACGAGGAGGTCGGTGAGATCGGCGGTGGTCTGGGCGGCGCGGGTCTCGCGATCCGCGATCGCGTTGGCGACTCGCTGGCTGGCAGCCACCAGCTCTGTCGCGGCCCGATCGGTGAAGCGCTGGTCGACCTGGGTTGTGATCAGCACCAGGCCGAGGGCTAGCGGGACCGCCGTGATGGCGGCGAAGAAGGCAGCCAGCATCGTCCGCAGCCCGGGAGTACGCCGCGGTTGCGGGGCGTCGGGCTGGGACGCGGTGGTCTGGTCATCTGAGGCTGAGGGCATCGGCGTGGTCTTTCGCAACCGATATGGTGACACCGATTGGATCCGGCGGGCGAACCACAGGTGTTGCCGGCCGGGTTGTGCGTGGACGCCGGGACGAAGGAGCAACGGCAGCGTGGTGCTGGAGATGTCCGCAGTGTCGCTGATTCGCGGTGGCCGCGAGGTCCTGTCGGATCTGGACTGGCGAGTTCGACCTGGCGAGCGGTGGGTGGTGTTCGGTCCGAACGGCGCCGGAAAGTCGAGCCTGCTCGAGGTCGCCAGCACGTACGAGATCGCCAGCCGCGGCAGGGTGGACGTCCTCGGAGCGCGCGTGGGGACCGTCGACCTTCGCCAGCTGCGCCGCCGGGTGGGGTACGCGGGCGCGCCCCTGGCTCGGCGCATCCGACCCCAGCTGACTGTCCGTGATGTCGTGTTAACCGGGCCGCGGGCGATGCTGTCGACCTTCCGCCAGCACTTCGCCTCCACCGACCGCATCCGCGCCGAGGAGCTGCTGTCAGAGCTCGGCCTCGCGGAGCTCGCCGACCGCCGGGTGGATCAGGTCTCGGAAGGCGAGCGACAGCGGGCGCAGCTAGCGCGGGTGCTCGTCGCCGAGCCCGATCTGTTGCTGCTCGACGAACCCACGGCCGGGCTGGATCTCGCAGGCCGCGAGCAGCTGCTGTCCCGGCTCGACGCGATGGGCGACGCCGACCCCGGACGTCCTGTGGTGCTGGTGACCCACCAGCTCGAGGAGGTCCCGGCCAGCTCGACCCGGGCGCTGCTGCTCCGCGACGGCCGGGTCTTCGCCGCCGGCCCGATCGAGACGACCTTGACGTCCGAGGCCCTGTCCGAATGCGTCGGCGCGGCGATCACCGTCGAGCACCGCGACGGCCGCTACACCGCACGCAGGCGTCCACAGCCCCTGCGGTCGGGTGGTGCCAAGCTCGGCTAGCCTGCGCGACCGGCGGCCTCGCTGTCCGACCACCGATCGCGCCCGACCATCGCCACTGCGCCGCATCCACCGTCGTCCGCCCCCATCCCCGAGGAGCTGTCATGGACACCGTCGCGCTCGAGTCCGCGTACCGGGCCCTGCTCGACGTTGCCCGCGGGGGAGGCTTCCGAGCGCCCGCCGACAGCGGGCAGCGCTCCGCCGAGCTCATCTTGGCCCACGTGGTCGCCAACGATCGGCTCCTCGCCGCGGCGACCGCGCAGGTCATGGCCGGACAGCGCCCCCGGTTCGACAACGCCGCGGCCTCGCACGGGCCGTACCTGCAGGCGATCGCTCGCGCCGCGGGTGACGGGGAGGGGCTGGTGGCCGAGGTGCGGCGCAGCGGGCTCGTGCTGGTGCTGCTCGTGCGCGAACTCGACGACGCCGCAGCGGCAGCGCCGGTGCAGGTGCGGATCGTCGACGGCGACGTCGTACGCGCCGAGTCGCCGATGCCGTGGGCAGGCGTGCTGGCCACCCACGCCGAGGTCCACCTGCCCGAGCTGCGGGCACAGCTAGAGGCGCTGCGCTGACGTGGGCGGTCCACCACTTTCGTGGGTGACGTGGAGCGTCGCCGTCCTGCCGGTGGCGACGCTGTTCGCCCTCGTCGTCAGCGGCAGGGTCAAGACGCCGCAGGCGGCTGCAGTCGTAGCCATCCTGACCGCAGGGCTGGCGGCCACGGTCTTTGGTGCCGGCCCCGAAGTGCTCGCCGTGGGGGCGGGCAAGGGGCTTTGGCTCGGGTTCTGGATCCTGCTGGTGGTCTGGCCAGCCTTGCTGATGTACCGCCTGGCCGCCGACGCCGGCATCGAACGGATCGGCCAGGTGCTCCAACGCCTGCTGCCGCGGCGCTCGGACAGCCTGCTGGCCCTCGCGTGGGTGCTGCCGTCATTCATCCAGGGAGTGGCCGGGTTCGGGACCCCGATCGCCGTCGCCGCACCGCTGCTGGTCGCGCTTGGCTACCCGGTGCGAGCCGCGCTGATCTACACCCTGATCGGCTATCACTGGTCGGTGACCTTCGGCTCGATGGGTTCCTCGTTCTACATGGCGTCGCTCACCGCGGGGCTGACGGGGGCTGACCAGGACCAGTTCGCGCTCCGGGCGGCGTTGATGCTGGCGATCAACTGCCTCATCGCTGGCGCGCTGGTCCTGCTGGTCGAGGGCGGACGCACCCGGCTACGCGAAGGGTTGACCTCGGTGCTGGTCGTCGGCGCGGCGATGGGGGCCACGCTCATCGGCGTCGCGGTGGTGGTGCCCGCGCTGGCCTCCCTGGCCGCGGGCACCGCGGGCTTCGCGGCCTTGTTGCTCCTCGGGCTTGCCGGACGCCGGCAGGCTGCCGTGGCCGACGACGCCTCCGGCCCGGGCAAGGCCGCCTTCGACCGCGGGACGGTTGGCCTGATCTCGCCGTACCTGTACCTGCTGGCGACCGCGTTGCCGGTGCTGGCCATCCCCGCGAGCCGTGCATGGGCGGAGTCGGTGCTCGTGCTCGCGCCGGCCTTCCCACGGACAGCCACGGAGGAGAGCTGGGTCAACCCCGCCGTGGCCGACTACACCCCGCTGGCGGTGGGCGTGCACCCCGGGACCTACCTGTTGATCGCGTGCCTCCTCGGGTACGTCACCTACCGAAGCGCCGGCCTGCTCGATGCGGGACGGTGGCGCCCGGTGGTGACGGGCTGGGCTCGCGGCCTGCCCAAGGCCTCGGCCCCGATCCTGCTGCTGGCGGTCGTGGCGACGCTGCTGACCGACACGGGCATGATCCACACCCTGGCCGACGGCGTCGCCGCCGTGGCGGGCGGTTCCTACCCGGCGCTGACGGCCCTCGTCGGCGCGGCGGGCAGTTTCATGACGGGCTCGACGACCGCGTCGAACGCCTTGCTGGCGAGCTTCCAGCAAGAAGTCGCCACCCTGTTGGGCATCGAGCCCGCGATCCTGCTGGCGGCGCAGACCGCCGGCGGCAACGTGGGCAACGCCGTGGCGCCGGTGGTCATCCTCGTGGGGCTGTCGGCGGTCGGCGAGGCCGACGAGCTCGCGCCGACGCTGCGGGGCACCCTGCCGGCCATCGCTGCCCTCGTGGCCGTGGTCACCGCCGTCACCTGGATGATGATCGCGCTTGCTGGCGCGTGACGCGCCGGGAACCGGTCGTGCTTGCTGGCGCATGACGCGCCGGCCTGGCCACCACCGTCTGCCGGCCCGGCCCGCGCTACCCTGCCGGTGACGACCGTCTCTGCCACTCGAGGCCCTCTCCATGTGCTCCCAGCCCCTGTCCGATGACGCCCCCGAGGCACCCGTCGAGGTGTCGCCGGAGTTGATCGAGGGGTTGAACGACGCGCAGCGACAGGCCGTGCTCCACGCAGGCGGTCCGCTGCTGATCGTCGCGGGGGCCGGGTCGGGCAAGACGCGGGTGCTGACCCACCGCATCGCGCACCTGGTGCGCGACCGCGGGGTCAATCCCTACGGCCTGCTGGCGATCACGTTCACCAACAAGGCCGCCGATGAGATGAAGGACCGCGTGGGCCGCTTGGTGGGTGACCGGCTGGTCGGCGTCGAGCGCGACCCAGACGGGACGATCCGTCCGAAGCGCTGGGGTGGGATGTGGGTGTCGACGTTCCACGCGGCGTGCGCCAGGCTGCTGCGGGCCGAGGCCCCTCGCCTGGGCTACGACAAGGCGTTCACGATCTACGACGCCGCAGATGCCGTGCGGCTGGTCGGCATGTGCGCGAGCGAGCTGGGCATCGACACCAAGCGTGTGGCCCCCCGCGGCGCCGCGGCGGCGATCTCGGGCGCCAAGAACGAGCTCGTCGACTTCGACACCTACCGGCTGCGCGCGCAGGGGTGGTGGGAGCAGCAGGTCGCCGAGATCTACCGGCTGTACCAGGAGCGGCTGCACCGGGCCAGCGCGTTCGACTTCGACGACCTGCTCGTCAAGACCGTCGAGCTGCTGGGGCTCTTCGACGAGGTGCTGACGCGCTACCGGGAGCAGTTCACCCACGTGCTCGTCGACGAGTGGCAAGACACCAACCGGGCCCAGTACGAGCTGGTCCGGCTGCTGGCGGCCGAGCACCGGCAGCTGACCGTCGTCGGTGACGGTGACCAGGCCATCTACGGGTTCCGCGGCGCCGACGTGCGCAACCTGCTCGACTTCGAGCGCGACTTCCCCGACGCCACCCGGATCACCCTAGAGCGCAACTACCGGTCCACCCAGACCATCCTCGACGCGGCCAACGCGGTCATCCGCCACAACGACAAGCGGTTCGACAAGAACCTGTGGACCGAGGTCGGTCCCGGCGTGTCGGTCGTGCGCTACACCGCCGACAACGAGCACGGCGAAGCCGAGTTCGTCGCCGCCGAGCTCGATCGCCTCACCGACCTGCACGGGTATCAGCCCGGCGACTGCGCGGTGTTCTACCGCACCAACGCACAGGCGCGGACGCTCGAGGAGGTCCTCATCCGCGTCGGCCTGCCCTACCGCGTCGTGGGGGGCACCCGCTTCTACGAGCGGCGCGAGATCAAGGACGTGCTGGCGTACCTGCGGGCGCTGGTCAACCCCGCCGACGACGTGTCGGTTAAGCGGGTGGTCAACGTGCCCCGGCGGGCCATCGGCGCCAAGACGGAGGAGGCCCTCGACCTGTTCGCCGGTCGCGAGGGCGTGACGTTCATGGACGCCTGCCGGCGCGCCGAGGAGAACCACCAGCTGTCGGGCCGGGCCCAAGGCGCCGTGCTCGAGTTCGTCCGGCTGCTCGACACGCTGCGCACCGGCTGGCTGGAGGAGGAGCTCGGGCCCCGCGAGGTCGTCGAGCGGGTGCTCGACCGGACCGGCTACGTCGCCGAGCTCGAGGCGGAGCGCACCGTCGAGGCGCTGGGCCGGATCGAGAACGTGCGCGAGCTCGCGGGCGTCGCCGGCGAGTTCACCGAGATGTCGCCGGGAGCCACGCTCGAGGAGTTCCTCGAGCGAGTCGCGCTGGTCAGCGAGGCAGACGAGCTCGTCGACGCCGACCAGCGCCTGACGCTGATGACGGTCCACAACGCCAAGGGCCTCGAGTTTCCCGTCGTGTTCGTCGTCGGCCTGGAGGACGGCGTCTTCCCCCACCACCGGTCGCTGGGTCGCACCGACGACCTCGAGGAGGAACGCCGGCTGTGCTACGTGGCGATGACCCGCGCCGAGCAGCGGTTGTACCTGACCAGCGCCTGGCGCCGCACCCTGTACGGCGGCACCCACGCAAACCCGCCCTCGCGGTTCTTAAAGGAGCTGCCCGACGGCCTGGTTGACAACCAGGAACCGCCCAGCCCCACGCGGCGCGGCGGAGCCCAGCCCCAAGCCGCGACCGCAACTGGCGACATCGCACCCGGAGACCGGATCCGCCATCCGCAGCTGGGCCCTGGCGAGGTGCTCGAGATCAGCGGCCAGCCAGGGCGCGAGGAGGCCCTGGTTCGTTTCGACGAGGGCGGGACCAAGCGGATGCTCCTGGCCTACGCCCCGCTCGTCCGGGCCACATGAGCCAGACCACCGGGACCACCGCCGGCAGGCGCCCGGCCTGCCGGTCTCAGGTCGCCCGGTGGGGTATGGCAAACGCCTCGGCGGAGGGCGGGGCGGTGTCCGGCGGCGATGCGCTGAGCCGGGCGTCCGGGGACGCGAGATGCCCGGTGATGCCTCGCAGCACCTTCCGCGACAGCAGCATCGACAGGTGTCCCGTGTCGTTGACGCGGATGTTGGTGGCCGCCAGCGCGGGGTGCACGAGCTTGCCGTGCACCGCCGGCACGACCAGGAAGTCGAGGTCGGAGTAGTACGAGATCCACCGGACGGCGCTGGGCCGGGCGCTGGCCTCGAGCCGGCGCAGGTACGCCGACCCGGGCCGCAGCTGGGCCGCGGCCGGCCCGAGCCCCAGGTAGGACGTGTAGCTGCCCCGGTGGGGCGCGCCGATCGTGATGACCGTGTGGACCGCGTCGTAGCCGTCGAGCAGCTGGACGAAGTGGCGAGCGACCATGCCGCCCATCGAGTGCCCGACGAGGGCGACCTTGCTCGCCCCGGTCGTGCGGGTGATGCGCTCGACCTCGGCGCCGAGGTGCGCGGCGATGTGGTCGAGATCGGCCAACAGGGGGTTGTAGTTGAAGCCGTGGACGTGCGCGAAGCCGGCGCGCTTGAGGGCCTGGGCCATCACGAGGAACGCGGACCGGTTGTGCACGTAGCCGTGCACGAGCACCACCGGCATCGCCGCGCTGGCCGAGTCGGCGGGCAGGTCCGAGCCGGCTGCTGCGGCGTCCTTGCGGCTGGCCTGCTGCCAGACCCGACCCCCGGGCAGGAGTCCGAGCGGGTAGGCCGACAGGTGCACGCTGGTCAGCGCGGCTTCCTTGGCGAGACCCGCGTACGAGCGGGGCCGGGCGAGGTAGCCGATGGCCCGGCCGGCCTGGCGGCGCAGCGCATCAGCGGGTGGGATGCCCTCGCGCTCGTCCTGGCCCATCCAGACCTCCTGTAGGTGGCCATTGTGCCCTATCGCGAACGGAAAACCCTGCTATCCGGCAGCGCAGACGGGGTCCTCGTCGCCGTTCGCCGGGGCGGGCGGTGTCGACGGCGCGGTCGGGTCCACGTACAAGACGCCGTCATGGGCTTGTCCCGGGAGGCGCTGCAGCGACGCGCCCTCGCCCCCCACCAGGCGTCCGGAGATCTCCCACACCTGGCCGTCGGCCGACTCGATCCGTCCGGACTCCTGGCACCAGGTCGCCGGCGCGTCGGGCGCGACGAAAGCGTGGACCCCTCCCCCGCCACGCACGACGAGCACGTCGACCGCGCCGGCGTCGAACAGCTCCGCTCCCCGCGGGTCGACGGCCTCCACGGGTGCGACTTCCTGGTAGGGCGGACCCGGCGGGCCCGTCCACACGACGAGATAGGCGATGCCGACCCCGACGAGCACCAGGGCCGCGATGACCGAGGCGACGACCCATGTCAGCCCGAGGGGTTCGCGCAGCATGATCTTGCGGGCGCGCTTTGCTGCCCGCGGTGGCAGGTAGCCCTGCGGGCCGTAGTCGGGGCGCTCGCCCACGTCGTCATCTCCTCGGCCTTGGGGAGGCACAGCCGTCGCCCGGATCGCTCCGCCAGAAGCCCTCCGCTATGCTCCCGACCCGTCGGCGGCACGCCAGTACGGCAAGTGTCGTCAGCCGCAGCCCGACCCGCAACGGGGTGGGCGAGGCCCGTCGCCGACGACCGCAGGCGAGGAGAGGCCGACGACGTGGCGATCCGCGTGCTCATCGCAAAACCAGGTCTCGACGGCCATGACCGCGGGGCCAAGATCGTCGCCCGGGCGCTTCGTGACGCGGGCATGGAGATCGTCTACACGGGCCTGCACCAGTCACCCGAGCAGATCGTCGAGGCCGCGATGCAGGAAGACGTCGGGGTCATCGGGCTGTCGATCCACTCGGGTGCCCACATGACGCTGTTCGGCAAGGTCATGGACCTGCTCGACGAGCGGGGGGTCGATGACGTCCTCGTGTTCGGCGGCGGCATCGTCCCCAAGGAGGACATCGTCGCGCTCAAAGAGCGCGGAGTGGCCGAGATCTTCACACCCGGCACGCCCACCACCGAGATCATCGAGTGGGTGCGCGAGCACGCACCCGACCGCAGGCAACCGTAGCCAGGCGCCCGGCCGCGACCGCGGCCGGCGACCCCCACGCGACGAGCGAGGCCAACGTATGGACCTGATGGAGTACCAGGGCAAGGAGCTGTTCCGGACCCACGGCGTCCCCACGACGCCCAGAGGCGAGGTCGCCACGAGCGTCGACGAGGCGCGGCAGCTCGCTGCGGGCTTCGGCGTGCCGGTGATGGTCAAAGCCCAGGTCCTGACCGGCGGGCGGGGCAAGGCCGGTGGCGTGAAGTTCTGCCGTGACGCCGAGGCCGCCGCGCAGGCCGCAGGCGACATCCTCGGCTTGGACATCAAGGGCCACGTCACCGACACGGTGCTGGTGGAGCCGGCCAGCGACATCGCCGAGGAGTACTACCTGTCGATCCTGCACGACCGGCTGAGCAAGGGCTACAAGGTCATCGCCTCGGTCGAGGGCGGCGTCGAGATCGAGGAAGTCAACCGCACGGCCCCCGAGAAGGTCGTCAAGGTCGACCTCGACCCCACAGCGGCGTTCACGCCGGCCGATGCCCGTCGGATCGCCGAGGCGGCCCAGTTTCCCGAGGAGACCCTCGACCACGTCGCGGAGCTGCTCGCCAAGCTGCACGCCGGGTTCGTCGCCTCCGACGCGACGCTGTTCGAGATCAACCCGCTGATCAAGACCGCCGATGGTCGCGTGATCGCGCTCGACTCGAAGGTCTCCATCGACGACGCGGCGCTGTTTCGCCATCCCGACCTGGCCGAGCTGCGCCAGACCGGCGGTGGCCATCCCCTCGAGGTGGCAGCCAAGGAGAAGGGCCTGCAGTACGTCAAGCTCGACGGGTCGATCGGGATCATGGGCAACGGCGCGGGCCTGGTGATGTCCACGCTAGACGTGGTCAATCAGGCCGGTGGGCGCCCGGCCAACTTCCTCGACGCCGGAGGCGGCGCCTCGGCCGAGTCGATGGCCGAGGGCATTGCCTTCGTCCTCGACGACCCCGACGTCGAGGTCATGCTGGTCAACATCTTCGGGGGGATCACGCGCTGCGACGACGTCGCCCGCGGGGTCCTCGCGGCGATCGACCAGCTCGGCGGGCTGGCCAAGCACCTCGTGGTGCGCCTCGACGGCACCAACGCCGACGAGGGGCGTCGCTTGCTCGACGAGGCCGGGCTGGACGGGCTCCAACCGGCGGCCAAGATGAACGAGGCGGCCGAGATGGCCGTCGCCCGCAGCCGCGACGCGTAGAGGAGGGACCCGCACATGAGCATCCTCATCGATGAGAACACGCGCGTCGTGGTCCAGGGCATCGGATCCCAGGGCACGTTCCACGCTGCGCGCAACCAGAGCTACGGCACCGAGATCGTCGCCGGTGTGCACCCCAAGAAGGGCGGGAGCACCTGGGAGGAGCTCGACCGGCCGGTGTACAACTCGGTGGCCGAGGCCGTCGACGCCGAGGGCGCGAACACCTCGATGATCATGGTGCCCGCGCCGTTCACCAAGGACGCGATCCTCGAGGCCTATGACGCCGGCATCGAGGTGATCGTGACGGTCACCGAAGGCGTGCCCGTCCACGACATGGCCGCCGTCTACAACACACTGTACCCGCGGCGCTCGGACGGCTCGTTCCAGCGCGAGGGCCGCCCCGCCCTGATCGGTCCGAACTGTCCCGGGCTGATCTCCCCGGGCAAGGCGAACGTCGGGATCATCCCCAGCGAGATCACCTCGCCGGGGCCGGTCGGGCTGGTGTCCAGGTCCGGGACGCTGACCTACCAGATCATGCACGAGCTCAACGAGGCGGGCGTCGGCGTGTCGACCTGCGTGGGCATCGGCGGGGACCCGATCGTGGGGTCGGACTTCCTCGACATCATCGAGGGCTTCGCCCGCGATCCCGACACCGAGGCGATCGTGTTCGTCGGCGAGATCGGCGGCACCGAGGAGCAGAAGGTGGGCCGCTGGATCGCCGAGCACCTGCCCGACATGCCCGTGGTCGCCTACGTGGCCGGGTTCTCCGCGCCCCCGGGCAAGCAGATGGGGCACGCGGGGGCGATCGTCAAGGAAGGCGGCGAGGGCGGAGAGACCGCCGCGGACAAGCAGGCCGCGCTTGAAGAGCTGGGGATCGCGGTGGGCACGAACCCGACCGAGACCGCTGAGAAGATGATCTCGGCCCTGCGCCGATAGCGGCGGCAGGCGGGCCGCTCAGGCAGCGCGGAGGGCGCGGCGTGTCAGGTGCCGTTCAGGCAGCGTGGAAGGCGCGGCGTGTCAGGTGCCGCTCAGGCAGCCCGGGCCGGTCGCGGCCATCGACGGGGCTCAGCCGCCTGGCAGCACGTAGCGCCAGATCGCCAGGTAGTGCGCGGTCGAGGCGGCGATGACCAGCAGGTGGAAGATCTCGTGGTACCCGAACCAAGTGGGGAAGGGGTCTGGCCACTGTCGCGCGTAGACGATCGCGCCCACGGTGTACAGCGCTCCGCCGACGGCGATGAGGCCGATGCCCTCCCACGGCAGAGCAACCATGATCTGCGTCATCGGGATGACAACGAGCCATCCGACCGCGAGGTAGCCGGCGGTCCCGACCCACCGGGGGGCCTTGAGGGGGGAGACCGCGATGGCCGCGCCGACCAGAGCGATCGTCCAGGCCAGCACGAGGCTCCACTGCCGCCAGCTCCCGTCCAGCGTGTGGAACGCGACCGGCGTGAACGTCCCGGCGATGAACAGCTGGATCATCGCGCCGTCGCAGCGGGCGAGCACGCTGCGCACCCGCTGGTCCCACGGCCCGAGGTGGTAAACGCTCGAAACGGTGTAGAGCCCCACGAGGGTGACGGCGAACACCAGAACCGACACGCGCTGGGGCGTGCTGTCCGCGGTTGCCTGCCAGAGCAGCCATCCCCCCAGCAGGGCCATGGGTACCGCCGCGGCATGGAAGATGCCGCGCAGCGCAGGGCGCCCGTCCGCGCGAGGGCCTCGCAAGCGCGCCGTGACGGTGGTGGACATGCAAACTCCTCGTGCACCGTGCGCGTGTCGTCCACGGGCGTGGCCCGTCGCACGCTCGGCCTGGGAAGGGGCGGGACGCCGTCTGACTCTCCATCATGCCTCGTCGAGGTGGGGTTCTACACCCCCGACTTGTCCGGTCGGGCGCGGGTGGGCATGATCGGCCCCGTCCCCAGCGGGCGGGCGGCCCGCCCGCAGCCCGCCGGAATGACGAGCGTGAGGAGCGCTGATGGGCAAGCGCATCGTCGTGCTCGCGTCCGGGTCAGGATCGAACCTGCAGGCGCTGCTCGACCACGAATCCACCGCCGAACACGTCGTCGCGGTGCTGTCGGACCGCAACCACGCCGGGGCGCTCCATCGCGCCGCTGGCGCAGGTCTGCCTGCGCAGGCGGTGCCGTTCGGCGACCACCAGGGGCGAGCGGAGTGGGCTTCAGAGCTCGCGGCTCACGTGGCGACCTACGCCCCCGATTTGCTCGTCCTCGCCGGGTTCATGCGCATCCTGCCCGCGGCGTTCGTCGAGCGCTGGCCCACATTGAACGTCCACCCCTCCCTGCTGCCGGCGTTCCCGGGTGGCCGGGCCGTCGAGTCCGCCCTGGCGTGGGGCGTCAAGCTGACCGGGGCGACAGTGCACTTCGTCGATGAGCAGGTCGACCACGGTCCTATCGTCGCGCAGGAGGCCGTGCCGGTGCGCGAGAACGACGACGAAGCCAGCCTGCATGCTCGCATCCAAGCGGTGGAGCACCGGTTGCTGCCCGAAGCCGCCGATCTGTTCTGCCGGGGACGACTCGCGGTCGAGGGCCGACACGTCAGGATCCTGCCGTGACCGAACTGCTGCGCATCAACCGGGCACTGATCAGCGTCTACGACAAGACCGGGCTTGGCGACCTCGCCCGGGGCCTGGCCGAGGCCGGCGTCGAGCTGATCTCCACCGGGTCGACCGCGGCCGCGATCCGCGCGGCGGGGGTCGAGGTCACCGCGGTGGCCGACGTCACCGGGTTCCCCGAGATCCTCGACGGGCGCGTGAAGACGCTGCATCCGGCGATCCACGCCGCGATCCTCGCCGACCGCTCGCAGCCCGCGCACGTCGAGGCGCTGCGCGCGCACAACTTCGAGCCCATCGACCTCGTGGTGGTCAACCTCTACCCGTTCCGGGAGACGGTGGCAGACACGGAGGTGACGCCGCAGCGCGCCGTCGAGATGATCGACATCGGCGGTCCGACGCTGGTGCGTGCAGCGGCCAAGAACCATGCCCACGTGGGCGTCGTCGTGCAGCCCGAGGACTACGACATGGTCCTCGAGCGGCTTCGGCGCGACGCAGGGCTGTCTGCGGGGATGCGGGCGGAGCTCGCCGCGTCCGCGTTTGCACACACGGCCTCGTACGACGCGGACGTTCGGGACTGGCTCGGGCGTGACGTGGAGTTCCCTGAGCGCTTTGGCCCGGTCTACGAGAAGGCTCAGGATCTTCGCTACGGGGAGAACCCACATCAGGCCGCCGCCTACTACGTCGAGCGCGGATCGGCGTGGGGCCTGGGATCCGCCGAGCAGATCCAGGGCAAGGAGCTGTCGTACAACAACCTGCTTGACGCCGACGCCGCCTGGGCGGCCGCTAACGACGCCGACCGCCCGTGCGTGGCGATCATCAAGCACACCAATCCGGCCGGCTTGGCGGTCGGGGACACCGTCGCCGAGGCCTATCCTCGGGCGTTGGCCGGCGACCCCGTCAGCGCCTTCGGGGGGATCGTGGCAGCCAACCAGGAGATCGACCAGGCCACGGCCAGCCAGATCGTCGAGGTCTTCACCGAGGTCGTCATCGCTCCCGGGTTCACCGCAGAGGCCCTGGAGGTCCTGGCCGCGAAGTCGAACTTGCGCGTGCTGCGCGTCGTACAGCCTGCCCCGCCGTCGCCTCCCCGGGTGACACGCAGCGTGTCGGGGGGATTGCTGGTGCAGGACGCCGATACGTCGACCTCCGCGCCGGACGCGTGGACGGTCGCTACCCAAGCGGCTGCCGACGCCGCCACGTTGGCGCAGCTGGCGTTCGCGTGGCGGGCAGTGCGCCACGCGAAGTCCAACGCGATCGTGCTGGCTCGAGACGACGCGGTCGTCGGCGTGGGAGCCGGTCAGATGTCGCGGGTGGACAGCGTGCGCATCGCGGTGGAGAAGTCCGCCGGCCGCGCCGCAGGGGCCGTGCTCGCCAGCGATGCTTTCTTCCCGTTCCGCGACGGGGTCGATATCGCCCTCGACGCGGGCGTGCGCGCGATCGTCCAGCCCGGCGGCAGCCGCAACGACGCCGAGGTCGTCGCCGCATGTGACGAGCGTGGGGTCCCGATGGTGTTCACAGGCCAACGACACTTCCGGCACTAGGGCTGCGGCAGCCGAGCTGGCGGTGGGCTCGGGCGGTTGGCCTGTTCGGGCGCTGGGCTCGTTCGCGTGTCTGGGCTCGTTCGCGTGTCTGGGTCGGAGGGCCGACCAGAGCTGGGGCTGCGCGGGGCGACCGTGACCGGGCATATCGGACGCGAGGGGGCGCCGTGACCGGGCATATCGGACGCGACTGGTACATCTGCACGAGAACTCGTGCAGATGTACCAGTCGCGCGTGGAACGTCCGGTTTGCACTCTCGAAATGTCGGTTTGCGACCGACGAAGCTGGGCTGGAAGTTCCCAGCGCATAGGGATATGTCCGCTTGTTGCCATAGGTCCGATTGTGAAGCTCCCGCCACCGCGGGTAATCGTCGGTTCTCAACCTCAGATTCGGGCTTGGGCGCCCAGGGCGTCTCAAAGGAAACGTTCCAACCCGGGATTGCTGGTGACGCTCGGGCATGGTTGGGTACGCTGCGTAGCCCGCCGTGACGTAGACGAGGATCAGCCGGTGCCGGAGGACACGCAAGCGCAGTCTGACCTGAACCTCGACCGCCGCGACGCGGCGGACGATCGCAGCGTCGAGGCCGGAGTGGTCATCGACCTCACCGACGCGACCGTGGATCGCACCGGCGGACCTGCAGTGACGCTAGGTGACTCGCCAGTTGTCTCCGGGGCCGGCTTGCTCACCCTCCACCCCGACACCCGAGCCGCTCCGAAAGGTGCACTGGCTGTCCTGATGGGGTCGCCGCTGGCTCTGCTCGTCATGGTGAACGCGCTCAACGTCGCCGACGCGGCGTTGACGGTGCTGTGGATCGAGATGGGCATCGCGCTGGAGGCCAACCCGATCGTGGACGCGATGGGGTTTCCCGCCAAGGTCGTGTTGGTCGCGGTGGGCAGCTACGCCGTGTACCGGCTGCGACCGCGATGGCTGATCGTCCCGATCGTGGCCCTCGCACTGGTGTGCGTCTACCACCTCGCCGGCGCGGCCGTGGTCCTGTCCGGAGTGCTGTAAAGCAGCCAATGCGGTGGGACCCCGCAGGGCAATGTGAACCTCCGACGCCGGAGATCCGGCCAGGGATGTCGTCGAACCGCCGGTGCCGTGTCCGTTCGGGCAGCCGCTGGCGAACCGCCGGTGCCGCAACGTCACCGGGAGCGGTAGCGCCCACCCCGCCGACGTCGCAGCGGGACCGGGAGGGGTAGCGCCCATCCCGCCGTACGCCGGCCTGCACGGACATCGACCATCGCCAACCCCGCCCACGGGTGGTACGACGGTGGGGTGCGAGCGTATGTTTGGTGTCTGGCCTTCGTGCTCGCCGTCGCGGGGTGCACGGAGGCGTCCGACGACTGGGACGTCCCCAGCGACGGCCCTCACGAGGCCTACGTCGATCGGGTGCTGAGCGAGCTGGCCGAGGTCCACGCCGACACCCTGGACGACTTCGCCGAGCGGCGACAGATCGACGAGCGCATCATCGCCCGGCTCGAAGCGACCTTCACCGAGGAAGAGGCCGGGCATCGGCGTGCAGGCCTGGAGAACGTCCTGGCCAACGACCTGGAGGGCTTCGCCGGCACGGAGGGGCCCAGACCCATCGCCGTGCGCTCGCTGCCGGGGATCACCGGCGAGTGCGTGATCGCCGAGACCGACGTGGCTCTGCCTACCGGGGCTGGCGCCATCCAGGCGCCAGCGGAGGCCAGCGTCGTGGTCGAACTGCATCGCGCCGACGTGGAGGAGGCCACCAACCCGACCGGCTGGGTGATCGCCCGAGAAGAGCTGGTGCCCGACGGGAACGCCGAGTCGGTTTCAGGCTGTTCGTGACCCTGCCGGGAGGTGCCGGTCGAACCAGTCCAGGATGGCCTCGAAGCGAGTGACCCGGTGGCTCGGCAAGCCAGATCGGGACAGCTCGTGACCTTCCCCGGGAAACAGCAGCAACTCGGTTTGCGCCCCGGCGCGCTTGAGCGCAACGAAGTAGCGCTGCGCCTGCTCGACCGGGCAGCGCCAGTCCTGCTCGGAGTGGACGATCAGCACCGGGGTGGTGACCCGGTCGGCCAGGTACAGCGGGCTGCGCCGTCGCAGCTCGACCGGGTCGTCCGACACGTACGAGGGGGCGAACATCCAGCCGATGTCGCTGGCGCCCAAGAAGGAGTCCCACGCATTGACCGCGCGTTCGCTGACGGCGGCGAAGAACCGGTCGGTGTGGCCCACCAGCCACGAGGTCATAAAGCCGCCGTACGAGCCCCCGAGCACCCCGACGCGGTGCGCGTCGAGGTCGGGGTCCTCGACGGCGTGGTCGAGCAGCGCCTCGAGATCGTCGCGGTCGACGGTGCCAAAGGCGCCGACGGCGGCCCGCCCGTGGGCCTCGCCGTAGCCGGCGGCTCCGCGCGGATTGCCGAGCACGACGGCGTACCCCGCGCCGGCGTAGATCTGCGCTTCGTCGAACAAGGACCGGCTGTACTGCGTAAACGGCCCCCCGTGGATGCACAGCAGCACCGGGAACGGGCCGGTGCCGGCTGGCTTGACCACCCAACCGTGCACGGGGTAGCCGTCGGACGCCGTGGTCTCCAGCTCGACCATGGGACGCAGCGAGGCCGATCGCGACAGCGGGCCACCGAGGTCGGTCAGGGTCAGCTCGGCGCCGTCGCGGAACGCGACGAGCTCGCCCGCGTTCGTGTCGCTGGCGCACACCGCGACCAACACGTCGCCAGCGCGCGCGTAGCCGCCGACGCTGCGCTCGCCTCCGACGAGCTCGGTCGGCTCGCCACCATCGGGCGGGTAGGCCAGCAAGGGCACGCGGCCGCGGTCGAGGTTGGGAGCGACCACCGCGTGGTCGTCGACGAGCAACGGCTGGGTTGCCCCCGCGACCGGATTGGCGGTGGTGAACCCCTCGGCGTCGGTGTGGCGCGTGGGCGGAGCGGAGCCGTCGGCGGGCGCGGAGTACAGCCCCACGTTGCGCCCCACCGGAACCGGATGACCCGGGCTGCGAAACCAGATCGTGGCCCCGTCGGGCGAGTAGGTGGGAGACGAGACCGGGATCGTGGTGTCGGTGACCAGCCGCGGGGGACCGCCCGCGGCAGGTAGCATCCAGACGTCGCTGATGACGTCGTCGCCCGCGTGTTCGTGACGGGCAGCGACGACCGCAAGGTGGCGCCCGTCGGGACTCCACGCGGGCTCGGAGTGGTCGGCTGGCCCCTCGGTCAGCGCCACCGGCTCGGCGCCGACGTCGTCTATGGCCACCACGAACACCTGATTGGGTCGGTCCAGGTAGAACCCCACCCCGTCGATGCGGTAGCGAAAGCTGGTGATCCGGCGCGGGGTCTCTTCGCCGGCCTTGGCGTCGGGGTCGCGGGTGCCGTCCTCGCTGACGCCGTACCGGCCCGGCTCGGCAACGCGCGCGGTGTACGCAACAGCTGTGGAGTCCGGACGCCAGGCCAGGCTGGACGCGCCGAGCGCGGGCTCGGCGAGCCGTCGGGGTTCGCCACCGTCAAGCGGCAGCACGTAGGGGTGGGGCGCCTGCTCGTCGTCGCCGCGCAGGAACGCCAGCCAGCGGCCGTCGGGCGAGACGCGAGGGTGGGCATCCTTGGGACCGACCGTCAGCCGCCGCGGCGGGGCGGACCCGTCGGTGCGCACGATCCACAGGTCGCTGCGGTAGGCGTCGTCGTCGAGGTCGATGCGCGTCGCCGCGTACACGGCGTGCTCCCCGTCGGGCGTCAGGGTCACGTCCCCTGGTACCACTAGGTTCGCAAGGTCTGCTGGTCGCATGCGCGCGACGCTACCAGGGGCGGCGGTCTGGGCCCGAAACACGCCCACCCAAGTCGAGCCATGCCACCCCGCCGAGCCCTGCCGCCGCCCGTGCCTCCCTTGCACCTCAGGACGAGTTGTTGCTGCTCGACACCGGGTATGTGCAGGCGATGACCCACTGTCGGATCGCGGTCGCTGTGCGACCGCCAAGAGGTGTCCGTCCATGACCGATCCCCGCCGTGAAACAGACCCCCAGGGCGCGCCGCCAACGACCGAGCGCGAAGAGGTCGTCTACCGCGAGGAGCCCCCGAGGCCGGGCGGTTCCGGTCCGATGATCGTCGCAATCGTCGCAATCGTGGTGATCCTGCTGCTCGGGTGGGTGGTCCTCAACGCGGTGACAGGCGACGACGACGCGGATGTCGAGATCGTCCCCGAGGACGTCGACGTGGAACTCGACGTCGACGGGCCGGACGGTGACGCCGAAGGGGAGGAACCGGAGCAAGAGGGCGAGGCCGACGACGCCGACGACGCGGAGCAGGAAGGCGACGACACCGACGACGCCGAGGAAGAGGGTGACGACGAGGGGGGGAACGGCTCTTAGTCCGGCGCTCGTTCCGGTCGCTTTCGACACCTCGCCTCGGCCGAGCTCTGCCGGCGGGAGCTTCGGCAGCGGGAGGGAGCGGTGATCGTCGTACGATCGCTGGCGCAGACCACGGTGGAGGCCACGATGACCAGCCGCTGGGCCGTGCTGGCGATCGACGCGCTCGACCCGGCGCGGGTTGCGGACTTCTGGTGCGAGGTGCTGGGGTGGCAGGTACGTGAGGTCGACGATGCTGGCATCTGCATCGGTCCGACCGATGGGGCGTGGCCGACCATCGACGTGTTCTCGGTCCCGGAGCGCAAGACGGTCAAGAACCGGCTGCACCTCGACCTTCGCGCGGACGGGTCGACCACGGAGGTCGAGCTCGCGCGGCTGCTCGATCTCGGAGCGACGCCGGTCGACGTCGGTCAGGCCGACGACGCCACCTGGGTCGTGCTGTCGGATCCAGAGGGCAACGAGTTCTGTCTGCTATCCCGGTCGGTCCAGGAGCTGCCGGACGACCAACATGATCCCGCGGACCGCGACTGAATCGGGTTCCGCGTCGTTCGCGGTCACGCGAGTCGGTACGCCGGCCGCTCAAATGCGGACGAAGCGGATCCGACTGGTACATCTGCACGAGCGCTCGTGCAGATGTACCAGTCGGGTCCGGAATGGGATGTTTTGCGCTCCGGAACGGTCGCCTCATCTCGGCACAAACTGCCCAGAGCCCGAGCGCACGCCTCCTCGACGTTCGGGAGAAGTGCGCAACGCCTTACCGGGGGCGGGATCGTGCTTCGCGCCGATCCATCAACCCCCGGAGTCTCCCAGCGGCGTGTGCTGGTGGAGCACCAACCGCCACTGCCCGCCGGCGCCGGTGTACACGCTGGTGAGCTGCGCCTCGTAGGAGGCGTCGGGGCGGCGCTGACCCGCGAACCGGTAGGTGAGGATGGCGACGTCCTCGGTGGGGCGCAGCAGCTGCGGCTCGTGCATCTCGACGGAGTCCCAGCCGGGGCTGTCATCGATGGCCGCGGCGGTGGAAGGCTTGTCCAGCGTGGCGCCGGGGACGATCACGACGGCATCGTCGGCCAGCAGCCTGCGGTAGGCGTCGCCGTCACCGCGCGACAGCTCCCGCTCGTAGCCGAGCAGCGTTTCCTGGAGGTCCACGGAGCGGTCCTTCTGGTGCGCGTCGAGGCCTATAAGCCGGATCCACCCCACGACCCGCGGAGGCGCCGAGGCCAGTAAGACGGCTCCACCCTACGACCCGCGGAGGCGTCGAGGCCAGAGTCGCGCCGCCGTCGACGCTGGTCGTCCTGGCCGCACGTCCACGAATCGCCGGCGCCAGGGTGGCATCCTCGATGGCATGTCCGCCGAGCCGCGCGTGCCCGAGGCCCGCCCACGGGTCGTGGCCGGGTTGCGGCTCCTCGCCCGCGTGGGCTACGGCGGTGAGGGCGAGGTGTGGGAGGCGCGCGATGTCGAGGGGCGCCGGCGCGCCCTCAAGCTCGTCCGCCCCGAGGCCCTGGCTGCCGCTGACGAGCTGACGAGGCGAGGCGCCTTCTTGCGCAGGATCGACCACCCCGCGCTGGTCCGCGTGCACCGGACCGGGCGCTTGACGGGCTCGAGCCTGGACGGGTGGGGCTTTTTGGAGATGGACTTCGTGGACGGGGACCCACTGACGCGTGCCCCGGCAGATCCCGACGCGCTCAACCGGCTCGAGCCGCTCGCCGAAGCACTCGACCTGCTGCACGAGGGGCGCTGGTCCGACGGGGTGCCGTTGGTGCACCGCGACGTGAAGCCGGCGAACCTGATCGAGCGCCCCGATGGCGACGTGGTCCTGGTCGATTGCTCGACGCTGCGTGGAACCGACGCAACGCAGCTGACGCGCATCGGTACGCCCCTGTACGCCGCACCGGAGGTGATGACCGGGCGGGTCGGGCCCCCGGCTGACGTGTACAGCTTCGCGGCGACCATCGTTGCGCTGGCCACCGGGGCGCGGGGCGAGGCGCTGTCGGAAGTGCTCACCGCCCCCGAAGAGTTAGACCTGCCCGACACGGTCGGGCGAGCCTTGGACCCCGACCCGGCGGCTCGGCCCCGGTCGTGCCGAGCTGTCCTGGAAGCCGGCACCGCCATCGACCTCGACGACCTTCCCGACCTGCGGAACTGGCAGGCCCCGCCGGAAAGCTGGCCAGGGCCGTGGTCGGGGTCGGCTGACGGGGCAGGGGAGTGGTACCAGGCCCAGCGTGGACCTCACGACCCGCTGGTACCACCTCCCCGCAGACGAACGGCGCCCTGGCTGGCTGGCTTGCTGACGATCATGGCCGCGGCAGCCGCAGGCGCCTGGGGCGCGCGAGTGGACGGGGCGCTGCCTGGAATTGGGGTGCCCGACGGGCCAGCGGCCGCCTGGCCGGTGATCGCGGCGCTGCTGGCCGGGGCGCTGCATCTCGGGTTGACGCGTCTCGCCGGCCAGCCCTGGGTGACGGTCGTGCTGGCGCCACCGGCGGCGTGGGCCTGGCTGTTGGGGGCGCGAGCGGCTGCGCCGGGGCGAGTCCGCGCCTGGGCGCGGGCGGCGCTGCTGGGGACCCTCGGGGTTGGCACGGTCGGAGGGGTCGCTGCGGCGGTCTCGGCTGGCTCGTCCGTGGAGCCGGTGGGGTTTCTGCCCGCGGTGCCGTGGGGCGCGTTCGCGCTGCTCGCATCAGCGGTGCTGGCCCCTGTGGTCGTGGCGGCGGCTGGCGCACACGGCTTGACGGGTGCCCTGGCTCGGCTGGTGCTGACCCCGGTGTGGGCGGTCGGCGTCGTGCTGCTGCTGCTTGCTGGCCTGGTGGTGTTGGCCCTCGCACCCGTCAAGCGCGACTGGACGGGGCCGGCGCTCCTGACCGGCACGTTGGCCGGCGCGGGCGCTCTGGTGGGCTCCCGGCCGGCTGCCGTGGTGCGACGCGGCCCCGATCCTCGGGCATGATGCCCGGGCCCGCACGGTCCGGAAAGGGGCGCCGATGACAGCCAGGGTGATCGACGGCAAGGCGACCGCCGCGGCGGTTCGCAAGCGAGTCGCCGGCGAGGTGGCAGCGCTGACGCAGGAGGGGGTGACCCCCGGCCTCGCAGCGATCCTCGTGGGCGACGACCAGGCCAGTCACGTCTACGTCGCCGGCAAGGAGCGCGACTGCAAGTCGGTGGGCATCGCCTCGTATGGCGTGCGGCTCGGCGCGGACGCGACGCAAGCCCAGTTGCACGCCGAGATCGATCGACTCAACGCCGATCCGTCCGTCAGCGGCATCATCGTCCAGATGCCGCTGCCCGCCGGGCTCGACACCGTCACCGCGCAGGAGCGCATCGACCCGATCAAGGACGTCGACGGCCTGCATCCGGTCTCAGGCGGGATGCTGCTGCGAGGGGATCCCCGCTACGTTCCCGCGACACCCCTCGGGTGCCAGGAGCTGCTCCGAACCCACGACATCCCCGTGGCCGGCGCCCACGTCGTGATCATCGGCCGGTCCCAGCTCGTGGGTCGCCCGCTGGCCAACCTCCTCAGCCTCAAGGGCGACACGGCCAACGCCACCGTGACCGTCTGCCACACGGGGACGGCGGATTTGGGCTTCCACACCCGCAGTGCGGACATCATCGTCGTCGCCACCGGCGTGCCACGGACCCTGACCG
>SLAO01000174.1 GCA_007126835.1 Nitriliruptorales bacterium | reverse complement strand
GCCCGCTGACCGCCGAGGAGCGCCAGGCTCGAGTCCAGGCCGCCCTCGCGCAGCGCGGCGGCGGTCAGGCCGGCGACACCGGCGAGACCCGGCTGGCTGGTCAGGCCCACACCCACCGCCTGCTGGCCATGGTCCCCCCGAGCGGCATCCAGCAGATCCAAGGCAAGCAGCAGGACAAGGTCTACACCTGGCCCCATCTGATCGGGGCGGAGTTCGTCGCGCTCATGGCGCTGACCGCGGCCATCACCGCGTTCTCCGCGTTCGCACCCGCGCCGCTGCAGGAGATGGCCAACCCGAACGTGACGCCAAACCCCGCCAAGGCCCCCTGGTACTTCCTTGGCCTGCAGGAGCTGCTGGCGTACTTCCACCCGATGGTGGCCGGGGTCACGATCCCGGGTATCGTCGGATTGCTAGGCCTGATGGTAATTCCATACGTGGACAAGAACCCCTCGGTCCGACCCGAGAATCGCAAGACGGCCTACGCGCTGTTCACCACCTTCCTGGTGGGCTCGGCGGTGCTGACCCTGGTCGGCTCATTCTTCCGGGGTCCCGGTTTCAACTGGACATGGCCGTGGGTCGAGGGCATCTGGTTCGTCCTCTAGGAGGATTGACGTCGTATGTGGACATTCGCGATCGTCGTGACGGCACTCCTGGCAGCGCTCGCCGTCGCGGCTGTCGCCGGTCGGTTCTGGTTGTTGCACCTCGTCAACCGGCCGGTGAGGCCCGCTTTGGCGGGTGCCGGCGGCGGCTGCGAGGGCTGTCCGTCGGTGATGATGATGGCGGCCCAAGGAGGCGGCTCGGCGGGGTCCTCGGGCCGCGGGGGCAACGCCAGCGGCGGCAGCTCCGCTTCCCAAGGCCCGAACCGGCGCACGTTCCTGCGCGGCGCGCTGGGCGTTTCCGCCCTGGGGGCGGTCGGCGGCTTCGGCGCGGCGTCGCTGGCCTTCCTCTGGCCTGACGTGCGCGGTGGCTTCGGTGCGGTCCTCGACGTTGACGACGAAGACAACATCCTGAACGAGATCGACGAGAACGGCGGGCGCCTGGAGTACCCGCCGGGGCGCGCCCTGCTGGTGCGCTACGACCCCGAGGACGATCCCGAAGGGCAGTACGCCGAGTTGACCGATGATCAGAACGCGCGGGTGATGGCGCTGTACCAGGTCTGCGTCCACCTCGGGTGCACGGTGCCGTGGTGCGACTCGTCGGGCTGGTGGGAGTGCCCGTGCCACGGGTCCCAGTACAACCGGTGGGGCGAGTGGATGGGCGGTCCCGCGCCGCGTGGGCTCGACCGCTTCCGGGTCGAGATCGGCGGCGACGGTCGCTTGATGCTCGACACGTCCGAGATCATCTCCGGGCCCTCCCGGGGGGAACGCGCGTTGCAGGAACCCCCCGACGGTGCCCACTGCACCTGATACCGCCGTTGCCGGCTGACCGGACGCAAGGACCCCGCAAGTGATCATCACCCCCACGTTCGCCCTCATCGGGCTACTGGTGCTCGCCGGGCTCGTCGTGCTCGGCTACCTGATCTTCGCTGGGTCCCGCGACAAGCGCCGCTACCAGGAGATCCCGCCCGGGATGCGTCCGGCGTACTCCGACGACCAGCTCGAGAAAGGGGTCATCGAGCGGTACATGGGCTGGGGCCTGGTGCTCGTGGCGTTCTTCGCGATCTTCTTCCCGATCTACTGGGTCCAGGAGACCAGCCGGATCCAGGAAGCCGAGGCGGGGTTGTTCACCTCGTCGGTGGCCGAGGGCGAGGCGCTGTACACCGAGAACTGCGCAGAGTGCCACGGCTCCGAAGCGCGGGGGGGCGCCGCGCCGCACCCCTACGAGGAGGGCCAGACCTGGCCCGCGCCCAACCTGCGGACGGTCGCCGAGCGCTACGAGGAAAACCCCGAGGTCGACGACGTCCGGGACCTGCTGATCACCACCCTGGAACGGGGGCGGCCGGGCACCCCGATGCCCGAGTACGGCATGGCGTACCAGGGCCCGTTCACCGACCAGGAGATCCGCGCGGTCGTCGACTGGATCCTCGTCAACCAGGAAGAGGCCGACGAGGACGGCGAGCTGCCGGCGCCCCCTGCCGACGGCGAGGACAACGGCGAAGCCGAGGAGGACAACGGCGAGGCCGATGAAGACAACGGCGAGGCCGACGAGGAGAACGGCGAAAACGAGGAGGACGCTGAGGACACCGCGGAGGCGGATCAGGCCACGACGGACCTAAGCGGCGAGGACCTGTTCGCCGCCAACTGCGCCCAGTGCCACGGCCCGCAGGCGGAGGGTCGGGTTGGGCCCCCGCTAATCGGGGTGTTCGAGCGCCACGGCCGGGAGGGTGCGACCGGCATCATCCGCAACGGCATCCTCGTGGGCACCGGAACGTCGATGCCCCCGTTCCAGAACGGCTGGTTCTACGGCGGCCGACCCTTCGACGACGGCGAGCTCGAACTGCTGCTGGATTACCTCGAGGAGCTCCAGCCCGACGAGCTGCCCGAGGGCGCCGAGCAGTGGCAGACCCCGGGTGTGCCGCCCGAAGACGACGAGGACGACGAGGACGAGGACGACGACGCCACGACCGCGGATGGCGGCGCCCGCACAGGAGGACTGTGATGCCCGAGCTGCTGCTCGACCTTGTCGTCCTCGCGAGCGACGAGTTCGTCCCCCCCGACGACTGGCGAGCCCAGATCGCCTTGCCGGTGGGCATCCTGTTCCTGCTCGGCGGCGTGTTCATGCTGTTGCGCTCGAACCTCGGGACCCGGCGCGCCTACCTCGTCCAGGCCACGTCGTTCTTCGGGTTCATGCTGATGATCAGCCTGTTCTGGGCGTTCGGGGCGCCCGGCACGCCGCCCTACAGCGGGCCGGCGAACCTGCCGGGGCAGCCGCTGGACTACTACCAGCCGAAGTGGGTCGAGTTCGCGCCCGACAGCCTCGCGGCCGAGATGCCCGCCTTCGACGTTGCTCAGGACTACCCCGACGGCTGGTCCGAGGAGCCTCCCGGAGACCTCACCGAGGACTTGATCGACGACGGCATCGAGGACATCCGCAACTTCTTCGCCTCCGAGGAGGCCGGGGAGCAAGTCGGCGACCTCTGGGTGCCAAACGTCGACGAGACGCCGATCCTGTTCGCCGAGAGCGACGACGGTCGGCCCATGATGGCCGTTGAGTACGTCGAGGCCGACGCCCTCGGCGAGGTCGAGGATCCCGACAACACCTACCTGGCGTTCGGGTTCTTCGACGAGGGCTTCCCGCTGTTCCCCAGCCTCGTGTTCATCATCCTGTCTGGTGGCGGGTTCGCCCTGCACCTGGCGTTGCTGGGCTGGGATGAGCGCCAGGAGCGCCGAGAGCTCGAGGAAGACCTCGGCGAGGAGGCTGCGCCGGAGAAGGTCCCCGCCGGCGTGTGACGTTCACCGCCGGGGGAAGATGCCGACCGCTGTCCGACCTACAGTAGGTCCACGATGCGTCGCGCCCTGCTACTCGCCGCCACTTTGGCCGCCGGCGTGCTCCTCGCGGCCTGCCAAGGTGGGTCGTCGACCGAGACCGGCGCGGGCTTCGTCAGCGGTTCAGGCACGGTCGACCTCGACGTCGACGACCGGGAGCCGGCTCCCACGGTGTCCGGGGAGACCCTCGACGGCGACGAGGTGTCCGTGGACGCCCTCGACGGTCCGGTGGTGCTCAACTTCTGGGCGTCGTGGTGCGGCCCGTGCGCCGCCGAGGCGCCCGACCTCATCGCCACCCATGAACGCTACGCCGACCGGGGGGTCCACCTGCTCGGGGTCAACGTGCGGGACTCGCGCACCAACGCCCAGTCCTTCGAGCGCGACTTCGGCAAGCCGTACCCGTCGCTGTACGACGAGGACTCCTCGATCGCGGCGTCGTTCGGCGGGATCGGCGCGAGCGCGCTGCCGACGACGATCATCCTCGACGACGAGCACCGCGTGGCTGCACGGCTGTTCGGTCGGGTCACCGACACCCAACTCGCCAGCCGCATCGACCGGCTGCTCGACGAGGCCGCCGCAGACGAACCAGACACCGAGGCGGGGAGCGGATGACCGGGCTGGTCACACTGGCTGCGGTGACCTGCACCGGGCCGATCTGCGAGATGGTCGTCAACGCCAACGTGCTGCTCGGCATGCTGGTCGCGTTCGCCGCGGGCATCGTGTCGTTCGCGTCGCCGTGCGTGGTGCCGCTGGTGCCGGGTTACCTGTCGTACATGACCGGTCTGTCGGGCGCCGAGCTGTCGGGCGGGGAGCGCGGCGGCCGGTTGCGCGTGCTGTCGGGCGGCTTGCTGTTCACGTTCGGCTTCGCGATCCCGTTCACGCTGATCGGGCTGCTCGGCGGCGCCGTCAGCGTGCTGTTCATGGACTGGCGCTGGCAGGTGGTGCTCGGGCTCGTCGTGGCCTTCTTCGGCCTGGCGTTCACGGGGCTGTTGCCGTTCGACCTGCTCCGGCGAGAAGCGCGGGTGTCCCACCAGGCGGTGGACAAGGGCGTGCTCGGGGCGATGCCGCTGGGGTTCGTCTTCGGGGTCGGCTGGACGCCGTGCATCGGCCCGGCCCTGTCGGCGATCTTCGCCATGACCGCGACGCAGTCGGGCGGCAACGTCGCCCGCGGGGGGCTGCTCGCGTTCGTGTACGCCATGGGGCTCGGGCTGCCGTTCATCGCCCTCGGGTTGGGCTTCCACCGCGCCGGCGGCGCGCTGTCGTTCCTGCAACGCAACGCCCGGAACCTGCAGGTGATCGGCGGGCTGTTCCTGGTCGCGGTGGGCCTGGCGATCGCCACGGGGCTTTGGGCGCAGTTCATCAACGCGCTGCGCCCGCTGATCGGCAGCTTCGAGACGATCCTGTGACCGAGACGATCGAGCGTGACAGCGCCCCGCCGGCTGGCCAGCCCGGCCCCGGCCCCCGGCTGCCCCAGATCCTGGGACCGATCGAGACCGCCCAGTGGCTGTGGCGCCGGCTGCGCAGGATGTCGACCGCGCTGTGGCTGCTGTTCGGCCTGGCCGCGGCCTCGGTCGTGGCGACCTTCATCCCGCAGGAGCCGGTGATCCCCACGACCGTCGAGTCGTGGCGGGCCGGCATCGAAGGGCCGGGCCCCGAGGTCGCGGCCGCGTTCGACGCGCTGAGCCTCTTCGACGTCTACGGGTCATGGTGGTTTATGACCGTGGTCGTGCTGCTGTTCGTCAGCCTGACCGGGTGCCTGCTGCCGCGCTGGCGGGCGTTCGTGCGCAGCGTCCGGCGCCAGCCGGTCAAGGGGCGGAGGCTCGACGAGCTCTCCAACGCGGTGGCCTACCACAGCACCCGCGATCCCGAGGCGGCCCTGGCGGCCGTCGACGAGGTGCTCCGCCGGCGGCGGTTTCGCCGGCGCGCCGTGTCGGCCGACGCGACCGAGTCGGGCGACGCCCAGATCGCCGCCGAGCGGGGCCACGCCCGGGAAGGCGGCAGCCTCGTCTTCCACTCGGCCTTCTACGTGCTGCTGGTCGGCATCCTCGTGGCCCAGTCCTTCGGGTTCATCGGCCAGGTCAACGTCGCTGAGGGACAGACGTTCACCGACACGCGCATCAGCTACGACCTCGCCGAACCGGGCCCGCTGTTCGGTCTGGACGCCCACCGCGGCTTCTCCGTGCGGCTCGACGACTTCGACGTCGGCTGGTTCCCCGACGGGACGCCCGAGCGGTTCGTCTCCACCGTCACGGTGCTTGAGGACGGCCAGGAACTGCGCACCGAGGAGGTAGAGGTCAACCACCGCCTCGAGCACGCCGGCATGAACGTCTACCAGATGCGCTTCGGGATGGCCCCCCTGCTCACCGTGTCCAGCGGCGACACCATGCTCTACGAGGACCAGCTCACCTTGTCGCAGGCCGACGCGGACACGTGGTCGGGTGTGGCCAAGGTCTCGGTGGCGGATCCGCAGATCGCCCTCGAGGTGCTGCTCGTGCCGTCGTTCGCGGTCGAGGACGGCGAGGTGATCAACCGCGGGCCGGCCCCCGACGAACCCCGGCTGTTCGCCAACCTGTGGGTCGGTGATCTCGGCTTGGAGCGACCGGTGCCCTCCAGCGAGTTCGACCGGGAAGGCGGCGAGCGCGTCGATGCCGTCGAGCTCGGCGAGGGCGAGACCGCCGAGATCCTCGACGGCGCGATCGAGGTCGGGTTTTCCGAGTTGACGATGTGGTCGGGGTTCCAGGTCGGCCACCAGCCCGGCCGCTCGATTCTGCTGGCCTCCGGGGTGCTCGTGCTCGCGGGGCTGATACCCTCGCTCTACGCTTACCGGCGCCGAGTCTGGGCCGAGGCGCGGCCCACGCCCGAGGGCTCCAGGGTCGTCCTCGCCGGGGTGGCGCTGCACCGCAAGGACGCGTTCGACGACGAGTACGCAGCGCTCGCGGACGATGTCGCGCAGGCCTTGGGCGCCGAGCAGCGGCCAGTGGAGCCCGGGGAGGCAACGGTGGAACCCGGGGACGTCCGTTCCGAAGCCGAGGAGCCGACACGCTGATGGCAGAGTTCTACGACGCACAGCTCGGGTCGTTGTCGCACACCCTGTTCAACACCGCACTGGTGGCCTACCTCGTGTCGATGGTGGGCTACTTCTTCCGGATGGCCTACACGAGGGTCGCGGCGGACGGGTCCAGCGTGTCCACGACGGTGGGCCGGCGGATCGGCCAGGCGGCGACGGCGTTGGCGCTGGCGGGGGCGGCGGTGCATCTGGCCAGCATCGTGTTGCGTGGCGTGGCCGCCGACCGGGTGCCGTGGGCCAACATGTACGAGTACTCCTCGGCGCTGGCGCTGCTGGCGGTGCTCGTCGGGTTGGTCGTCTTGCAACGCCGGCTCGGGCTCGGCCACCTGATGGGCTTCGTCCTGGCCTTGTCGATCGTGACGATGGCGATCGGGCTGATGCTCTACACCGACCCCGGCCCGGTGGTCCCGTCGCTGCAGAGCTACTGGATCCAGATCCACGTCACGGCAGCGATGGTCGCGTCGTCGATCTTCATGGTCGCCTTCGCCGCGACGGCGCTGTACCTGGTCAAGGATACCGCCGAGCGTCGCGTGGCTGCCCGCTCGGGCTCGGTGTACGGGGGGTCGACGGTGGGCGCGGCCTCGGTGACCTCCGAGGCCGACGGGCAACCCGACGACCGGTTGGACGGGGACGCCGACGAGGCCCGGTACGCGTCACCCCTGGCACAGCGGCAGGTCCTGAGCCCGGTGCTGTTCCCCCTGGTGCCCTTCGCAGTCGTCCTCGCGTTCGTGCTGGTCGTGTGGCGTGCCCCGGTGGCCGCGCTGCTCGCTGCGTCGGTCGCGGCGCTCGTCGGGATCCTGACCTGGTACGCCGTGCCGCACCTGCCCCCCGCCGCAACGCTGGACACCGTGGCGTACCGCACCGTCGCGTTCGGGTTCCCCATCTGGACGTTCGCGGTCATCGCAGGCGCGATCTGGGCGGAGGAGGCCTGGGGCCGGTTCTGGGGCTGGGACCCCAAGGAGACCGGGTCGTTCTTCACCTGGGTGCTGTACGCGGGCTACCTGCACGCGCGGGCCACCCACGGGTGGCGTGGGCGCCGGGCGGCGTGGATCGGCGTGCTCGCGTTCGTGGCGCTGATGGTCACGTACTACGCCGTGAACCTCTTCGTGGTGGGCCTGCACAGCTACGCCGGCGTGTAGCCCACCGCCTGGGCGCAGTGCCGTAGCAGTGCCGTAAAGAATTTCCGCCCATCCCATCTCCGCCTGGAATATACCCCCGGGGGTATCGGTTGTTCCGTCCCGTACAGGACGCAACCGACCAGGAGGCCCGCCCCATGGCTACGACGACCGAACCCCTGACCCAGGCGCTGCAGGGATCACCGCCCCGCCCGGTCAACCGCCTGATCGGTGCCTTCCTCGCCGTGGCAGTGGTCGGCTGGAGCGCGGCCTTCTTCCTGACGACGGTGCACCTGTGGGCGTTGCCGCTGCCCGACGGGGTCCAGCCGCAAGGAAGCATGGAGGTCGTGACCAGCAGCTGGGCGTACATCGGCCCCATCCCGCTCGCGCTGGTCGGCGCCGGCTACTACGTGGCGATGATGACGCTGGGCGCCCTGTGGCTGACTACCAAAGACCCCCGGCTGGAGCAGGTCATGCTGCCGGTCACCGTGATCGGGCTGCTGTCCTCGGTCGGGCTCGTGTACCTCCAGCTCGGTCCCATCGGCGCGATCTGCCCGTTCTGCATGGTCTCGGCGACCGCCACCGCCACCCTGTTCAGCCTCGAGGTCGTCATCAAGCGCCTCGGCGGCGGCACCGCGGCGCCTCCCGCGAGCCCCGCCAAGGTCTGGCCCGCGGTGTTCGTCGGGGCGATCGGGATGGCGATCGTCGCTGTCTACGGGCTGACGCTCGTGCCGATCCCGGGCACGTAGTCCAGCGCGAGTCCTGTTTACGCCTCGGCGTACAGGTCATCGGGGGTCGTGACGGCGTGGCCGGACCGTGCGACGACCTCGAGCGCGTC
>SLAO01000049.1 GCA_007126835.1 Nitriliruptorales bacterium | reverse complement strand
CGCTGACCGGCGCTGACCGGCGCGCTCTCTGCGGCAATTCGAGCGGTCTTCGCCTGGCGACGCGCTGACCGCAAGGCGCGCCGCGGGGTTTTTTGACCGACTTTGCCCGTAGTGAGGCGGTCCGCTCGCGCCTGCTCCGTGGGTGAAGACGCACGAAACCGTCACGCGAAAGGGGCAAAGCGGATGCGGCTGGTACATCTGCACGAGCGTTCGTGCAGATGTACCAGTCGCGAGCGAAATGATCAGGTTTGCGCCCCGGGTCATCGGGGCTCGCGGGTTCCCGTGGGGCAGAGCGGCCGAACGGGCCTACTAGCCAACGGCCTCGCGGGAAGACACCCGGCGCGCCACGCCGGCGTCAGCCTTCCAGCAGATCTCGCACCACCGCGAGCGATCGCTCGGCCTGCTCCTCGGGCTTGATGTTGTCGAACACCGCGGCGATCCGGCCATCGGCGTCGACCACCACGGACGAGCGGATGACCCCCTCGTAGGTCACCCCGTCGCGCTGCTTCTCGCCCCATGCGCCGTACAGCTGGATCGCTTCGCGCTCGGGGTCGGCAAGCAACGTGTGTGGCAGCTGGTGCTTGGCCGCGAACTGCTCGTGGCTGGCGACGTCGTCGGGCGAGACGCCCGCCACCTCCACTCCAGCGTCAGCGAACGCCGACCAGTTGTCCCGGATGTTGCAGGCCTGGTTGGTGCAGCCCGTGGTGTCGTCGGCGGGATAGAAGTACAGGACGACGGGGGCGCCCAAGTGGTCCTCCAGGCGCCACGGGCGCCCGTCCTGGTCTGCGAGCGCGATCGGGGGTGCGGATTGCCCGGGCGTGACGTTCATCCGTGCGAGCTCCTCGTAGCTGGCGGTGGGTGTGCTTGCGCATGCGTACCCGGGCCGCGGGATCGAGTACCGAGCGAGGAACTGCGACCGGAGCGTCCAGGGCCGTACGGCCGCCTACCCGGTGCGCGTGGGGCCGCCTACCCGGTGCGCCTACGGCCGCCTACCCGGTGCGCGTACGGTCGCCCACCCGGTGCGCCCTGACCGCCCACCGGGCCCGCCTCGGCCGCCCACCGCGCGCACCAGGACCGCCGACCCGGCGCACAAAGTACGCGCCAGTTGCCGGGAGCAGCCGTGCATCAAGCGCACACCGAGGATGCGCGGCGTGATCACAGGAACACCAGCCCGACCATGTATCCGCCACCACATCGTCTGCGCGGCCATCCCACAACAAGGCCTTCCATGGCGCGGTTTTCTCGTTATCGGTGCGCGGTGAGCCCGTGGCACGCGGCTGGCGTCGACGAGAGCCGCCGATTGAAGGAACTTCTTGACACGCGGTGATCGGCGGTGGCCTTCTGTCCGTGCGGCGTCGGGGCGGCGCCGAACGGGGCGCTATCGAACACATGCGGGCAAGCCCGGCGTCTCGTCCGAGAAGGCACTCACCGCGACAAACCCTTCGCAAGGTGGAGTCTTTGTCGTGCGGTGCGGGGGAGGCGCAGGGGATGCCCAGAAGCTCAGGTGGGCTTGGGAGACTGGCGCTGGGGGCGCTGTTGGTGTTGCTCGCGGCGAGTGGGGTCGCCGCGTGCACCGGGTCGGAGGACGACCTAGCCGAGCAGGAAGCGGGAGACAGCGGCGACGCCGGTGACGCTGCTGGCGACGCATCCGACGCCGGCAGCGACGGATCCCCCGAGGCCTTCGCCGCTGAGTATCGCGCAGCGGCCGATCGCTACGCCGAAGCGCTCGAGGAGCTTCAGGCCGGCGGCGCCGCAGCGGTCGCCGAGGACCCGGTCGGCGCCCACGAGGTCTACGCCGATCTGCAAGCGGTCACCGAGGCCGCCCGTGACGACTTCGAATCCTTGCAGCCCCCCGCCGAGCTCGCTGACGACCTCGACGGGCTCCTCGCCAACTTCGCCGCGCAGATCTCCACCCTCGCCGACGCAGTCGAGGGCGCCCGCGAGCGCGACGACCGAGCGGTTCAACGCGACCTTGAGGACTACGCCGACCAACTCTCGGTGTGGCGTGAGCGCCACGCCGAGCTCAGCAACATGCTCGCGGATGCCTGACGGCAGCTGACGGGGACGGGGCACGAGACGACGCGCCATCGTGGTTGGTGGCGGGGGAGCCACGAAGATGACCGCGGCAATCGCCGAACGGCGCGAGACCATCAGGCTCGTCGCATCGACGCTCGTGCTGGCTCTCGCGCTGTCGCTTCTGCCGGTCTTGCCGGCACAGGCGCAGGACCCTGACCTACGACTCGAGGCCCTCGCCGAGGGGATGGAGTCGCTGGCGCGGGTGATCGACCGCGCCGGCGAGCTCGGCCCACTGGGTGAGGCGATCCCGCTGACCGCGGCTTCGCCCGGGTCCTTGGCGGGCCTCGACGGTGGGCTCATCTCGGCCGTCCTGGGTGACGGGGACACCTCCGACGACGTGGGCGACTACTTCGGCTCGCTCACCGCATCGGACGCGCCCAGCGACGAAGTCGCTATCGACCGCTTCGTGCTCGAGGCCGAGGAGGGGGCGTCCGATGAGGACGCCGACCTGATCTTCGACTTGGAGCTGGAGTACACCCGCACCATCGACGTTCCGCTGTTCTACGACGACCCCGACGAGCAAGACGATCCCGAGCTCGAGGGCGGTCTGCCCAGCCTGTTCCTCCGCCACGGGCGGCTGACGTCAGTGGAGACGACCGCATCGATCGAGTTGGCGTTGGCCCTGCGGGTTGACGACAGTTCCGGCGAGCCCGTCCACACCTTCGAGGTGCGCGATCCCGCCGGCGCCGAGCTGACCATCGATGTCGCCACCGACCACGCCGACAGCGCGATCGCCGACTTCACTGCCCGCTACGGCCTGCTCGATGCCGACGCGACCGCCACCGGCGACGACATCGACCTGTCGATCGACGTCGACCTCGTCGATCCCGACTCGTCGGGCACCGGCACGATCGTGCGCCGCGAGCTGGTCGAGACCAACCCCGCCGACTTGCTGGTCATCTCCCTCGACGACGCCAGCACCATCGACCTCGGTCTCGAGCTGACCCAAGACGAGCTGTTCGCAGGAGGCGGCGACTTCGGGCCCGACGACGAGCGCCTGACCGTCGGCTCGGGCGGCGCGGTCGAGGGCAGCTTCCCGGCCCAGCGCGATGACTACTACCCCGACGTCGACCTTGCTGTCGGCGCGCGCTTCGCGCCGTTCGACGACCTCACCGTCGAGGACGTGCTGATCGGCCTGGGCGAGATGGCGCTGGCCATTCGCGCCGGCTCGGCCGCCGGTGACGTGGACCTGCCCCTGATCGACCACTCGCTGGCTGAGGTCGTCGACCCGGCGGAGCCGCTGGTCGACTTCGTGCGCGAACGGTCCGAGGCGCTGATCGCGTGTGGCTCCACCAACGCGTCCCCGCCGGAGGGCATCGCCCGCGAAGGTCAGACGGCCTACTGCCAGGCGTTCGCCAACGTCGAGGTGGCAGAAGGCAGCGTCGAGTGGACGCTCGGCGGGTCAACGAGCGACGAGGACCTCGGTACACCCGATGACCAGGACCTGACCGTCGGCATCGCTCCCGAGGCGAACATCGAGGTGCCCACCGACCGCATCGGTGACCTGCGGGTGACCTGGGAGGTCACCGGCGACGGTGGCGACCTGGGCCCCGAGCGATCGGCAGTGCCCCGCTTCGACAGCCTCCAGGGTCTCGCCGAGGAGCTCGAGGCCGAGGGCTTCGGCGGCGGCGTCCTCGACCTCATCGAAGTCGACGGCATCGACGGCATCGGCGACGACCGCGAACTGCCCATCGACGTGGTCACCTTCGGACTCGACAACACCGTCAACGGCGACGTCGACGTCGACTGGCGGATCGACGACACCTTCCGGCAGGGCGCGCGACTGTCGCTCGTGCGCCCTGACCCCGAAGCCGGCATGCCGGCCGTCGAGGTCGATGCCGAAGTGACCGCCAGCGGCGGCATCGTCCTCGATCCTGACCTGCCTCGACCCGGAGCGGCGGACGAGGACGAGGGCCAGCCCCGCGACCTCGACACCGTCCAGCAGATCCGCGGACGGTTCCTGCTCACCGACGGTGCGGACGACCTCATCGACGTCACCGACGTCACCATCGACGCCGGCGCAGACTTGCTGGGCACCGTCGGGTACCTGCCCGTCGATGGCGACCTCGCTTTCGACCTCGGCGCGGGCAACGACACCGCGCTGACCGTCGGCATCGACCCTGTCAACACCATCGACGGGGCGCCCGAGCCGGGCGACTACGAGGCCCCCACTCCGGTCGAGCACGGCTGGGTGCGTGTCGCCGACCTCATCGGTTACCTCGACCCCTACGCCGACGCGGACAACGGCGAGCCAAACGCGTTCGCTCCCGTGCGCGGCTTCGACGCGACCATCGACCTGGCGGCCAGCGCCGACGTGACCGTCAGCGACCAGGTCGGCACCGCCGACGTCGCCGACGACCTGAACGTCGACGGTGGCTTCACCGCCTCCTGGACCGCCGACGCACAGGTCGGTCCCGGAGACGCCCTGTGGGTGGAGGTGCCGCTGCGCTACACGTTCGGTGGTCCGTTTGACGCCTACACCGAGGAGGTCCGGCCCTTCGACGTCGCTCCGGAGGTCCGCGGGGTGGCTACCGGCGGGGGCGCTGACGAGGGCACGACGCTGACCACCGATGTCGACCTGCCCGATGCGTTCGGCGTCGACGCAGGTGCCGAGATCGACGCGACGTTGACCAACGTCACCAAGGGTGCTTCCTGTCGCGGGTTCACCGTCGGTGCGGACACGCTGATCTGCAACGAGCCCCTCGACGAGCGCGACCCCGGCGAGCTCGAGGACGGCGACGAGATTGCGGTGTGGGAGGCCGGGGACGAGTTCCTCGTCGCCGGTGACCTCATGGCGCTGCGCCGCGTGGCGTCCGAGGCGTTGCGCGGCGGCGCGGGCGTGCTATCAGCGAGCGAGAACGACGCCCTCGTCGCCCCCGTGCCGGGCCTCGACCTCCGCCCGCTCGACCTGCTGCCCCTCGCCGAGCTCTACGACGCCCTCGAGGCGTTCGGCGACGCCGTGCAATCCGACGACAGCGGCTGGGAGTTCGACTCCGACGTGACCGGCGGGAGCGTCGTCGAGCGGGAAGGCGACAGCGCCCCCCCGAGCCTCGCGCACTACCTCGACGCGCTCGACGGCGCCCTCGACGAGCTGCTCGCGTTCGACGGCGACGGCAGCCGGGACGTCAGCATCGACGCACGCGTGGCCGATTTCGACCGGGAGTTCGCCGACGGCACCAGCGCCGACGCGCCCCACCTCGTCCTCGAGGTCGAGATCGTCGACGACGAACGCACCGTCACGGCGCCGATCCGAGCGCGCACCGAAGAGCACGGAGCGGTGGTCGAGAACGTCGACGAGCCCTCCGAGGGCTCGGTGGACGTCGACTGGGAAGCGACGACGACCCTGGCGATCGGCGTGCCCCTCGCTGATGGCCGTGACGCCGACGACTTCGCCATCATCCACGACAGTGGGGTCGCGTTGTCGCTGTCGGCGGGCGAGGACGAGCTCGAAACCGAGCTCACCATCGGTGGGCAAAGCCTTGTCGCCGGCGTGGGCGACGCGATCGCGGGCGGCGAGGTCGGCGACTACGACGACGGCGACGCGCCCGAGGACATCGACCCCACCACGACGCTGTATGACCCCGACGGGGCGTTCGACGAGCGCGGCGTCGTCGCTGGCGAGGAGCTGCGCGTCTACGACGACGAGGACGACCTCTACGCGAGCTGCACGATCGCCGAGGACGGCGTCGACGGCGAGACCGTCGATTGCCACGAGCCGCTCGCCGGTGGCGCCGCCCCGACGTTCGAAGAGGGCCTCGACTACGTCGTCGTCGACGCCGACGACGACGAGATCCGCGAGGGCACCGTCGGCGACAGCGACGGCTCGGACACGGTGCTCGTGGACGACAGCGACGACGTCAACTTCCTCGACGACGACGGCATCGCCCCCGTCGAACCCGGCCATGTCATCCAGCTGTTCGACGACGGCGACCTGCTGGCGACGTGCGAGGTCAGCGAAGTCGAAGAGACCGAGCTCACCTGCGCTGAGCCGCTGGAGGCTGTCACCGGCCCGGCGTTCGACGACGAGGACGTCGAGCGCTACGAGATCGACGTGCCCGGCATCGGGCGCTACGGCCTGAACGTCGACATCGAGGTTGCCCACCCCGATGCCGGCGCGAGCCGCCCGCTGGCGTTCGCCGGCGGCGTGGTCGGTCGACTGATCGCAGGTGACACCCTCCCCGGGCAGTGCGACGACGCCGCGGCGTGCCTGGCGATGTCGCTGCGCGGAGAGGACGGCGAGGAGGGCGACGACGTGCTCCACGCCCTCGGCGTGCTCGAGTTCGCCCTGCCAGGCGGGGCAGGAGATGACCTGCGCCGGGCCGAGGGCAGCGGATCAGGCTCGCGCTTCGAGGACGACCTCCCGTTTGCGGTGCTGCCGGATCCCGCCATCGACGGGCTCGACCTGCGCCCGCTCGACTATGTCCAGACCACCACCGCGGTGCGCTACATCGAGCAGATGCTCGCCGACGCGTTCGACGGTGCGCTGACCCAGACCCAGATCCCGTTGATCGGCGAGAACCTCGACGCCGGATCGGGCGCCGACGAGGTGTTCGCCGGCATCTACGCCGCGATCGACGAGGTCGGCGAGGACCTCGACGACGCCGTCGAGGACGACTGGGGCTACGACGACGACGGCGACCTGCACACGTTCATCGAGGACTTCCTCACCGACGAGCTGGACGCGATCTTCGACAACGAGTTCGCGGTCGAGCTCGCCGACGGCCGCACGGTGGCTCCCGGCATCGCCGTCGACGTCGCCGTCGAGTGCGCCAGCGACCCCTGCGACGCGCCCGCGCTGGTGTCCGACATCCGCATCGAGCTCGACGTCGCCGTGGGCGGGTTCGACGAAGAAGAGGAGCGCATGGGCTGCGAGGAAGACGCCTGCGAGACCGGCGCGCTCGTGCCGTTCGTCGCCGGCGTGGCCGGTCTGCCCGTCGCCCCGCCGATCCCCGAGCACAACCGTGACGCCGTCCAGGCGGAGTACCGCTGGGAAGCAAGCTTCGCGTTCGGCATCTCCAAGCAGCACGGGCCCTACCTCGCCGCCCTCGACGAGGGCGACGCTGCCACGTTCGACCTCGGGGCCTTCGCCCAGATCGTCGGCGCGTCCGGCGGGCCCGCGTGTGACCTCGACGGAGCTGCTCAGGCGCACGCCGCCGACATCGGCTTCCCCGCGGTAGACGAGCGCTGTGCCGACGCGCTCATCGGGATCCTCCCTGGCCTCGTGTATGACGGCAACGGCAACACCGAGGACACCGCCCGCTCGGTCGCCGAGACCGGTGTCAGCGTGACGCTGGCCGATGGTGTGCTCGACTTCGGCGACCTTCTCGATCGGCGCCGCGCCTCCGTCGACGTGGACCACCGCGCCCGGGTCAACCTGTTCTTCGAGACCAACCGCGGCCCGCTCCACGACGCGGTGCAGAACGGGGACGGCGCGCTGCCGTCGCTGCTGGGCACCTTCCACGCCTTCACCAGCACCGTCGACGAGGACTTCGACGGCGAGCTGTACTACTACCAGGCGCTCGCACTCGACGCCGGCCCGTTCATGACCGATGTCCTCGGCCCGGTGGCGCAGACGATCAAGGGCTTCACGGACCCGTTCGCGCCGATCCTCGACATCGTCACCACGCCGATCCCGGTGATCTCCGACATCTCCGAGGCCACCGGCGGCGACGAGGTGACGATGCTGTCGCTGCTCAACACCGTCACGAGCAACGACCTCACCCTGCTCATCCGCCTCGTCGAGGCTGTGCAGCTGGCCAACGCGGTCGCCACGACGCTGACCGAGCTCGAGGACGGCATCACCCCACTCGACCCCGACTACGAGTACAGCGCCATCAGCTACCAGCACGCCCAGTTCGGCAGCACCGGCAGCACCGACAGCTCCTACGACGTGAGCGTCAACTGGTCCGGCCTGCCGAGCCCGGACAACGACGAGTTCCTGCTCGGCGGCGGGATGTTCTTCGAGTTCGACCCCGCCGAGGAGCCCGAGGAGGACGACCTCTGGTACGAGTCGCTGAACCCGACGACCAAGGTCAGCGACAAGAAACCCGAGAAGAAGGAAGCCGACAAGACCGTCCAGGAGAAGGTCAAGGACAACGCGAAGAATCCAAAGGTCAAGCCGAAGCTCGAGTGGACCGGCCCGTCGCTGGGTTTCCCAATCCTCGAGGATCCCGACGAGATCTTCGGAATGCTGCTCGGGCGCGACGCGACGCTGGTGCGCTTCGACGGCGGGACGCTGAAGGCCTCGGTGTCGGTGTCGTGGACCTTCGGGCCGTTCGCCGCCGGGCCGGTGCTCTTCGATGTCGGCATCGGCGGGTCGCTGACTCTCGAGGGTCGCTTCGCGATGGGCTTCGACACCTACGGCTTCTCCCGCGTCGCCCGTGGTGAGGACTCGTTCATCTCGCCGTTCGTCGACGGGCTGTACCTCGACGATCTCGACGCGGAGGGCAACGACGTCGACGAGATCAAGCTCGTGGCCAAGATCAGCCTCGAGGCGGCGATCTCGGTCAAGATCATCCGCGCGGGCATCGAGGGCGAGGTCATCTTCACGATCGCGTTCGACCTCAACGACCGCCGCGGCGACGGCAAGATCCGCATCGAGGACATCCACGCGTTCCGCGATGACCCGATCTGTTTGTTCATCATCACCGGCACGCTCGGGTTCGCGCTGAACCTGTTCCTCGAGATCAACATCGTCATCAAGAAGATCAAGCTGTCCTTCACGATCTGGGAGCTCGACCCGCCGATCGACTTGTTCGAGATCTCCTGTGATCCGCCCGAGCCGGTGTTCGGTCGAGTGGTTGACGATGTGCCAGGCAACCCCGGCTGGCTTCCCGATCAGCCCGGTGGCTGGGTCGGTGCGTTCAAGCTGCACGTCGGAAGCGACGCGGACCAACGCGGGATCTTCACCGACGACGTCGACGAGCAGTTCGTCGTGCGGCAGCGCTCCGAGCGCGACGGCGTGCCCGTGAGCCCGAACCTGCTGCACGAGGCCTACGAGATCCCCGACGGTGCCACGCTGCCCGAACGCGACGACCTCATCGACGACCTCGCGTCGTTAGGGGTGGAGAACACCGACGACATCCGCGAGGGCCCCGACCGCGTCACGCTGATCGAGATCGAGGGCTTCGGCGAGAACTTGCTGTACGCCGTGCCGGAGGGTCACGTCATCCACGCCGACACCGGCGGGGGCAACGACACGATCCTGCTCGAGCCCGGGCGTGAGCTCGAGGTCCCCGACCCGATGTCCTACGACGACGAGGACGCCGTCGACGATGACGAGGAGGACGAGCCCGACGAGTTCATCTTCACCATCCCCGCGTGGCTGCAGACCGCCGCTGGCGACGCCGACGACCGCAACCGCTTCGCCGGCGGCGACGGCGGCAACGTGCTGATCGGCAGCAGCGGCAATGACACTCTGCAGGGCGGTCGCGAACCGGACATCATCTTGGGGCGGGCCGGCAACAACAACATCGAAGGCGTCCGCGGCGACAACGTCCTCATCGGCGGTCCCGGCAACGACCAGCTGTCGGGCGGGCCCGGCAGCGACGTCATCGTGGGCGGCGCCGGCGCCAACCGGATCGAGGGGGGCCCAGGCCTGCGTCCCGGGACCCAGCCCGTCGGGCGCGACGAGCTCACCGACACCGGCAATCTCCTGGTCGGTGGTCCTGGCGCGGACTCCATCACCGGCGGGCCGAGCACCGACTACGTCCTCGCCGGCGGCTGGCCCACCGGCGTGCATGACGACGAGGACATCGAGGAACTGCTGCGGCCCGGAAGCACCGCCGGCGCCGCGCTGGTGGCCACCGCCGTGGCCGCACGCAGCTGGGCCGTCGATGAACTCATTGACGGCGGAGAAACGCTCGACCGCGACCTCGCCGGCGACCTGTGCCGTGCGGCGGAGCGGATCCCTGAGACGACCGATCCTGGCGCCAACAACGTCAAGGCGCACCGCGGCGACGACGTGGTCGTGGGCGGCTTCGGCGACGACGACCTCGACGCCGGGCGCGGCGACGACATCGCCTGCGTGCCCGACGGCAACAACGTCTTGCAGGCCGGCCGCGGCAACAACGAACTGCACGGCGGCGCCGGCGACGACCGCCTGCTGGGCGGGTCGGGCAACGACTGGCTGACCGGCGGCGGGGGCGAGAACTACCTGCGCGGCCGTGACGGGCGCAACCTGCTCATCGGCGGCGTCGGCTCCGACGTGCTCGAAGGCGGCGACAGCGGTGAGCTGCACGTCGCCGACGGCGGCCCGCCATCCGGCGACCCCGGGATCTACCTGCGCGATGGAGTGGACGACGACGACGCCTTCACCCGCGTCACGATCGAGGGTGCCGACGATCCCCTCGACATCGGCGACTGGGCCGCGGCCTCCACCGGCGTCGGCCCGAGCAGCGGGGGCCCCACCGACTCCGGCGGACTCAACCCGTTCGAGGCGACCGTCACCGAACTGTACGCCGAGACCGACGACGGCGAGTTCACCTTCCAACCGGGTGCCCTGACCGCGTGCGAACGCAACACGCGCGTCCTCGCCGACGGTCTGGTCGACATCGAAGGGGACGGGCAGGCCACCGCCCACGGGCGCATCGACGGCTTCCCGGTCGAGGCCGGCAAGGTCGTCGCCGAGGTCGCCGGCGAGGTCGTGGACTTCGACGGCGTCATCGGCAACGCCGACGTGCGCGAGGGTCTGGTGTACCTCGACGGCGCCGAGGAGGCCGAAGCCGGCCGCCTGGCGGTGCCGTCGATCGCCTACGACGACGGTGCCCTCGGTGACGATGAGGACCAGCGGGCGAACTGCGCCCTCGGCGGCGAGGGCCGCGACGCGATCTTCGGCGGGCCCGCCGCCGACCACATCGACGGCGGCTTCGGGGACGACTTCGTCGACGCCGGCCCGGGCGCCAACCTGGTGCGCGGCGGTCCCGGCGACACCGTCTTGTTTGGCGGCCCGCAGGCCAACACGATGTTCGGCGACTCCGGCGACGACGCGATGTTCGGCGGCCCCGACGACGACCTGCTCGACGGCGGCCCCGGCGACGACTACATCGAGGGCAACCAGGGCGACGACGACCTGCGCGGCGGCGCTGGCGACGACATCGTCATCGGCGGGTCGTCGGGCACGGCCGACGATGTCTACACCGACGCCGCGCCGGGCGACACCGCGCCGCGCGACTGGTGGGAGACCGACCTGTCCTCGCTCAGCGGCGACGACGAGATCTCCGGCAACCCGGGTGACGACCTGCTGATCGGCGACAACGCGCGGATCGCAGCCGACGGCCGCCTGCACTTCTGGGATCCCGGCGACGAGGACGACTGGCTCGAGGAGGCCACCTCGACCGCACCGGCCTTCGGTGGCGACGACGTCCTCGACGGCGGCGAGGGTGAGAACGTGCTCATCGGCGGCCTCGGCGACGACGCCCTGTCGGCCGGCGAGAACGCCAGCTACCTGTTCGGCGACCTTGCGTGGTTCTGGCCGGCGTCTGGGAACACCGCCCAGTGGGACGGCGGACAGCCGGCATGGCACGGCGTGCTGTTCGGCGGTGGCCTGTTCGACGAGCTCGACGCGCCGGCGTGGGCGGACCTCGTCGCGCGGGGGTCTGCTGCCGCACCGTATGAGCCCAACCCGAGCGACGCCGCGGGCGCGACGCACTGGCCCGGCGGAGCGGCGCGGTACGACGCGCTGCTCGCCGCACCCAACGTCGGCGGTGACGATCACCTGCTGGGCAGCCCGCAGGACGACCACCTCTTCGGTGGAGCCGGCGACGACGTGCTCGAAGGCGGCGAGGGCGACGACTACCTCGAGGGTGGCCCCGGCGACGACCGTCTGTACGGCCAGACGGAGGAGTTCGCCCTCGGTTCGGACGAGTCACAGCCCACGAGTCTGTTCGGGGTCGTCGGTGGGCTCTTCAGCGAGCGCGGTGGCGCGTTGGCGACCGTCGATGCGCAGGCCTCGCCCGGCAATGATCTGATCGGCGGTAACTCGTCGGCGCATCCCGATGCCGCCGACCCCGACGGCCCCGGTGCTCCGTCGGGACGCAACATCGTCGTCGGCGCCGCCGGCGAAGACGTGGCCTACGGCGACAACGTCGAGCTCGATCGTCAGGTCGCCGATGGAGGCGACTGGGCCCTCGACACGATCACCGGCGGGCGCGCCCGCGAGGTCGTGCCCTACGACCTGCACCGGCACCCCGGCTACACCGTGGATGGCGAGGCCGACGGGGCCGGGGCCCTGGGGGCGTCGGAGGTGCTCGACGGCGACGAGACGCTCGGCGGCGATGACGTGATCATCGGCATCGACGGCGACAACCGGTTGTACGGCGGGCCCGGTGACGACTACATCCGTGGCGGCCCAGGCGACGACTACGCCGAGGGTGGCCCCGGCAACGACTGGCTTGAGGGAGGAGCGGGCGACGACGACCTGATCGGCGGTGGTTCGTTCTCCGCGGACGCCTCGGCTCGTGCGCTCGACACCGGCGCCACCGACCTCGGCACCGAGGGGTTCCCCAGCGGCGCCAACGTGCTGCTGGGCCAGGACGGCCAGAACGTGCTCGCCGGCGACAACGCCCGCGTGCTGCGGGCCGACCCCGAAGACGAAGGCACGGTCGGAGCCGAGGACTTCGACACCTACCTCGCGACCGGCGGCAGGTTCGTCGGGTTCGACGTGCCGCGATGGATCAGCCTGCTCGACCTCGACGACCCGCTGGAGGGATCCATCGGCGGCGATGACCTGCTGTCGGCTGGGCCGGGCAACAGCCTGCTGTTCGGCCAGGGCGGCGCCGACTGGGCGTCGGGCGGCGGCGGCGACGACTACGTCGAGGGTGGCGGCGGCGACGACGTGCTGCTGGGCGACCGTCAGTTCGGGATCGCACCCGACGGCGCCGCGACCGGGATCACCGTGGACGATCTACTCGGTGAGCGGCCGACGATCGACCGGCGGGGCCACGACCTCGGGTCGTTCCGGTGGCCCGCGGACCAGCGCGACGACGACGCCTACCGCAACCCGTTCTCCGGGTCGGCCGGCCCGACCGCGGTGGACGACTTAGAGGGCGAGGCCGGTGACGACGGCCAGGATGATCTCATCGGCGGCAACAGCCGCGCCGGACTGCCCGCCGGCGACAACACGATCTACGGCGACGGCAACGACGACGTGTTGCTCGGCGACAACGCCGCCGTGGTCCGCGAGATCGCCGACGGCAGCTACGCCAGGTACGACGAGCGCTACGACCCCGATTACGACGGTGACCGCACGATCGTGCGCGACATCGTCGAGCACGACGTCGGCGCGTCGTTCGACGGTGAGTGGCTCGACTCCGACGGCAACCGGCTCGCTGCCGCCCCGTTCGGTGACGACTTCCTCGACGGCGGCCCGGGCGACGACATGCTCCATGGCCAAGACGGCGACGACGAGCTGTGGGGCAGCCCGGTCGACGACGTCACCGACGAGGGGGACGTGCACCCGCGCGGGGAGTCGTGGGGCGACCACCTGATCGGCGGGCTCGGCGACGACGAGCTCTACGGCGGGCCCGGCCACGACGTGCTCGTCGGTGACCGCGGCCGGGTCATCACCCGCTACCTCGACGACGACAGTGAAGCGGTCGCCTACGACCGCAACGGCCCGCCGTTCCTGTCCTTCACCGGTCTCGAAGAAGGCGATCTGTGGCACCGAGTCGACCTGTACTGCAAGGAGGACCGCTCCGGCGACACCCCGGTGTTCTTCGGTGACGGGGCGTGCTCTGACGGTGGCGCCGGTGACCTCACCGTCGACGCGGCCGACCTCGAGGTGCTGCGCTACTCACACTACGAACACGGTGGCGATGACGTGCTGCGCGGCGGGGTCGGCGACTCCGTGCTGTTCGGCGGGGGCGGCAACGACGTCCTCCAGGGCGACATCGGTGCCGACGCGCTGTTCGGCGGCCGGGGGGACAACGTGCTGCTCGGCGGCGAGGGCGAGGCCGGCGTGGACTCGACCGACCCGGCCGACTACGCCCGTGACGACCAGCGCGAGCACGTCGACATGATCTTCGGCGGCCGCGGCGAATCGCTGCTGGACTACCGCCCGCGGGTCGAGCCCGGCACCGATCTCGACGCCGGGTGGACCGATCCCGACGTGCGGCTCGACGCGGATCTGTGGTTCCGCGCCAGCCGCCCCTACTGGCACCCCGACGACGTGGACGACGTCGAGTACGAGGCCCTGCGGGCCAACGCCGACCTGAGCAGCCTGCTCGACGACGACGGGACCGTGGCCGACGACGGGCCGGAGCCGATGGTCGCGCGCCCCCAGCACCACCAAGGGGTGGCGTGGCAGTACGGCGGCTGGGGACGCAAGGTCTTGCAGGGATCGGTGACGTCCACCGGGCCCAACGACGGTGACCGCATGATGGACTGGAGCGGGGCGTTCAACCTGTACACCCACTGCTCACAGGACTACGGCGGCCACAACATCCTGCGGGCCCACAGCCCCGCCCAGGAGGCGGCGATCCACACGATGGCGCTGATCGCCGGCGCGGGTGGCTCGCTCGACGAGTTGCACACGCCGGGCACCAGCGGCTTCGACCAGATCGCGTTCGTCAGCCGCCAAATCCCCGGCTCGGTGCAGGCCAACGCCGGCGCGGCGTACTTCGACGACCGCCTCGACTGGGGAGCGAACCTGCCCGGGACCGACGGCCCACCCGGGACCGGCGGTACCCCGGCGAGCACGTACGACCAGAACATCGCCTGTGACCCCGGCGGGGTCGCCGACGACGACTGACGCGACGGCGACGACCCTGGCCGCGATGGACTTCGCGGCCAGGGCCGCGGACCTCTGCATGCGGGCTGCGGACACCGCGGCGGTCCGGGCAAGGGCTCGACGCCGGTTTGGGGCGGCCAAGGAGCAGGCCGGCCTCACCGTTGCCGCACCCTCGCCGCTTGGGCGGGGTGTAGCGGACGGTAGGATCCTGCGTCGTGCGCGTGCTTACCGTCTGCTCAGGCAACATCTGTCGCTCGCCGACCGCTGAGGCCGCCTTGCGCGAGGCGCTCGAGGAGGCCGGGCTGACCGACCGCGTCGAGGTCGACAGCGCCGGCACCGGCTCCTGGCATCTCGGCGACCCGCCTGACCGGCGCATGGTCGCCGCCGCTGCCGAGGCCGGCCTCGCGGTGGGTGGCCGGGCGCGGCAGGTCACGCCCGCCGACCTCGACGCGTTCGACCTCGTGCTGACCATGGACCGCGCCAACCACCGCGACGTGCTTCGACTCGCCGAAGGACACGGTCACGCCGACGGGCTGGGCCGGGCCGACGTGCGCATGTTCCGCGAGTTCGACCCGCAAGCCGACCGGCCCGACGCAGAGGTTCCCGACCCCTACTACGGCGGGCGGGGAGTCTTCGACGAGGTCGTCGTGCTCACCCGGCGCACCGCCAAGCAGATCGTCGAGCACCTCCGTGGCGAGCTGGCGTGATCCCCAACCTGCCCGGGAACCTGCCCGCCGTGGAGCACTCCGCCGTCCTCGGCGGGGGCTCGATCTGCGACGTGTGGCGAGCCACGCTGGCCGACGGAACGGACGTGGTCGTCAAGCGCACCCCCTACCCCGCCCAGGTCGAGGCCGATGGCCTCGCCGCGCTGCGCGACGCCGGCGGCCCGGTCCCGGCGGTGCTGGGCGTCGATGCTGACGTGCTCGTCCTCGAACACGTCGCCGGCCCTGCTGACTGGGCGGAGCTCGGACGCGCCGTAGCGCGCATCCACGCCGACACCGGCGACGCCTTCGGCTGGCACCAGGACAACCTGATCGGCTCGCTGCCGCAGGCCAACGACCAGACAGAGCACTGGCCGGCCTTCTACGCCGAGCAGCGCATCCGCCCTTGGCTCGGCGCGCGGGCGCTGCCGGCCGAGGTCGCCCGCCGCCTGCAGCGCGCCTGCGACGGTCCGCTGCTCGACCTCCTCGACACCAACCCACCGGCCAGCCTGGTCCACGGCGACCTGTGGAGCGGCAACGTGGTCGACGGTCGGTGGCTGATCGACCCGGCGGTGTGCCGCGCCGACCGGGAGCTCGAGCTCGCGTTCGCCGATCTGTTCGGCGGGCTGCCGGCGGCGTTCACGCAGGCCTACACCGATGCGTGGCCGCTGGCGCCGGGCTGGCAGCAGCGCCGGCCGGCGCTGCAGCTGTACCACCTGCTCGTCCACGTCGAGCTGTTCGGCGCCGGCTACGTCGGGTCGGTAGTAGCGCGGGTTGACGCGCTGGGCTGGTAGCGCGGGTGCAATATCGACAGCGGCCACCGCCGAGCGGCCACCGCCGAGCGGCCACCGCCGCCGCCACCACCGCGGAGCAGTCACCACCGCCGCCACCGCCGAGCAGTCACCACCGCCGAGGGATACCCTGCGGCTGACCGCGCGATCGAATGGGGAACGCAGCGATGAGCGAAGTCGTCGACATCTTCGTCGAGATCCCGAAGGGGTCCCGCAACAAGTACGAGTGGGACACCAGCACGGGCCGCATGCGCCTGGACCGGATGCTGTTCAGCGCCGTGCACTACCCGGGCGACTACGGCTTCGTGTCGGATGCGTGGGGGGAGGACGGCGACCCGCTCGACGCGATGGTGATCCTTTCCGACCCCACGTTTCCCGGGTGCGTCATCGAGACGCGGGTCATCGGCGTGTTCTACATGACCGACGACAAGGGCCGCGACACCAAGATCCTCGGAGTGCCCGACTCCGATCCGCGGTGGGGCTACGTGCAGGAGCTCGAGGATGTGCCCGACCACATCCTCAACGAGATCCAGCACTTCTTCTCGATCTACAAAGACCTCGAGCAGAAGTCGGTCAAGGTCCACGGCTTCGGCACGCGCGAGGACGCGCTGGTGGAACTGGCCGCTGACCGCCAGCGGTTCAAGGACCTCGACCACGTCCCGTACCTGCCCGGGCACCCCAAGTCGATCACTCCGCCGTTCTCCTAACCGCCAGGCGCGCCGACAGCCCGAGCTCGGCCCGCCCGGGTCACCCCGGGTTGGCCTCTCCGGCCGATGAGGCGTGGGCAGCGACGGATTCGCGCCAGCCCTTCATGTCATCCGGAGGCAGCCGCAGCACGACCTGATCCACCGCGCCGTCGCCGGCGACGTCGATCACGACCTCGACCCGACGGCCTGCCGGCCGGCTCGCCCGCGACACGATGCCCTCGACAGCCTGCCAAGCCAGCATGCGGGTGCGGGCACCGCGCTGGACCAGCACCCCGGTGGGGCCCACCCCCACACGGGTGCGGACACCCCGCCACAACCAGAGCCACAGCAGCACGGCCAGGCTCAACGCTCCCACCAGCACCACGATGCCGGCCACCCACCCCTGCGTCTCGGTGAGGACGACCGCCACCGCGGCTCCCGCGGCGGCCGTCCCGCTGATGAGGGCCTGCCGCCAGGCCAGCGAGCGCGGCAGCGGGACGAGCCACGTGTGCCCATCGGCCTCGACCAACCGTCCGGCCGGTGCGCCGATGCGAGCGCGGTCCATCGGCGAAGCGTAACGCTCCGATGGAGGGCCCTAACGACTCAAGCCCAGGCGGTCTTCTGACGAGACTTCCAGGGATGCGCCCGGACCCCGATGTGCCGCTGCAGGACGCCCGCCCGACGTTCGGCATGCCAGGACTGCCAGCACGTCTGGCCTCTGCCCTGGCCGCAGTGCTCGTCGTCGCGCTCGGCGTTGGCGTAACCGCGACCACCCCGCCAGCCGTCGCGGAGGCCGAGGAAGTACCCGAGGCTGTCGCCGAGGATCCGGCAGTCCAGCGTGCCCTCGAGGAGCTCGAAGCCAACCGCTCCCAGGCTGACGAGGCCGCCGCCGAAGCCGAAGCGGCGCGCGAGGCGGCTGCGGCAGCTCGCGAGACGCTCGACGACGCGAGCGCCCAGCTCGACGAGGCGGCAGCGGACTACGAGGAGGTCTACGCCCAGTACGAGCGTCTGCGCGCCGAGCGCGACGCCGAGGAGACCAAGGTCACCCAAGCCGAGGTGCAGACGTCACAGGCCCGGGATGAGTTCGGCCGGCAGATCGCCGACCTGTACAAGTCGGCTCCGGTCGAGCTGCAGCTGAGTGACCTCGTCTTGCGGGCCGAGCAGGCCAGCACCGCCTTGCACCGAGCCGACATGCTCGGGCGGGTCTCGTCCGCCGGCGTCGCACGCATCGGCGCCGCGCAACGGGTGGTGGACCGCACCGAGGAGCAGTCGCGCCAGCACGAGGTCGTGACGGTTGGCATCTCCGGAGCGGCCGAGGAGCTCAGGGCGGTCGCGGTGACCCTCGAGGACCAGGTCGCCGACGTCGAGGCGCGCGTCGCCGCGGCCACCGACCAGATGACCGCCGCAGAGCAGGCCGCGGTCACTGCCGAGGCCGCCGTGGCCGAGGCCGAGGATGCCGCCGACGACGAGGTCGCCGCCGCCGAGCGGCGCATCGAGCGTGCCGCGGCTGCCGAGGCGGCCGCGGAGGCAGCCGCGAAAGCAGCCGCGAAGACGGCTGCGACGGCCGTCGGAAGCGGGAGCCGGGCCCCGCCGGTCGACGGCAAGGTGTGTCCGATCGGCGCGCCCAACGGATTCAGCGACTCGTGGCTGGCGCCGCGCTCAGGCGGGCGGCGGCACAAGGGTGTGGACATCTTCGCCGTGCACGGCATGCCAATCTACGCCGTGACCGACGGCACCGTCCGGGTCTCGTCGAACCGGCTTGGCGGCCTGACGATCAACCTGCACGCCGGCAACGGCGACCGCTACTACTACGCGCACCTGTCGGCAACGTCGGTGTCGAGCGGCCAGCGGGTCCAGGCTGGTGACCAGATCGGCGCCAACGGCAACTCCGGCAACGCGCGGACCACGCCCCCGCACCTGCACTGGCAGTACCACCCCGGTGGGGGCGACCCGGTCAACCCGACGCCGTTGACGACCGCCCTGTGCCGGTAGACCCGTCGCGCCGCGACTCGGCGGGGGCATAGACTCCGGGTCGCCGCAAGCACCGCCGACCTGGAGCCCAGATGGCCGAACGCCGAGGCAATCGCCGCATCGACCGGGTTGTCGACCCCGACCTGCCTGCGCGCATCTCCGAGCTGAGCAACCCAGAGGTGCGGACGTTGCGCGACGAGTGCCGCGACGAGGAGTCACGGCTGTCCTACACCCGCCGGCTCCTGCAGGCCCGCACCGACATCGTCCGCGCCGAGGTCGACCGCCGTGCCGGGCAGGCCCGGACCAGCGAGGAGTTCCTCCGCGACCTCCCGAAGATCCTCGCCGATAAGCCCAGCGCCCGACGCGAGGCGCGCGCGGTGGGTGTGTACGCGCCGGAGGGCGACCAGGGTCGGCGCGAGGAGGACGCGCTGATCGCCGACGCCGCGCTGACCCGCCTTCCTGACCTGTCCGAAGACGAGCTACGCGACTTGGCCACGCGACTGACCGAGGGGGAGCGCAAGATCTCCGAGCAGCGCTCCACAGTGCTCAACCATCTCGACGCGTTGCAGGGCGAGCTCGTCGCGCGCTATCGCGACGGACGGGCGGACATCGGTGACGTGCTGAGCGATCAGGGCTGATCGCTCCTCTGGTGACCGACGCCCCTACGGTGCCCGACGCCGCTCCACCGCCCCTCGTTGAGGTGGTCCGCGACTCGGCCGTCGAGTCGGTCCACCGCGGTCACGTGGCGGTGGCAGACGCCAACGGCGCAAGGCTGGGCTGGGTCGGCCAGGTCGCTGTCGAGATCTACCCGCGCTCTGCGCTCAAGCCCTTCCAGGCGGTGGTCACCCGCGGGTGGATGCAGCGCGGCGGGGTGGAGCTCGACGAGGCCTCGATCGCAATCGCGTGCGCCAGCCACGAGGGCTCGGTGGACCAGCAGGTCGAGGCTGCGCGCCTGCTCGCGCTCGGCGGGGTCGACGAGGCGGCGCTGCGTTGCCCTGCGGACCGGCCGTTTCACCCCGCGGCCCTTGACGACGACCCGCGGCCCAGCCGGTTGGCCCACAACTGCTCCGGCAAGCACGCCGGCTTCGTCGCCGCGCAGGCGCTGTCAGGCGGTCCGATCGAGGCCTACCTGTCGCCGGATGCGCCGCTGCAGGTCGCCGTAGCCGACGAGTTGGGCCGGGTGTGCGGCGCTGCCCCGGTCGGGCCCGGCGTGGACGGCTGCGGGGCGCCCGCGTGGCGGCTTCCGCTCGACGCCCTGGCACGGGGGTTCGCCCGCTTGGCGGGAGGTCAGGGTCGGTTGGGCGCGATCGCCGATGCCATGCGGGCACGGCCAGAGCTGGTCGGGGGAAACGCGGCTGTCGACACCGCCTTGATGCGGGCTGTGCCCGGCCTGGTCGCCAAGCGCGGAGCGGAGGGGATCCTCGGCTGCGGCGTGCTGACGGCGGACGGCCCGGTCGGGGTCGCGGTCAAGATCGCCGACGGGGCCGGGCGCGCAACCGGTCCCGCGATCGCGCCGGTTCTGGCGGCGCTGGGTATCGAGGTGCCCCGTGTGGTGGCCAGGCCCCTCGTGCTCGGTGGCGGGGAGGCCCACGGTGAGCTGCGCCCCGCCGGGCCGGTGGCCGAGCTGGCGCAGCTGCGTTGACCCCGCGGGTGGCCCCGCCGGGGTGGTGCCGCTGGGGTGGCCCCCGCCGGGCTGATCCCGCCGGCTGTACCCCACGGTGGTCGGCGACGTTGCGATTGATGCACTCTGGGACGTCGAGATCGCAACGTCGAGGGTGTCAGCGCGTCCAGAGCGAACACGGCCGCACTCGCTTGGGTGGCGACGTTGCGATTGATGCATCCCCCGACGTCGAAATCGCAACGTCGCCAGTGTCGGAGCCCCCGAGCCGGACGCAGGCCGGCAGGGCCTCCACCCGCCGCTGAGCCGACGCAATCGTCCGGACCAGCGCCCGACCCAGCGTCCTATTCGCGCTGGAGCAGCGCCAGCAGGCGCAGCATCTCGATGTAGAGCCAGATCAGCGTGGTGGTCAGCGCGAACGCGCCGTACCACTCCATGGACTTCTCGGCGTTGCCCGACATCTTCTCGATGAGGTCGAAGTCGAGCACGAGCATCAACGACGCCACCGCGATGAACGCGACGCTGAGCAGGATCGGCAGCATGCCGGCGCCCCAGATCAGGTTCATCGGCGAGCCGAACCACGACATCACGATGTTGATGAAGTAGAAGACCGCGATGCCGATGGTGGCGGTGATCACGACCTTGCGCAGCCGCGGCGTCGCGCGGATCAGCCCGGTGCGGTAGGCAAACAGCATCGACCCGGACACCGCCAGCGTGGCGAGCGCCGCTTGCCGGGGCAGCATCGTCAAGCCACCGTCGACCATCATCTGCAGCGACAGGGTCAACACCCCGATGAAACCGCCGGCGATCACCGCGTAGATCGGCCCGGTGATCCGTGCCACGTGGGGCTTCATGCCTGTCAGGATCCCGACGGCGATCAGCGGGAAGAACGCAAACCCTGCGAACGGGAAGCCAACCGGTTCGCCACCCGCCCAGATCCACACACCCACGGTGGTGGCCGCGGTCAGCAGCAGCAGGCCCAGCGTCTTGTGGACCGTGCCCTCGATGGTCATCCGGTCGCTGGACTGCCCGGTGATCGCACCGAACTCGGCGTCGACCCGGCTTTGGTCCATGGAGCCCGCCGACTGCCCACCCGACCGCGCGGCGCGGCGGAGGGCCGGGTTACGGCTTTCGAGCATCGCGTCGCCTCCTGCGTCGTGATCGCTCGCTGCACCGACCGTGCAGCGACGTCCTTCGATTATCGCACGCGTAGCCGGCTTCGGGCAGCCTGTTCGCCTCGGCGCCGGCGCGCGCGTGCACGACTGCTTGCAAAAGTATATGATAGTGCTAACTCTGGGAAGCGCCCGGAGGGGGCCGATGAGGAGGCGCGGGTGGATCCGAAGGACGCCACGGACACCGCCACCGACGCGGCGGCCGCCGCGGGCCACGCGGCGAGCCGGACCGTCAAGGAGGTGGGCTCCTTCATCCGCGAGCAACGCAAGCACGCGCAGTTGTCGCTCCGCAACCTCGCACGGCTCGCGGACGTCAGCGACCCGTACCTGTCGCAGATCGAGCGCGGACTGCGCAAGCCGTCGGCCGACGTGCTCCAACGCGTGGCGGGAGCGCTCGCGATCCGCGCGGAGACCCTCTACTACAAGGCCGGGATGCTCAGCGAGCCCAGCGACGACCTCGCGGAGCGGATCCGAGCCGAACCCGCCCTGACCGAGTCGCAGAAGCGCGCCCTCGTCGAGATCTACGAATCGTTTCGGGCCGGCTCGGGCCGGTCCACCGAGCAGAAACAGGAGTGAGGCACATGCCGACCGCTGCCGAGCACGCACGAAAGGCCGCAACCGATGCAACCGCCGCGGCACGCACCGCCGCGGCCCAGACCGAGCAGAATCTGACGACGGTGCTGCGCGACGGCGCCTACGCCACCGTCGGAGCCGGCGACACGCTGTTGAAGTCGGCTCGCACGTTCGCCGAACGCCTCGGGGTGGTCGGCACCGACGCCCCTGAGCAGTTCCGTCACCTCGCCGAAGAGCTTCCGGAGAAGGCGCGCCACTTGGCAGAGGAGCTGCCCGAGCGGGCTCGCCACCTCGCCGAGGAGGCGCCGGGCGTGGCCCGCGAGCTCGTTAAGAACCGGACGCAGGATGTTGACTGGGCGGCCTTGCGCTCCTCGGTCGAGACCGAGTTCGACCAGCTCGTGGCACGCGGCCGCGCGGTGGTCGAGGGGATCCAGCACAGCCAGGCGACCGAGAAGGCCGGTGAGCAGACCAAGGTCGCGACCAGCCAGGCCAAGGCGGCCGCGACGAGCGTGCGCACCGCGGCAGGGGCTACCGGCGAGCAGGCCCGGTCCGCCGTCGAGGGTCTGCGCGAGACCGCCGAGGAACGTTCCCAGGCCGCGGCCAGCCAGGTCAAGGCCGCACAGACGTCGGTCGGAAAAGCCACCGACGCGAATCGTGAAGCCGTGGCCGAAGCTGCCGACAAGATGGGTAGGGCCACTCCGCTTGAGGACCTCAAGGTCATCGAGCTCCGCAAGATGGCCAAGGAGCGAGGCGTCCCCGGCCGCACGGGCATGAACAAGGCCGAGTTGATCCGGGCGCTCTCGTAGCCTCTGACCGATCTGGCATCGCCCCCGCACCCCTCCCGCGGGGGCGTTGCCATGTGCAAAGGGATCCCCGGCGGGAACCACACGCGACGCTAGGATGACCTCCGACCTAGCGAGGTGAACCGGTGGCCGACGCGTGCAATGGAATACGCAGGGGCGGCAGCTCCTGTGCTGCGGTCGTGGACCCTCCTCGGCCGTCCCGCGCCCGTCACCGGCAGACGCCGCGCAAGGTCGGGCTGCTCAGCGTCCACACCACCCCGCTCGCCCAGCCCGGCACCGGTGATTCGGGTGGGATGAACGTCGCGGTCGCGGCGCTGGCCCGCCAGCTGGTCGCCAGGGGCGTCGAGGTCGACGTCTACACCCGCGCGACGGCCGACGACCTTCCACCCACCGTCGAGACGTCCGACGGCGTCCGGGTGCACCACCTGCACGCCGGCCCGCTCACGGTCGACAAGAGCGACCTGGCCAGCCACCTGTGCGCGTTCTACCTGGCGCTTGCGGCCCACCCGACCGTCGACGACCTCGACGTCGTCCACGCGCACTACTGGATGTCGGGCTGGGTCGGCCGCAAGCTGCGCGCCCGCCGGGGCATCCCGTTCGTGCAGACCTTCCACACCCTCGCCAGAGCCAAGAACGACGCGCTCGCTCCAGGCGACACGCCCGAGTCCCCCCTCCGCCTGGCCGCCGAGGAGCGCATCGTCGCCGACGCCGACGCGATCCTGGCGCCGACCCCCGAGGAGGCCACGCTGCTGCGGCGCAGCTACGGCGCTTCACCCAGCCAGGTGCACGTCGCGCCGCTTGGTGTCGACCTCGACATCTTCGGACCTGACGGGGACCGCCACCGGGGCCGGCAAGCGCTCGGCGGTGGGCGCATCGTGCTGTTCGCCGGGCGCCTCCAGCCGCTCAAGGGACCCGACGTCGCCGTGCGGACGCTCGCTGCGCTGGATCGTCACCTGCCCGACGACGGGCTGCCCACGCGCCTGGTGATCGTCGGCGGACCGTCGGGATCGGGCTTTGGGACCGTGGACGCCCCGCGGCTGCAGGCGCTGGCAGCCGAGCTCGGCGTCGCCGACCGCGTGGCGGTGCTCGCTCCGCGCCCCCAGGCCGAGCTCGCGGCGCTGTACCGCGCCGCCGATGCGGTGGTGATGCCCAGCCGATCGGAGTCGTTCGGTTTGGTGGCCCTCGAGGCGCAGGCCTGCGGCACGCCGGTGGTCGCCGCTGACGTCGGGGGGCTGCGCGCCGCGGTGGGTCCCGCATCGGGGACGCTGGTCAGCAGCTACGAGGCCGACGAGTACGCGGCGGCGCTGGCGCCGTTCCTCGCCGACCCCGCCCACGGTGCGGCAGCTGGCGCTGCCGGCGTCGAGCACGCCCGCAAGTTCTCGTGGGACCGGGCCGCCGACGCCGCCCTCGACGTCTACACCACGGCGGCCGCCGACACCGCGCTTGCCCAGACCTCACGGGGCGCGTGACCGATGGCGGTCGACGCCACCGAGGTCGTGGCGTCATGGCTGGCTGACCAGGAGGACCTGCCAAGCGAGCGGACCAGCCCCACGGGCTGGGACGTGCTGCTGTCAGGCGAGCGCAAGCGCACGATCCCGGCCCACCTGGAGGTCGGCGCCCACACGCTGTCGGTGCAGTCGTTCTTCGTGCGCGCTCCCGATGAGAACGCCGAGGAGCTCTACGCCTACCTGTTGCGGCGCAACCTGCGCACCTACTGCCTGCGGTTCGCGCTGCACCCCGACGGCGACGTCCTCCTCGTCGGGGTCTTGCCGGTGGCGGCCGTCACCCCCGACGAGCTCGACCGGGTCATGGGCCAGCTGCTCGCGGCGGCCGACGAGGCCTTCGAGCATGCGCTGCGCACCGGGTTCGCCTCCTACATCGAGCGGGAGCAGGCCTGGCGCATCGCCGCGGGGCTGGGGCGCAACCCGATCACGTGAGTTTGTTCGCCGGCGCGGCGTCGCTTTGGTGGGCGGCGCCGCGGGTTCGCCGGCGCCAGGAGGACCGTGACGCTCAGGGTCAGCTGCAGAATCCGGGCATTTCCCCTTGCGGTGGCTCCGTCCTCTCGCCCGGTGGTGGGTATTTCGGGCAAAGTGGCGTGCGGGCCGCGACGGGAAACGGGCGATTTCGGGCGCGGGTGGTACATCTGCACGGCTGCTCGTGCAGATGTACCACCCGTATCCGCTTTGCGCCGGTTTGGGCGGCGGCGTGGGATGCTCTTCAGGGCCTGCGGGGCGGTGGCGGGGCGGTGGACCGGCGGTTGTTTGGGTGACCCTGCACCCGAAGTGGGCGATTTCGGACGCGACTGGTACATCTGCACGGCTGCTCGTGCAGATGTACCACCCGTATCCGCTTTGCGCCGGTTTGGGCGGCGGCGTGGGATGCTCTTCAGGGCCTGCGGGGCGGTGGCGG
>SLAO01000125.1 GCA_007126835.1 Nitriliruptorales bacterium | reverse complement strand
GGTGCGTCGCTGAACCAGCCGTGGATCGACATGATCAGGCCGACGGTGGCGATCAGCATCATCGCGAAGGGCAGCAGCTGGGGCAGGCCAGGCTCGAGGACCAGCGTGGTCCAGGCGAACACCGCGATCGTCAAGATCAGCAGGGGCAGGCACATGTCCAACGCGCGGAACATCGTGCGGATGAACGGGGTGTCGGCGATCTTGGAGGTCACCGCCGCGGTCAGCGGCGTAGGCGGGGGACAGCTCGCCGAACGCGTCCGTACCGCACGGGCCGGAAGTGACCGTGCGGCGGGCGCGCGCCAGGATGCCGTCCGGGCCGGTTACAGGTCCAGGGGGCGGACGTGGGGCTCGGCGGCGGTGTCGGCCCGCAGTCCGGCGGCTTCGATGCCAGCGACCGCGACGATCTCGTCGTTGTCGGACGTGTCCCCGGTGACCCCCACCGCACCGATGACCCCGTCGTCGGCAACGCACAGCACGCCCCCCGGCACGGGCACGACCCGGCCGTCGCTAAGCGGGCCGAGTTGCGTTACGAAGTGGGGGAACAGGTCGGCGCGACGGGCGAGCTCACGGCTCGGCAGCCCCATACCCAGCGCGCCCCACGCTTTGCCGAACGCGATCTGAGGGCGCAGGATGCCCGAGCCGTCCTCGCGCTCGAGCAGCCGGAGGTGGCCTCCCGCGTCGAGCACGGCGACGGTCAACGGCTCCAAATCGAGCTCTCGGCCCTTTGCCCGGGCGACTGCACTGATCCGCTGGGCCGTCTCGAGGTCTAGGTTGGTACCCACCGATATCCCTCCGGGTGTGTGCGTCGTCTTCGGCGGCGACTGCGGCCGCGAGCTGGGTCCGCCTGCACGCTAGCGCCTCAAGCCGCCGGCGAGCAGCCCCGCCGACCAGGAACCGGAGGCGCGCGACGGCAGGGACGACAGGAGGGACTCAGGCCACCGCCGGCTCCGAAGTGGTGTGGATCACCACCGGGCATGCTGCGTGCTGGGCGCACTGCTGGCTGACCGACCCCAGCAGCAAGCCAGCGAAACCGCCACGCCCGCGGGACCCAACGACCAGCAACTCGGCGTCCTGCGAGCGTGCCACCAGCGCATGGGCGGGGCGCCGATCCTGCACCGCCGCGGCCGACACGGAGACACCGGCCGGGGTGGCGACGTCGTCGACCACCTCGCGGATCAGCGTCTGGGCGTGCCGGTGAGCCACGGCGTCCTCGTGCGCAGCGCGCTCGCGCAGTCGGGCCTCGCGCTCGCGTACCCGGTCGGGGTCCTCGCCCACGGTGCCGTAGTGGTAGGCCCCCCACACCGGTGTGTGCTCGTAGGCGTACACGGCTTCGACTGAGGAACCCCGCACGCGTGCTTCCTCGACCGCCCAGCGCAGGGCGCTGCGGGACTGCTCGGAGCCGTCGATCCCGACGACGATCGTGCCCATGGTCCTCTCCTCGGCTCGCCACTCGCACCCGAGCGGGCTTGTCCCGCGTGACCGAGAACGCAAGCGTCGTAGCAAACGTACCGAGCTTGGCTGACGAGCCATCGGGCCGAGCGGACCACTTCCTGGGACCGTTGGGCCGGGCGGCTCGTGCCCGATGCATCCGCCACCTGGCTTCCGGGGGCCTTGTAGGCGTCGATACTGTGGTTGGTCCCTGGACCCAGGGCTGTTCGGAGCTGTGATGGGACCATGGGAGGGTGGCGAGCCGGCGTCTCGTCGGCGCTCCTGGCCGCGGTGGTGGGCCGGCGCCGGGATCCTCGGGCTGGTGCTCGTCGGAGCCGCGGTCGCCGGCGCCTTGAACGGGGTGGAGGACGGTTCCGGGGCCATCGACCTCGACCCTGACAGCGACGCGCCGTTCCGTCCCGGTCTCGGCCGTTTCGATCCGGGTCCCGATCCGGTTCCCGAGGACGGCTCTGGCACGTGGGCTGCGATCGCGAAACCCGATGCCTTGCTGGACCCCTCGGCGACGTGGACCGGTGAGCGGCTGCTCCTGGTCGCCGACTCCCCCGATGGCGCAGTGGTGGGCCAGGCCTACGACCCCGTGGCAGATCGGTGGGAAGACCTCCCCGCGCCTCCGTTCGAGGCGGACGCCGACCGGACGGCGGTGTGGACCGGGCAGTTCATGGTGGTCCTGCACCGGCACGCCGACCGGCCCGAAGTGGGCGTGGCGACGTACGACCCGGCCGTCGCGGTGTGGGAGGCCGGCCCCACGGCGCCGGGCGAGCAGTGGAAGCTGCCGACGGCAGCGTGGGACGGCCAGCACGTGGTGTTACTGGGGCAAGGCGACGCCGGCGCTGCCTATGACCCCACCACCGCCCGATGGTCGGACATCGGAGGAGCAGCCGGAGTGGGCGGGTCGGTCGTGGCGACCGCCGTCCTCCACGATCGCATCGTGGCCCTGGTCGACACCGGCGACGATTCGCTCGCGATCACCGCTCGTGACCCTGACCGAGACCGCTGGACCACGCCGGCGACAGCCCCCGGAGGCGCGCCGTGGGAGGCAGGGCTCGTCGCGGACCCCGGACGTGACCGGGTGATCGTCGCAGGCCCGCACCGTCGCGATGGGTCCCTCCAGATGCGTGCTGCCACCTGGTCTCCGGAGCACGGGTGGGACGACCTGCCGGGCGCAGACGAGGCCCCCAGCCGTGACCGACCGTTGCTGAGTGCGTCGGACCACAGCGTGGTGGCCTGGTGGCCAGAGGCTGCCCAAGGGGCGCGGCATCGCATTGGCGCGACCCGCCCCTGGCAGAACATGCACCCCGCGATGCCCGTCGAGCCGGGAGCCGACGCCGTCTTCGCCGGGCGGCGGCTGCTGGTGTTCGGGGACGCCCAAGGGGACTCTGGCGCGGCGGGATGGGACCCCCTCGCCGGCGGCGCGGGCGATGCTGCGCCGGCCGAGCGCGCAGGCCCAGCGCTCGAGGGCCGTTGGCGCGAGGAGCTCGTCGACCCGGAATCCCGGGAGCGCCCAGGCCTGGAGGCCGTCAACGGCACGGTGCATGTCGTGGCGGGGCTGACGCGTGCCGGCCCGCCGGTCGACGACGGGCTCGTGCTGCACCCCGGCGCGGGCGTCACCAGGCGCATCCCGGAAGGCCATGCTCCCCCCGGATTCTCTCCGCTGACGGCATGGACGGGGCAGGAGCTGCTCGTCTGGTCGGGAGAGCAGGGCGCCGCGCGCCCCGGCGGCTCCGGAGGAGCGTACGACCCCACGGCCGGGCGCTGGCGCGAGCTGCCGCCGTGGCCCCACGAGCGGTCGGGCAACCCCGTCGGCGCGTGGAACGGCAGCGAACTGCTGGTCGCCGCCGGCGCCGGTGCGCTCGATGCCGCTGCGGCTTACGCGCCCCGGACGGACCAGTGGCGCGAGCTTGCCCGCCCGCCGGACCAGGGAAGGCCGATCGATGCGGCCTGGACCGGTGACGTGCTCGTGGTCCTGGTCGGAGTCCCCGGCGGGTTGGCGGTGCACCGCTATGACCCCGGCGCTGATCGTTGGGGGTCGGGCGAGCAAGCTCCGCTGACGGTGCGCGGGGGGCGACCGGTGGTCGCGTGGACCGGTGAGGAGCTTCTCGTCTGGGGAGGCCTGGGCACCGATGGCGCTGGAGCGGCCTACGACCCCCAGGCGAACGCCTGGCGCCGGCTGCCCGATGCCCCCGTCGTCGCTCCCTCGACGGCCGTCGGGGCGTGGACCGGCGAGCACCTGATCGTCCTGGGCATCCGCGATGATCGAACGGTCGGCGCCGTGGCGCTCGAGCCCCACAGCGACCGATGGCTCGTCCTGCCGAACGCGGACCGCCCGCTGCAGGGTCTCGGGCCTGCGGTCTGGACGGGTCGGGAGCTTCTGCTGTGGAACCCGCGTGGGCGGCCCCACAGCTTCACACCCGCCGGGTGACTGTCGGCGGTGATCAGCCCGCCTCGGGCTCCTCGCCGGTCGCGACGGGCAGGTCCAGGGCGGACCACTCGCTCCACGACCCGGCGTAGAGCTTGACATCCTCGCGCCCCGCGTCGGCGAGGCGCACGATGGCCACGCAGGCGCTCACCCCGGAGCCGCAGTAGGCCACGACCTCTGCGTCGTTTTCCACTAGCGTCGCGGGCACCTCGGCGTCGTTGGGCACGTTGCGCGCGCCGGGGATGTGCCCGGCAACCGGGTCGAGGGGTTCCTCGTCGCCACGGAAACGCGCGGGGGCCCGCGTGTCGATGAGGATGCGGCCGGGGTCGTCGAGCCGTGCGGCCACGTCGTCGGCGTCGACGAGGTCGCCGGTGCGCGGGCGCGCCGTCACGTCGCCCGGCACTGCGGTCTCCTCGCCACTGGCCAAGGGTGTCCGCCACGCGTGTAGGCCACCGTCGAGCACCGCCGCGTCGTCCTTCCCGATGTGTCGCAGCAGCCACCACAGTCGCGCCGCGCCGCCGACCATCGACTGGTCGTACGCGACCACGGGGGTGTCGTCGCGGATGCCGGCCCGCCTGGCGGCCTCGACGAACTCGTCAACGGTGGGCAGCGGGTTGCGACCACCGCCGGCGCTGCCGGAGAGGTCCCGCTCGACGCTCATGAACGTGGCCCCGGGAATGTGGGCAGCCAGGTAACGCCGGTGTCCTCCGGTCGGATCACCAAGCACGTACTGGCAATCAACCACGGTCACGGTCTCGCGATGGTCAGAAAGCCAGGCGGGGCTCACCAGCGGTCGCATGGCTGCATCATGGCGCACATCTGCGACCAAGCACACCCCTGTCGTCTGACCTCGTCGGTGGCCGGTGCCCGGGGGCGTGCTGCGAGGGGGACGTCGGCGACGGCGGGGGTTCGGTAGGGTCCGGGGCACGGGGCCACACCCGCCCCGACGAAAAGGAGCCCGCGATGGCGCCTGCGCCCCCTGCCCTGGTGCATGCACTGGCCGACGAGGGCTCGCTGGAAGCCTGGGGTTCCGAGATCGTCAGCGGCGACCCGCTGGGCTTCGTGGACCGCAAACCCTACGTGGAGCGCCTTGCCGACGCCCGCGCCACCGCCCCCGGCGACGAGGCGGTGTGGACAGGCCGGGCAAGGGTCGACGGGCACGCCTGCGCGATCATCGCCAGCGACTTCGACTTCCTCGCCGGCACGATGGGCATCGCCGCGGGGGAGCGCATCTGCCGCGCCTTCGACCGGGCGATCGCCGAGCGGCTGCCCGTCGTCGGTCTGCCCGCCTCGGGCGGCACGCGGATGCAGGAGGGCACGCCGGCGTTCGTGCAGATGGCCGCGGTCAGCGCTGCGGTGCGCCGGCTGCGGGACGCTCGGTTGCCGTACCTGGTGTACCTGCGCCATCCCACCACCGGTGGCGTGCTCGCGTCCTGGGGGTCGCTCGGGCACCTGACGTTCGCCGAGCCCGGGGCGCTGATCGGGCTGACCGGCCCTCGCGTGATCGCAGCGATGACCGGGCAGGCCATGCCCGAGGGTGTGCAAACCGCCGAGAACCTGCATGCCCACGGGATCATCGACGCGGTCGTCGCGCCCGACGGCATCCGGCGCGTGCTCGCCACGGCCTTGGATGTGCTCGCCCCGCCGGCACCCCATCCGCCCGAGGTGCCGGTGCTGCAGCTTCCCGACGATGCGGCGGTCGACCCGTGGGAAGCGGTCGAGCGGTCCCGGCGCACCGACCGGCCAGGGGTCCGTGAGCTCGTGGCTGCCTGCGCATCCCAGGTCACGCGACTGTCGGGGGATGGCGTCGGTGGACGCGACGACGGGTGCTTCGCCGCGCTGGCGCGCGTGCAGGGCATCCCGTCGGTGGTCGTGGCCGCTGACCGGCCTCCGGGGCAGCGCGGCGCGAGCCTGACCGCTGCCGGTTTTCGCACCGCCCGCCGGGCGATGTCCCTGGCTGACGAGCTCGGCCTGCCCCTGGTCACCATCATCGACACCGCTGGCGCTGCGATCAGCGCCCAGTCCGAGGAGGAGGGCCTGGCCGCCGAGGTCGCTCGCTGCCTCGCTGAGCTGTCGGCGCTGCGCGCGCCCACGTTGTCGCTGCTGTTCGGCGAGGGCACCGGGGGCGGCGCGGTGGCGTTCCTACCCGCCGACCGTGTCGTCGCCTGCGAACACGCCTGGTTGGCACCGATCGCACCAGAGGGCGCGTCGGAGATCCTCCACCGCACGACCGACAAGGCGCCCGAGCTCGCCAGCGCTCAGGCCATCGCCTCGACCGACCTGCGGCGGCTCGGGATCGTCGACGTGGTGGTTCCCGACCGGCCGGAACCCGGCGAGGAGGGTGCGACGTTCGCCGCACGCGTCGCGGCGACTGCGGCCGCCGAGATCGGCGCCTTGTCCACCCAGGATCCCGACGCGCGGGCCAAAGCCAGGGCGCAGCGCTGGCTGCACGTCGCCCAGCGCCTGCTGGCGGCGTGAGGAGACAACGCCCGGCGCTGACCCCCGAGCGCCTGGAGGGTGCCGTCAGGATTGGTTGCTGGCCAGGTGTTTGCTGGCGGCCGTCAACCCGCTGGCGGACGGCGTCACGCCAGCCTGCTCCAGGCTCATCTCCACTCCGCCGATCGCGCCCAGCAGGGTGAGGTCGCCCAGGTCGCCGAGGTGGCCGATGCGGAACATCTTCCCGGCGAGCCGACCCAGCCCCGCCCCGAGCGACAGGTCGAAGCGCTCGAGTGCGACCGCTCGCACCGCGTCGGCGTCGTGGGCTTCCCCGACCTGCACGCCGGTGAGCGTGCCACTGTGCTCGGAAGGAACCCGACACTGGGTCTCGAGGCCCCAGGCGTCCACGGCCGCTCGGGTGGCCGCCGCGTGGCGTTGATGGCGAGCGAACACCTGGTCCAGGCCTTCCTCGAGGAGCATGTCGATCGCCTCGCGTAGCCCGTAGAGCAGGTTCGTGGCGGGGGTGAACGGGAAGACGCCGTTGGCGTTGGCGTCGAGCATGTCCTGCCAGTCCCAGTACGAGCGTGGCAGCCGGGCCTTGCTGGCTGCGGCGCGCGCCCGCTGGCTGACGGCGTTGAACCCGAGCCCGGGCGGGAGCATCAAGCCCTTCTGCGAGCCGCCGACCGTGACGTCCACGCCCCACTGGTCGTGCCGGTAGTCGATGGACGCCAACGACGAGATCGTGTCCACGAGCAGCAAGGCGGGATGCCCGGCGCGGTCGATCGCCCGACGGACCTCGGCCACGTCGGTCGTCACGCCGGTCGAGGTCTCGTTGTGCACCACAGCGACCGCGCGGACCGCGTGTTCGTCGTCGTCGGCGAGGTGCTGCTCGACTCGCGCGGGATCCACCCCCGAGCGCCAGTCGCCGTCGAGCACCTCCACGTCGAGGCCGAGGCGTCGCGCCATGTTCGACCACAGCGCCGCGAAGTGCCCCGTCTCGTACATCAGCACCCGGTCGCCAGGCGACAGGGTGTTGACCAGGGCCGCTTCCCACGCCCCGGTTCCCGACGAGGGGTAGACGACAACCGGCTGCTCGGTGCCGAAGATCGTCGGTAGATCCGCGAACAGGCCGCTGGCCAGCGTGCGAAACTGCGGGCCCCGGTGGTCGATCGTCGGGTGGTCCATCGCTCGCAGGACCCGGTCGGGGACGTTCGTGGGGCCTGGGATCTGCAAGAAGTGCCGGCCGCTGCGGTATGCCACGTACGCTCCTCTGGCCCGTGGGACGATGGCCGACGACGCGCTGGCCGAGGCTGGCCTCCCAGAGGCAAACAAGCGCTGGCCGGCGGCGCAGCGACGCTATCGACGAGGCGGTGGGCATGTCAAGGACATCCCTTTCGGGGCGCGGGACACGGGCCGGGCGGGTCCGTGGGATGCTTCCTTCGCCGAAGGGCCTGTGCAAGACTTCGGTTCCCGCGGTGGTCGGCGACCGCCGTCAGACCACCGAGCCGCGAGTTGCCCGCGATGACTACACCCGACCTAGCGCCGGCCCCCGATCTCGCCGAGGCGCTTCGCCGCGGACTCGACGGGGACGTGCGCTTCGACGGCGTGACGCGACAGATCTTCTCGACCGACGCGAGCATGTACGCCGTGGCGCCGCTGGGGGTGGTGTTCCCTCGCCACGCCGGCGACCTCGTCGCGGCGGTCGAGATCGCAAGCCGGCACGGCGCGCCGGTGCTACCGCGCGGGGCGGGCACCAGCCACTGCGGGCAGACCATCGGCGAGGCGGTCGTGCTCGACTGCTCCCGGCACATGGACGCGCTGGTCGCGCTGGACCCTGACAGCCGCACCGCCCGGGTCCAACCAGGGCTTGTGCAGGATGCCCTCAACGCTGCGGCTGCGCCCCATGGGCTGTGGTTCGGACCCGACACGTCCACGTCGAACCGGGCGACCCTCGGCGGTATGATCGGCAACAACTCCTGTGGTAGCCGGTCTGCGGTCTACGGCATGACCATCGACCATGTCCAGGCCCTCGACGTCGTGCTCGCCGACGGGCGCCGTGCCCGGCTCGACCCGCAACCGCCCGACGCGGCGGCAGTAGCCGCGCACGGGCAGGGTCGCGAGGCAGCGATCTGGCGCCACTTGTCTGCCCTGGTGGACGACCCCGCCAAGGTCGAGATCGTGCGCAACGGCACCGAGGCGTTCTGGCGGAGGGCCGGCGGCTACCGGCTCGACCGTCTGGTGGACCGGGCGCACGGCGACGGTTTGATCGACCCCGCCAAGCTGGTCGTCGGCAGCGAGGGCACCCTCGTGGTCATCGCCGAGGCCACCGTCGACCTCGTGGACAAGCCGGCCAACGAGGTCATCGCCGTCGGCCACTTCGCGTCGACCTCTGCGGCGATCGACGCCACCAACGCGGCGATGGCCTGCGGGGCCAGCGGCGTGGAGCTGGTGGACAAGACCATCCTCGACCTCGCGCGCAGTTCCCCCGAGCACGCCAGCGCGACCGACCTGCTCGAGGGCGACCCCGGCGCGGTGCTGTTCGTCGAGTTCTACTGTGACGAGGTCAGCCAGGGAGCGGCGTCCTTGGACGCGCTAGAACGCGCGTGGAACGCCGAAGGCCACGGCTACGCGGTCGTGCGCGCGACGACCCCGGCGGAGAAGGGGGGCGTGCGCCGCCTGCGCAAAGCCGGGCTGGGCGTGCTGATGAACGCCGGCCGCGGCAACGAGCGCTCCCTAGCGTTCGTCGAGGACACCGCCGTAGACCCCGCCGTGCTCGCCGAGTACGCCACCGACTTCGCCGCCGTGCTCGACCGTCACGGTCTGCGGGCCGGCTTCTACGGCCACGCGTCGGCCGGATGCTTGCACATCCGCCCGTTCATGGACCTCGGCGTGCCGGGAGAAGTCGAGCGCATGCGTGCGGTGGCCGGGGAGGTTCGGGACCTCGTCGCGTCCTACGGCGGGGTCAACAGCAGCGAGCACGGTGACGGGCGTGCCCGCAGCGAGTTCAACCGCGTGAACTACGGCGACGACCTGTACGAGCTGATGCGTGAGCTGAAGCAGGTCTTCGACCCCCACGGGATCTTGAACCCGGGAAACGTCGTCGATGCGGGCCCCATGACCGCGAACCTGCGGGAGCCGGCCATGCCTGCCGGGGCGCCGCTGCCCACCCACTTCAGCTTCGGCGAGGCCGACGGGATGCGGGGCGCGGCCAACCGCTGCATGCGGATCGGCGCCTGTCGCAAGGGGCCCATCTCCGGGGGGGCGATGTGCCCGTCGTACATGGCCACGCGCGACGAGGCCCACTCGACTCGCGGGCGCGCGAACGCGCTCGTCGGCGCCCTGTCCCAACCCGACCCCGCAGCGGCGATGGGTGACCAGCGCCTGTACGAGGTCCTCGACCTGTGCCTCGAGTGCAAGGCCTGCAAGAGCGAGTGCCCTCTGTCGGTGGACATGGCCACGCTGAAGAGCGAGTTCTTAGCCCAGTACTACGAGCGTCACGGTGTGCCGATGCGGGCGAAGCTGTTCGGGGGAGTGCGGACGTTCTACCGGCTGGGCGCTCAGACCGCGCCGGTGTCGAACCTCGCGGCGCGGACCCCCGGCGCGCGGGCGCTGGCCGAGCGGGTGTTCGGCATCCACCGCGCGCGCCCGCTGCCGGCCTTTCGCCGGGAGACGCTGCCGCGCTGGTTCAACCGCCGCCCGGCGCCCGCGGGGCCCTTCCCGCGCGGCGAGGTCGTCTTCCTCGCCGACTCGTTCACGAGCTACACCGAACCCGACATCGGCCGAGCGGCCATCGAGCTGCTGGAGCGGGCCGGCTGGCGGGTGCGGCTCGAGTCCGGGGTGTGCTGCGGGCGGCCCCAGATCTCCAAGGGTCTCCTGAACAAGGCCACAGCCCGGGCGCGGACGCTGGTCGACACCTTGTCGGCCGAAGCCCGCCGCGGGGTGCCGATCACCGGGTGCGAGCCGTCGTGCTTGCTGACGCTGTCCGAAGAGCATCCCGCGCTCCTGGCCGGCCACGACGGCGTCGAGGCGGTCGCTGGTGGGGCGCGCCTGGTCGACGACCTGCTGGCCGAGGCCCTCGCCGACGGGTCGCTGCGCGTCAATGCCGGCCGCGGACCCTCGGGCGTGGTCTACCACGGCCACTGCCACCAGAAGGCGCTGGTGGGCACCGCCGCCACGCAGCGGCTGCTCGAGAGCCTGGGCGTCGACGTCGAGGTGCTCGACGCGGGCTGCTGCGGGATGGCGGGCTCGTTCGGCTTCGAGCGTGAGCACTACGATCTGTCGCTGCAGATCGGCGCCCAGCGGCTGTTCCCCGCCGTGGACGCGGCCGCCCCCGGGGTGGCCATCGCCGCCAGCGGCGTGTCGTGCCGACAGCAGATCGCCCACGGGACAGGGCGGCCTGCGCGTCACCCCGTCGAGTTGCTGCGCGACGCTGTCCGGTGATCCGCTCCCTTCACAGCCGGACGTCACGCGGAGCCCGGCCCGGCTCAGACCGGGGGCTTGGGGTCGTACTGCATCTGGTGTCGGACCTCCCGAGCGCGCTCGACCGAGTGCAGCCGCGCCACGAGATGCAGGGCCATGTCGATGCCCGCCGAGATGCCCGCCGACGTGACGATGTTGCCGTCGTCGACGAAGCGCTCGCCGGCGCGCACCTCGATTCTGCGACCCAGCCCGCGCAGCTCGTCCACGGCGCGCCAGTGGGTCGTGGCCGGACGGTCGTCGAGCAGACCGGCGCTACCGAGCACCAACGCTCCCGTGCAGACGCTGGCCACGACCTGCGCGTTGGCGGCCGCGGTGCGCACCCAGGCCAGCACGGCCTCGTCGTCAACCTGCGGTCTCGTGCCGATTCCCCCTGGGTAGACGAGCACGTCGGCGACCGGCGCGTCGTCCCACGAGTGGTCGACCAGCACTCGCGCGCCGCGGGCGCACCGCACGGCCGCACCGGTCTGGCTCATCGTGAAGCAGTGCACCCCGTCGTCGGGCCAGCGTGTGGCCCACGAGGCCAGCACCTCCCATGGTCCTGCCCAGTCGAGCTCTTCGACACCGTCGAAGAGGAAGAACCCGATCGTCGTTGGCACGGCTGTCTCCTTCCCGGTGGCACGCCCACGGGGCAGCGCGACTGGCTGAGGATAGCTGCCCGGCGCTGCAGGGCTGAGACGCGACCAGCCGGCGGATCGCGGGCAACCCGCGGTGGGGTTGGAGGCATCTGCGGTGGGGTCAGCCGATGACCGGCGCGGAGCTTGCGGTCGTGATCGGCGCGATGCTGCTCGGCGCCTTCGTCAAGGGCGCGGTGGGCACGGGGCTGCCGACCGTGGCCATCCCCGTCATGGCGGGCTTCATCGGGGTCGAGGAAGCCGTCGTGATCATGGCGATCCCCACCGTGCTGACGAACTCGTGGCTGTTGTGGGCGCACCGTGGCTACGTCGGTCAGAGCAGGGACCTGCCCTCCCTGATGGGGTTTGGCATCGTCGGCGCCGTGGCCGGCGCGTGGGTGCTCAGCGCCGTCGAACCGGTCTGGCTCATGTTCGCGCTCGCCGGCGTGGTCGTCGCCTACGTCGGCCTGTTCGTGTTCCGCCCCCAGCTCGAGGTCACCGAGGTCCAAAGCCGCCGGCTGTCGCCTCCGGTCGGGGCGGCGTCAGGTGTGCTGCAAGGCGCCACCGGGATCTCGGGTCCCCTGCTGACCACCTATGCACACGCCCTGCGGCTGCCACGGCGGGCGTTCTTGTTCCAACTCGCCGCCCAGATCGAGGTCTTCGCCGTGGCCCAGGTCGCCGCCTTCGCGTTTCTGGGGATGTACAGCCTGGAGCTGCTGGCCTCGAGCCTGCTGGCGATCGTCCCCGCGGCCATCGCCTTGCCGTTGGGTATGCGGCTGTCGGCCCGCCTGCCGCTGGCGACCTTCGAGCGACTGGTCCTCGTCTTCCTGGTGGCGATGGCGGCCAAGCTGGTCTTCGACGGAATCACCGGGGCGTGAGGAACGCTTCGACGACTGACGAACGGACGACGCTGATGACCCACCATGTCGCCCCGCACGTGCGGGGCATCGACCATCTCGTGCTGACCGTCGCGGACGTCGACGCGACGATGCGCTTTTACGTCGACGTGCTCGGACTGGAGCCGCTGGAGTTCGCCGGTGGCCGACGAGGCATCCGCGCCGGGGACCAGAAGATCAACCTGCACCAGGCCGGCCGTGAGTACGACCCGCACGCTCGGCTGCCCACGCGCGGTGCGGGCGACTTCTGCTTGCTCGTCGAGACCGACGTCGACGAGATCGCGACGTTCCTGGACGAGGTCGGCGTCCCCGTCGAGGTTGGGCCCGTGCCGAAGGTGGGGGCTAAAGCGGCACTGCGCTCGATCTACATCCGAGACCCCGACGGCAACCTCGTCGAGTTGGCCAACGAGTGCGACGAGGCCACGCGCTCCTAGCGAGCGGCGGCCAGGGTCATCACCGCGACGCCGGGGCCGCGTCGCCGCGCAGGTACATCGCGCGTGCTCGCAGAAGGCAGGCCGCCGCGACCAGCAGCGCGGTCGCTGCCGCGGTCCATGCGGCGAAGTAGGAGACCTGTGAGGCCAGGACCCCGAAGGCGGGGGGGCCGGCGAACCCTCCGATCCACAGGCCCGTCTGCGACACCCCGCTGGCAGCCGCCGGTGCCAGCGGGTAGCGCCGGATCACGGCGAACGTGAACAGGCCGTTCCATCCCCATCCGGCAGCGAACGCGAGCACCGTCCCCACCACGAACAGTGCCCCGGGCGGGGCGCTCCCGAGGAGGACGAACCCCACCGCGCCCAGCAGCAGCATCCAGGACGCCACCCGGAGGTGGCCCCCCTGCCGGAAGTCGGCGCGCCAGCCTGCGAGCACGCGCGTGACGATCCCGAGGGCGCTGCCCATGGCCAGCAGCATCCCGGCGGCGCCGGGCGAGAACCCGGCAGCGACGCCCGAAGCCACGTGGAACACGCCCATCGAGTTGACCGCCGCAGCCCCCAGGAACCCGCCGACGGTCAACGTCAGCAGCGCGCGGCGGCTGTGGATCCGGCCTGCCTTGGCCGGCCGGGCGGCGTGGCCCGGGCCACCGCGCGGCGCCCCGATCGCGAGGAGCACGGCGACGACGGCGAGCCCAGCGAACGCCCACTCCCACCCGACGGTCAGCCCCACGATGGGAACGAGCGCGCCTCCGACCAGCGTGGTCACTGGGACTGCCGCCTGCTTGATCCCGAACAGCAGGCCCTGCCGCCCGGCAGGGATCCGCGCCGCCAACAGATGGTTCGCCGCAGGCTGTGCGGATGCGTTGCCGACCCCCGCGAGGACCAGCAAGCCGAGCACCCACCACCACGACGTCGCGAACAGCGCGACGCCCAGCAGCGCCGCCCCGCTGCACGCCGCGGTCAGCACGATCCCGACGAACGAGCCGGTCCGTTCGATGACGCGACCTGCGAGGATCGAGCCCCCGGCCGACACCCCGTAGAAGGCACCCACCACCAGCCCGAGGTGCGTCTCGTCGAAGGGGAACGTGTCCCGCAGCTGCACCGCGAACGCACTGACCATGAAGGAAGGCAGCACCCCCATCGCGGTCACTCCCACCGCGACGGCTGAGCTGCGCAGCGTCGACGGGGCAGCGCCCCGTCCGGGCAGGTTCATCGTGGCATCGGGCTGGACTCAGCCGTCCTCGAGGCGAGCAAGGGTCTCGGGAAGCGCGCCGAGGTCGTCGATCACCCATTGGGGCTGCGGCCCCTCGGGGTCGACGCGATGGCCGGGGCGCACCACCCGCACGACGTCGAGCCCGGCCTCGAGCGACCCGCGGACGTCGCGGGCTGACGCCGCGACGTGGACGAGCGGGCCGAGCCGTCGCTCGGCGAACCGGTAGATCTCCGGGCTTGGCTTGTAGCAGCGCGCGGCCTCGGAGGTGATCGCGTCGGTGAACGGATATCCCGTGACCGTGCGAGCGAGGAGGTCGTCGTCGATGTTGGTCAGCAGCGCCACCGGGTGGGTCTGCGCCACTTGTGCGACGGCGTCGGGGACGTCGTCGTAGTGAGGCCACGAGCCGATGGTGGCCAGCAGCGCCTCTGTGGCCGAGCGCGGGTCGGCGTCTAGCCCGAGCTCGGTGAGCGCTTGCTCCATCGCCTGTCCGGCCAGCGCACGAAACGACACGTAGCTGACGACCCTGCGCTGGAGGTCCTTGCAGATCGCGTCCCACCGCGCGTAGGCCTCGGAGGCGTCAACGGCCCACCCGCGTTGCTCGGCAAGTGCAGCGAACGCCCGCGCGCCTCCGGAGCGGGAGTCGATGAGCGCGCTGTAGACGTCAAAGCTGACCGTGCGTGGTGGCGCCTGGGCTTGCATCCGCCTTTCCTACGGGCGTCAACCGATTCCGTCAAGCGAAAAACCCCTCGAGAACCGCAGGCTCGGGGCGGCCAGCAACGACGACCATGAATCTGTAACAAATCCTTGACCTTGTGGGAACTGTCCACTATCTCTGTAAGAGACTCGACCGCGATTGTGGAACGGGCGTTCCGGAGGGTGGACGGTGTACGAGCCCAGTCGGAAGCAGCTGCAGTCTCGTAGCGAGCCCGCGGCTGGCGCCCGGGGCAGGTTCCGTCGTGGGACGAAGGGTCTGTCCGTGAGGCTTCGGCCCAACCGGCGCCAGGTGGCGCCGTGATCTGCCCTCGTGGCCCTGTGCCACGCGGTCGACCATCGCTCGGCCAGTTCGAGTGCCGCCGGATGGCGCGGGTGTGGTGAAGGGTGCCCGGGTCATCCGATACAAGGGAGCCGACACATGAGAGTTCGTGCACGTCCCCATCTGCTCACGATCGCAACGATTGCCCTATTCGCCCTGATCGTCGCTGCCTGTGGCGAGGATGACGGGGTGGAAGAGGCCGCGACCAACGGCGACTGGCCGAGCCAGGAGGAAGTCGTCGCCGACATCGACGAGGTCATCGCCCAGTTCGAAGACGGCGAGTACGACTACGACGACGGAGCCGACACCGACGAGGTGATCGAGGCCCTGCAGGAGGTCATCCCGCAACCCGATGACGGCTTCCCGGAGCGGTCCATCGAATGGATCGTGCCCTGGGGCGAGGGCGGAGGCTCGGACAACTACGCCCGCCACATCGGCCACGACGCCGAACGCATCTTCGGCGAGAGCATCGTGTACAACAACATGCCGGGTGCCTCCGGCGAGGTCGGGCTCGGGCACTTGTTCACGCAGGCGGCCGACGGCTACACGATTTACGGCGCGATCGCGAACCAGACCATCAACGACGCGTTGGGCATCCAGCCCTACAGCTTCGTCGACGACAGCTCGTTCGTGATCCGTAACCAGGGGGCCACCGAGATCTACTGGGTGGCCGAGGACAGTCAGTTCGAGACGTTCGAGGAGATGCTGGACTTCGCGGTCGACAACCCCGGCGAGGTGATCCTGTCGGGTTCGGGCATCGGCAGCGACGACGAGTTCCGCATGCTCAGCCTTGAACAAGACCTCGGCACCGAGTTCGGCTTCGTGCCCTTCGACGGTGTGGGCGAGCGCACCTCGGCCCTGCTGGGCGGCGACGTGGACGTGCTCCACGAGACGGCCGGGACCATCTACGACCTGTACGAGGACGGCCAGATCCGTCCTCTGGCCTACGGCGGCGACATCGTGTTCGAGGACATCGACCCCGACATCCCGTCGGTGGCCGACCTCGGCTACGACGTGCCGATCGGCCGGTGGCGCGGTGTGACCACCCTGGCGGACGTCGACCAGGAGCGGATCGACTACATGCACAACGTGTTCTACGCCGCGGCGCAGCTGCCGTTCTACACCGAGTACGAGGTGGAGTTCTTCCAGCACGTGGCCGGCGGCTACCTCAACAGCGAGGAGTTCGAGGCCGAGGCGCAGCGCGAGCGCGAGCAGGTGGAGAACCTGATCGAAGAGCTCGACTACGACACCGGAGCGGTCGAGGAGGAGCTCGAGGGCGAGTAGCCACAGCCCGGGCGGGGCGGTCTTCCGCCCCGCCCACGGCTGCGCTCGTCCTACGCCCGGGTCGGCAACGCGCTGATCCGCGTCGATCGAGAGGGACCATGGAGGCACCAGACGAGGCCGGTTCGGCACGGACCGCCACGGCGGGCAGGCGGTGGGAGCAGGCCAGCAGCTGGATCCGGCCGTATCGCGAGGTGGTGCTCGCCGCGATCCTCGTGCTCGTGTTCGGCAACTTCTGGCTGCGCTTGGACACCTTCGTCTCCGGGCGTCGGGGCCAGGCGCTGCTCGACCCGGATTTCTGGCCGGGCCTGCTCGTGGCGATCGCCACCGTCCTAAGTCTCATGTACCTGCTGTTGGCCATCGCCGATGTTGTCCGGGTGCGGCGGGGAGCAAGCGCCGACGAGACCGACGACGGCGAGCGAGCGAGCCCCTCGCTCAGCGACCCCGCGGCGCGGGATGTCCCCACGCTGGACCGGAGGTTGCGCACCCTTGCCGCGTTCGCCTTGCTCGGGCTGTACGTCTACCTCATGCCGACGACCGGGTTCGTGCCCGTCACCTTGCTGTTCACGGTCGCGTTCTTGCTCCTCCTCGGGGAGCGGCGTTGGTGGTTCCTGATCGTCCTGCCACTCGGGGTCGTCGCGACGGTGATCCTGGTGTTCACCCGGCTGCTGGTCGTTCCGCTGCCCCGCGGGGTGGACTTCTTCCTCGAGTTCAGCACCTACCTGTACTGACCACCAGAGGGGAACGCGTTGGACATCGTCGGCGGCTTCCTGTCGGTCCTGCAGCCCGGGCACCTCCTGCTGATGATCACGGGGGTGTTCATCGGCTTGGTCTTCGGGACCATCCCGGGGTTGAGCGGGGTGACCGCGGTCGCGCTGCTCGTGCCCTTCAGCTACGCGCTGGGGGCAGAGGCGTCGATCATCATGATGATCGGCGTGTACGTGGCGGCGACGTGCGCCGGCTCCCTGGCCGCGGTGCTGTTCAACATGCCGGGCGACGTGATGGGGGCCGCGACGGCCAGGGACGGCTATCCGCTCACCCAATTAGGCCAAGCCGACCGCGCGATCGCGCTGGCGATCATGTCGTCGGCGATCGGCGGGATCATCGGGGCGGCCCTGCTGGTGGGCGTGGCGCCGCAGTTCCTGCGCATCGCGCTGCAGTTCGGCCCGCCCGAGTACTTCGCCATGGCGATGCTCGGCATGGCGTGCGTGGCCAGCCTCGGCACCGGCTCCCTGGTCAAGGCGCTGATCGCCGCCGTGTTCGGGCTGATGCTGGCCACTGTCGGGTTGGACCCGGTGTCGGGTGCGCTGCGCTTCACGTTCGACATCCAGCAGTTGCAGGGCGGGATCGACTTCATCCCGGCGATCATCGGGTTCTTCGCGGTGTCCGAGATCTTAATGGGCATCTACAAGGGCACGGCTGCGGGCACCTACACCAAGGAGGACATCCGCAAGGTTCGCCGATTCCCCATGCCCTCCCTGGCGGACCTGAAGGCCACCCGACTGACGCTGTTTCGCTCGAGCATCATCGGCAACTTCGTCGGGATGCTGCCCGGCGCCGGCGCGACCATCGCCGCGTTCCTGGGCTACGGCACCACCCGGCAGCTGTCCCGCGACACCTCGAAGTTCGGCCACGGTGACGTCCGGGGGGTCGCTGGCCCGGAGTCGGCGAACAACTCCGCCGCGGCGGGGTCCATGGTGCCGTTGCTGACGCTGGGGATCCCCGGTGGCGCAACGACCGCGATCCTGCTCGGCGTCCTGATCCTCAACGGTCTCCGCCCCGGCCCGCTGCTGTTCCGGGACAGTCCCGAGGTCACCTCATCGGTGTTCGCCTCGATGCCGGTGGCCAGCCTGCTCGTGTTCGTCATCGGCCTGCTGACCGTGCGCATGCTCCTGCGCCTGCTCACGATCCCGTTCAAGGTCTTCAGCACGGTCATCCTCGTGTTCGCCGTGGTGGGCACATTCGCCATCTACAACCGTCCGGTGGATCTCTGGATCATGCTGTTCTGCGGCGTCATCGGATTCTTCGCCAAACGCTTCGACTTTCCCATCGCCGCCATCGTGCTGGGTTTGGTGCTCGGCTCGATCGCCGAGACCGGGCTGGTCAATGGCATCGGCGTGTCTCGAGGGGACTGGGGTGTCTTCTTCAGTCGCCCGTTCACGCTCGGCACCTTCGCCGCCGCTGCGGTGCTGCTTCTGGCCCCCCTGATCTGGAGCGCTGTCGGACGGCTCAGGGGAGGCGAGACCGAGAAGACTCGGACGTCTGCGTAGCTGCTGGGACGACCCGTCCGGGGTGAGACGAGTGGCCGGACCGGTTGCTTGGCAGGACACCGCTGACGAGGACAAGGCGCGGTCATGGCGACAGACCATCGGGGAGACGTCGGGGGGGTTAAGTCGGTCGGCCGTGCCCTGGATGTCCTTGACGCCCTCGCTGGCAGCGAGGAGCAGCTTGGCATCAGCGAGCTCAGCGCGACGACCAAGCTGCCTTCGGCCACGGTGCACCGCCTGCTGTGCACGCTGGTCGACCGCGGCTATGTGCGGCAGGATCCGGTCACCCGCCGCTACATGCTCGGCGCCCGGTTGATGAGGCTGGGTAGCCCGGCCGGTCGCCTGCTTGGTGCGTGGGTGACGCCGCTGCTGGGGCGGCTCGTGTCGGCCACCGGAGAGACCGCCAACCTCGCGGTGCTCGGCGACGATCAGGTCGTCTACATCGCCCAGACCCCGTCCCCGCACCGCATGCGCCTGTTCACCGAGGTGGGCAACCGCGTCCCGGTGCACAGCACGGCGGTGGGCAAGGTGCTGCTGGCGTTCCGCCCGCGTCGGGTGGCAGCCGGCGTGGTCGACCGGCAGGGTCTTCCGGCCCGCACGTCCCGGACGATCACCCACGCAGGTGCGTTCACCGAGGAGCTCGAACGGGTCGTGGCGCAAGGCTATGCCCTCGACGACGAGGAAGAAGAGGACGGGGTGCGATGCGTCGCCGTGCCGGTCTTCGGCATCGGCGACGGCATCGCGGCGATGTCGCTGTCCGGGCCTGCCTCCCGCTTCAACCCAGGAGGCGCGCAGGCGTGGGTGGTCCCGCTCATGCTGCGCGTCGCCGCCGAGATCACCGAGCAGATGATGGGCGAGGCGCCACCATTCACCGTCGATGTGGCACCCTCTGTCGCCGACCGTCACGGCGGGGTGCAGAGGGAAGGGGAGTGAGCACGTGAGCGGACCGCTAGCAGGCATCCGGGTCATCGACCTCACGCGAGCGATGGCCGGCCCGTACGCGACGATGATGCTCGGCGACGCGGGCGCGGAGGTCGTCAAGGTCGAACGGCCCGGCACCGGCGACGACACCCGCGGCTGGGGTCCGCCGTTCCTCGACGGCGCGGACGGCTCCCGGGAGTCGGGGTACTTCCTGTCGGTCAACCGCAACAAGAAGTCGGTCTGCCTCGACCTCAAGGACGAGGCTGAGATCCGCCGGTTGCACCAGCTCGTGGCCTCGGCCGACGTGGTCGTCGAGAACTTCCGTCCGGGGGTGATGGATCGGCTCGGGCTCGGCGAGCAGGCTCTCGCGGACCTCAACCCTCGGCTGGTGGGTCTGTCGATCACCGGCTTTGGTCAGGGCGGCCCGGAGGGTCACCGGTCGGGGTTCGACCAGATCTTGCAAGGCGAGGGCGGCCTGATGAGCATCACCGGGCCGCGGGGTGGCCCCGGCCTGAAGGTGGGGGTGCCGATCGCGGACATCCTCGCGGGCATCTTCGGGGCGTATGGCGTGGTCGCGTCGCTGTACGAGCGCGAGCGCAGCGGTCGGGGGCAGTGGGTGTACAGCTCGCTGCTCGGCGGCATGGTTGCCATCCACACCTTCCAAGGGACCCGGTGGCTGCTGGCCGGCGACGTGCCCAAGCCCGGCGGCAACGCGCACCCGTCGATCCAGCCCTACGGGGCCTTTGACTGCTCCGACGGTCAGATCAACATCTGCGTGGGCAGCGAAGGGCTGTGGCGCCGGTTTGCCCCCCTGGTCGGCGTCGATCCTGAGGATCCGCGGTTCGCGACCAACGGTGACCGCGTCGAGCGGATTCTCGAGCTGGAGGAGGCGATGGCTCCAGCGCTCGGCTCGGCCACGGTCGATGAGTGGGTCGACCGACTCGAGGAAGCCGGCGTGCCAGTGGGTCGCGTCGCCACCCTGGACGAGGTCTACGACTCGCCGCAGGTCTCACACCTCGGGCTGATCGACGAGGTCGAGCACGCCAGCCTGGGGACGCTGCGCCTGCCCGGGTCGCCTGTGGTCTACAGCCGGTCGGAGCGGGGGCGCGCCACCGCCCCGCCACTGCTTGACGAGCACCACCGTGAGGTGCTGGGGGAGGGATGATGGGCCCGGTCGACGGCCCATGGGCGCGGCTGGGCCGCAAGGGCCTTTCGGCCTATCCGGGGGTGGGAGTCGGGTGGCTCACAGCTTGACCGCAGCCCGGGCTCGCACGCCCACCTCGCCCCGGGATTCCCACTCGAGCGCATCGAGGGTCTGGCGGGCCAGCCACAACCCCCTGCCGTCAGGCTGCTCGGCCGATGGTGGCCAATAGCCGGCGAGTGGGTCGTCGAAGCCGGGACCCTCGTCGGTCACCTCGACGACGAGGCGTCTGGTGTCGCGCCAGCAGCGGACCTGGGCACGCTCGCTACCGTGCTCGAGCGCGTTGGTGACGATCTCGTTGAGGCCCATCGTGACGTCATCGGCGCGGTCCCGCGAACCGGTGGACTCCCGGGCCACGGCCGCCAGACGGGCCCGTACGCTGCTGAGCGCGTCGAGATCGACGGTGTCCTCGAGGATCGGGTCGCGGTCGCTGGGAACGGGTAGGGGAGTGAGTTGCTCGCGCATGTCCTGGGCCACCGTCGCGGGGTCGTCGTAGTCCGAGCTGCTGACGCGTCGGCCCTCGCGGCGCACGTGCGGGTGTGTGCGGCCGGCGGCCTGGATGATCCAGTCCGGCAGCTCGCGCCGGTCGTAAGCGCAGACGAACCACTGGGAGGTCGCTGCGAACACCTCGTTGAGGATGGCCTCGTAGCGGACCCAGTCGAGGTGCTCTCGCGTCGTGGTGCCAAACCGTGCTTCCCCGACGATCCGGGAGCGACCATTCGCGGTCGGGGTGTCCTCGCTGCAGAGTTCGTGAAGCAAGGCGATCTTGCGTGCCGGGGTGGCGTCCTCGGTGGTGATGGTCCTGAACTCGACACCCGCGTCAGATTGGCCCATGGCCGCTCGCAGCAGCGCGGTGTGATGCGGGGTGCTCACCACGCGCACCTTGTCGCCCGCCGACAGTCCGGCTTCCAAGAACGGGACGACTGCATCGACGTACTCGTCGTCGGAGCCGTAGATCAGCGCATCGTGCGCGAAGCCTGCGCGAGCGCCATCCGGGTGGGCGATCGTCATGTCTGAGGGGGTTGGCATGCCTATGGTCCCGTGTCCTCTTGGACACGGAGGGTGGGCAGTGTGTCGAGTCCGAGGAGGCAGAGCACCGTCTTGATCGCCTGCTGGGGGTGCACCAGGTCTACTGTGACGCCGTGCTCGCGGGCTGGGCGGGACAGCGCTGCGGCTCCGCCGGCGTCCAAGAAACGCAGTTCCGACAGGTCGAAGTTGAGGTGCGAAACCCCGTCGTCGAGCACCCCGTCCAAGACGTCCGCGAGGGCGGGGACGCCACTGATGTCGAGCTCGCCGGTCAGCTGGAACGTCGCGGGTGCCATCCGCAGCACCCGGAAGGTCCCGGTAGGCATGGGGTGGCGAGCGCCGAGGACGGCGCTGTGCGTGGCCGTTGCCTCGGCAAGCAGCTGGTCGTCCAGGCGCCGGCGGTCGTACTGGCAAAGCGCGGACGCTGGCATGCCGGCCAAGATCCCGCTCAGCGCACGCTCGTACTCCATGAGCCGGTCCACCCCTGGTAGCTCGCGGGCGTACCAGGTGACGTCACCAGTGACGCGCACCCCCGGGAACCCGGCGTCGAGCGCGCGTTGGGTCGCTTGGTGCCACCTTCCGGGCATCTGGTCCGGATCGAAGTAGCCCCCGGCGATGTACATCTGCTCGCTGCCCGCGACCTCCAACTGCCCGCCGGCCATCGCGGCTTGCACCCGTGGCTCGGCGAGGTGCCTGTCGATGATGTCGCGGGTCGAAGCGGCATCCGTGACGCACACGACCTTGTGGCCGGTGGCAAGCCCGGCGTCGACGAAATCGGCCAGCAGCTCGTGCTGCTGCGCGTCGCTGTCGTAGAAGCAGCACGCGTGCTCCCCGTCGCTCAGCATCCCGGCTGGCCCGGTGGTGTCCGTCATACGCTCCTTGCTCCACACGCCCACTGGCCTCGGCCCGTTCGGTTGTCTCTGACGTGCTGACCACTGATCGGGCTGATCCACCCGATGTGCAACTGTGCAACGTTATCGCTAGCGCATCAAGCCTTCCCGCTGACGGGTTGCCGGAACCTCGCGGGTCGATGCGTGCGAATGTGCCCGGTATGCCGGGTTTCAGGACTGAGTTGGGGCCGGCCCCGTCCGCGTCGGGGGGCGGTCCCGTCCCGTCCCTCGGGGCAGGTGCGGCTGACATCGCGCATGTTTGACGGTCGCCGGAAATGCGAATAGTGGAGCCTCTATGGATTCCAATGCCACCACACAGTGGCAGGCGACCCGCGCCGGCGAGTCTGCGTCCGGGCGAGGCGCGTCGATCGCCGGCGTCGTCGCTGCCGCTGGCATGGCCCTGTTCGCCGTCGTCCACACGATGGCCGCGTCGCCCGCAGCCAGTCATGAGGACGACCACATCGTTGGCAGTGCGCCTCCCGACGACGCCACCGCAAACTCGTCGGCTACCACGCCCGATATCTGGGCCTCCGTGCCCGAGATGGGCGCCGCAACACCCGACATCGTGGTGTCTGAGGGCAGCGAGGCAAGTGGCGGCAGCGGTCCGGTCGAAAACACCTCTGCCTCGGCAACCGAGGCTGCCGATCGCGAGGTGGCCGATCCCGGGGTGACCGACCCCGACGCACGCGAGGCCTCCGCGACGCCCGAGGATTTCGCCCTGCCACCGGCCAGGGCGCAGGTGCGCCAGCCAAGCCGCCTGGGCAGGGGCGTCGAAAGGGCCCTGGTTCCGCCCGCCGCGGCTCGTGATGGTCAAACTGGCCGCAAGCTCGATACCGACGAGCCCATCGAGGCAGCCCTCGCCGCGGAACCGCCGGTCGTCGAGCCCATCATCGAGGCCGCAGAGCGCAAGCACCTCGAGCCTGAGCTGCTCGTGGCGCTGGCCTGGCACGAGTCCCGCTTCAACCCCGATGCGGTGTCGCATGCGGGAGCAGTGGGGGTCATGCAGGTCATGCCCGGCACGCTGGATTGGATCGCCGACGAGCTCGATCGGACACTGGATCCCCGGGACCCGGCCGACAACGCGCTCGCGGCGGCTGCCTATCTCGACCGGCTGCTCAGCGCCCACGACGATGCGACGCTTGCCCTCATCGCCTACAACCAGGGGCCGACGGCCCTGGCCGACGATGGCCCCTACCCCGCAGCGGAGACGTTTGCCGACGAGGTGCTGGGCACCCGCGATCAGCTTCGAGAGGTCCGCACGGTGGGCGCCGTGCGGGACTGAACGCCGCCGTGCGGGACCAGGAACGCCGGATGCTCGCCACCCGCGAAGGCCTGCGGTCTGGTGGGCGGTGCAGGTCTCGAACCTGCGACCTCCGGCTTGTCGAGCCGGCGCTCTCCCAGCTGAGCTAACCGCCCTGGGTGACGCTAGGCGGTCAGGATACCGGCCGTGTGGGATCCTAGCCAGCCACGCCAGGAACGGAGGGACCCGTGGCCGACCGCGCGCCGCCCGCGCAGGACGAGCTGCTCGCCGACCTCGCGCATCCGGGTTGCCCCGTGTGCAGGGTGGCGCGCCGAGCCGGTGACGGGGTCCTGACCAGGCTGATCTCAGAGTCCACCACGGACCCCGACACGCGGATCCGGCTGCGCGCCGCCGGCGGGGTGTGCCCCGAGCACGCGGCACGCGTCGCTGAGCTGGGCACCCGGAGGATCGACGGACAGCCCGTGGCGATCCTGGCCAACGACCTTCTCGGGCGTGTCGAAAAGGAGGCCACCGCAGCGCGGCCGTGGCGGCCTGTTCGGCACGCGGCGGGCTGCCAGGTGTGCGAGTCCGTCGCACCGCGGGTGGACGCCTACCTGGATCTGCTGGCTGGTTCGGCCGACGACAGTGAGGTCGGCCAAGCGGCGCGCCAGCCTGACCGTGGGATCTGCAGTGCGCATCTGCGCCGGGCGCTGCGCCGCCGGCGTCGACCGGTCGCCGTTCGTCGCTTGACCGCGTTGCACCGCCAGGTCGCCGAGCCGCTGCGCGCGGAGCTCGACACGTACCGAAGGGCGATCCGTGACCCCGCACAGGAGCTGGACGAGCGCGTGGCCACGTCGTGGCGTCGAGCGTGGGAATGGGTGCACGGCACGTCCCCGCCGCGGTAGACCTACCGGGCGTGAGGGCGCCTACCCACGGGAACGGTCCACGCGACCTACTGCGGGAACGGTCCACCGCGACCTACTGGAGGAAGATCATGGAGCAGACCTACCTCGGCCGCTCTGGCCTCGTCGTCAGCGAGTTGTGCCTCGGGGCCATGACGTTCGGAGGGAAAGCCGACCTCGACGAGTCACGGGCCATCGTGGAAGCCTTCCGCGAAGCCGGTGGCACGTTCATCGACACCGCCGACGTCTACAACGCCGGCAAGAGCGAGGAGATCCTCGGCGAGATCGTCGAAAGCTACCGGGACGAGGTCGTGATCGCGACCAAGGGCTACGGCCCGATGGGCGAGGGGCCCAACGACCGGTCGGCTAGTCGCCGCCACCTCGTCAAGGCCGTAGACGACAGCCTGCGCCGGCTCGGGACCGACTACGTCGATTTGTACCAGATCCACCTGTTCGACCCGACCACCCCCCTCGACGAGACGTTCGCGACCCTCAACGACCTCGTTCGGGCCGGCAAGGTGCTCTACGTGGGCGTCTCCAACTACACCGGCTGGCAGATCGAACGAGCCTGCCGTCTCCAGGGCGCCCGGGGGTGGGACCCGATGGTGGCCCTGCAGCCCCAGTATTCGCTGGTGGAGCGCCAGATCGAGTTCGAGACCCTGCCGGCTGCCCGAGCCAACGGCCTGGGCATCCTGGCTTGGTCGCCGCTGGCGGCGGGCTTCTTGACGGGCAAGTACCAGCGAGGCGAGCCGGCCGAGGGCAAGGGGCGCTTCGGCCAGTTCATCGACAACATCTCCGACCAGGGCTGGGCCACGCTCGAGGTCGTGCGCGAGATCGCGAGGGCCCACGGGGTCGAACCGGCAACGATCGCCCTCGCCTGGCTGCGCGCGTTCGACGACGTGATCCCCATCGTGGGCGCGAGCCGGCGTGATCAGCTGGACGCGAGCCTGGCGGCTCCCGGTGTTGCGTTGAGCGAGGACGAGCTTGGGCGCCTCACCGAGGTCAGCGAGCCGGCGCGCGGCTACCCGTGGGACTTCGGCGCTGGTCGCGGCCGTCCCGCCCGGCAG
>SLAO01000115.1 GCA_007126835.1 Nitriliruptorales bacterium | reverse complement strand
GCGGTCCGGTCGCAGTACTCGGCGAACCGGCTGTGGGTGTCGGGCTTGCCCCAGGCAACTGCCGCGCGGGCGAGCAACGCCAAGACGACGACGAACAAGCTGCCGAGCAGCAGGTGGACGCCCATGGAGTGGAATGCCGGCCTCATCGGGTCGCCTCCTCGGTCTCGTCCTCGTCGACTCGTCGGCCGACCGCGGCGATGCGCACCATCGCCCCGGCGATCATGAGCACGAACGCGGCGAGCACGGTCCCGGTGATGAGCCAGTGCAAGCGGATCTCGTCGCCGAACTCGCCCTCGACGGCGTAGAGCGCGAGATCTGCTTCGGAGTGGCCGGCGCTGATGTGCACGCGCTCGCGGACCTCCTCGGCTCCCGCGTGGTCATCGCTGCGCGCGTGATCGAACCCCACCTGGCCAGGGTAGAAGAGCGTGACGGTGTTCCACTCCATGTCGTCCCACGGTGGTTCGTCACCTTCGAAGCGCTCCGCTTCGATGTCGGCAGCGCGCCCGAGACCCAAGGTGAACGGGAACGACACGTGGTGCCACCGACTCCCCGTCGCGTTCTTGTGGACCGCGAAGGCGACGTCGTACTGGCCGAGGTGGGCCAGCGCCTTGTCGTCCAGCGGATTGCCGGTGTCCAGGGCCCGTTGAAGCTCCAGTTGCCACTGGCCGTTCTGCGCGATCCCCTGCGCGAAGATGGCTCCGCGGGACCCCTCGGGCTCCTGCAGCAGCCGGCGCGGGATGACGTCGCCCTCCTGCCAGTCGTGGTCGGGGTCGAAGTCGACGGCGATCTCTTCGGTCAGGTAGTAGTAGTCGTCCTGGTCGTAGCCCATGTCCAGCACGCGGTCCCAGTCCATCGCGTGCTGACCCGTCTGGTCCGGGTCGAACATCAGCACCGGCGTCTCGGCGTCCTCGTCCCAGTTGGTGGAGTAGGGCGATTCGCCCTCGTCGCCGTAGCGGTAGTCGAGGACGTGCTGGTCGTCGGACCAGCCGATCGGGTTCGAGCGATGGGCGCGCCAGTGCCACAGATCGAGGAAGTAGCCCTGCTCCTGTAGCAGAGCCAACTCGTCATCGCTTCGTACCGTCCGCCAGTCGTCGGGATCCTCGCGCGTCTCGGGCAGGAACTTGCGAACGTCGTCCTCGCCGAGGTGCGCCTGGACCTCGTCCTCGGGGGCCTGGTCGGTGTAGAAGCGCATCTCCTCGCTGAGGATGGTCATGTACCCGCCGTACTGGGCGAAGCCATCGACGGAGCCGTCGTCGAGCAGGAAGGTCAGGCGGTCCTCGTACACCCCCTCGGGGTTGCTTCCGACCATCGAGGCGCCGTACCGCTCCCACTGACCGTCCTCGTACACGAGGTAGTCGTGGTAGTAGTGCGGCGTTTCGGTGTCCCACTCGAAGCGCCAGAAGATGTCGTCGTCGTTGTAGGCGACCTTGAGGTCGAGGTCCATCGTCAGATCGTCGAACTCGGGCACCTCGATGTTGCGTTCGTGGTCGTCCTCGATGACCCCGGACGACGCGAAGGCGAACGACAGCCCGATGACCAAGACCACGAGGGCCCCAATGACCCCCAGCCGTGGACCCACACCCATGCTCCGTCTCCTCCCGCGGCAACTTCCGCGAGCCCGTCAGGGCTCCGTCGTGTGCAACTTCGACTGCCAAAGCCTCAGTAGCCTAACCGGTCGCCCACAAGCCCGAAGGACCCCCGACCGAGTGACGACAGCCCCTGGAGGGCTGTCCGGGCTAGCGTCCCGGTAGGGAGGGTCACCGAGCGGCGGCACGCCGTAGCGCACCGCTGGCGAACCCACCGCCTGCGGCTGTGGCGACGAGCACGCCCACCGCCACGACGGCCACGGTCGTCGGTCGCAGCGCGAAGGGGACTGTGTCAGGTAAGCCCACGCGGAGCAACACCAGCCCAGCTGCGGCACCCGCGATTCCCACCGCGGCGCAGGCGGCCGCCTGGAGCAAGGCGCCGCCGACGATGTCGCGGCGCTCGGCGCCGAGCGCGACCAGGGTGCGGAGGAGCCGGCGACGGTCGAGTGCCAGCAACGAAACGAACAATGCAGCGATCAGCGCGGCGCCCGTCGCCGTCACGACGACCACCGCGCGCAGCGTCGACTGCTGGGCGCCGACGCCGGGAATGGCCCGGTACGCCTCCGTTGCGGTCAACGTCGCGGTCTCCTCCAGCGTCGCGTCGATGTCCGCGGCGACCGTCTGGGCGTCCGCGCCGTCGAGGAGCTGCACGGCGATCAGGGATGCCAAGCCCTCCTCAACGCCCATCTCCGGCCATGTGGCAGCCCGCACGCGAACCGCTTCGTAGGGTGGGACCCACACCGTGGGCTGCAGCAGGTAGCCGGCATCCTCGACGACCCCTACGATCTCGAGGCTCCGGCCGGCGACGGAAACCGTGCCGCCGACGGCCGTCGAGCCTTCGAGGAGGCGCGCGTCGACAGCAGCGACACCTGGCTCACCGTCCCGTGGCAAGCGTCCCGCGCGCAGCTTTGCCGGCTGACCCGGGAACGCTTGGGAGAACCCGACCACGACTACCCCGGTGTCGTCGGGCCCCCCCACGTCGGCGGTCGTCGGCACATAGGTCACCGGGCCTGCCCCAGCGACGCCTGGGACATGGATCGTCGGCGTCGTGAGCTCCAGGGGCAAGACACTCGCGGTGGCCGACCCGCGCGCCACGTCTGCATAGACGTACAGGTCGGCATCGGTGCTGCGCAGGGATCCGGTGCTGGCAAGCAGGAGCCCGTCGGCAAGCGCGGCAACGGCCAACGACAGGAACGCAAGCGCCGCCAAGGCGATCGTCAGGGGACCGAACCGACGAGGACGGCGACGGATCTCCAGGAGCCAGGCTGCCGTCATCGTCCACGCTCGAGCACGTGTCGCACATCCAGGCGCAGGATGCGGCGAGCAGGCACCAGGGCAGCAAGCATCGCCGCGACGAGGACAGCACCGGCCAGCACGCTCATCGTCACACCGCTCGGCGCCAAGGGGAACGTCGCCGGCGTCATGCTCCCAAGGCCCACCACAGCTGGAACGGCCACCCCGAGCCCGGCCGCGGTGATCAACGCGGCTTCGGCCATCACCCCCCAGGCCAGCCGCAGTCCCGATGCACCGGTGGCCATCAGCACGGCAAGGGAGCGTTGTTGCTGCGCGACCACCACGGTGAAGAAGGCGGCGACGACGACCATGACCCCACCGAAGGCAAGGGCAGCCACGAGCGCGAGGCTACGCTCGATGTCGGCGATGCCTGGAAGGCGGGCAGCGGCCTCGGTGGGTGGCCGCGCTTCGAGGTCGGTGCGCTCGGCGATCCGTGCTGCCACAGCCGACGCGTCGGTCGTCGACTCCACGCGGACGGCCAGTGCGTTCGGGCGAATCGTGTCGGCGTCGGGGAAGCGCTGCTGCACGATGCGCCGCCACTGCTCGTAATCGGTGAAGACGGTAGCAAGACCGCCCGACCTCGCTCCTGCGGCGATGCCCACGATCTCGAGTTGCTCGTCGACGCCGTCGAGGGCGACCACCGCGCCGGGTTCGAAACCGCGGCGTCGGTCCGCCCCATCGGCGACGGCCTCTGTGGGCGCCTGCACCGCCCGCCCGCCGACCAAGCGCCCGGGCGGACCCGGTCCGTCCCGGGCGACGCCCCACACCGAGACGTCGACCGGGCCCTGGCCCACATCGCCGCGCATCCGCAGCTCACCGACCGGACTGACCGAGGCCACCCCGGGAAGCGCATCGACTCGGTCGCGGTTGCCTGCATCGATGCGACTGGCCTGCACGTTGCCCACGGCGTCCTCGTTGGTGACCAGGAGGTCGGCGTCCGCGGTCGCCACGGCCCCCGACAGGGAGTCGACGAGTGTCCCTCGGATCGTGACGAGCATCAGGAGCAGGCTGGCCAGCAACGCCACGGCCAAGATGAGGAGCGAGTGCCGCCACGGCTGGCGGCGCAGGTGCAGTACGGCCAGGCGCAAGAGGGTGACTCCGAACGTTCTTCTCGTAGCATACTCAACAGACTGAGCAAGAAGTTCGAGCCCGGCCTGCTCCCACACGGGGAGTTCCCAGGCTCACTGGAGGAGCGTGAGCATCCTGCATGCGAGCGGAGTGAGCGTGGTGGTCCGCCAAGGCCGCGGCTCGCGGACGGTGCTCGACGACGTGGAACTCGAGGTCGCCGCAGGTGAGCTGCTCGCGCTCGTGGGCCCGTCAGGGTCGGGCAAGACGACGCTGCTGTCGGTGCTCGGCGGGCTCCAGACGCCGACAGCTGGCCAGGTGCACGTCGATGGCCAGGACCTGCGCGCCCTCGGCGGACGGGAGCTCGCGCGGTTTCGGGCCGAGACCGTGGGCTACGTCTTCCAGGAGCACGAGCTCGTCCCGTACCTGACCGCCCAGGAGAACGTGGAGCTCGTCGCCGGGTTTCGCACGAACCCCCCGCCCCGCACGCAGCGTCGGGAGCGAGCTCGGGAGCTGCTGGCCGAACTCGGGCTCGAGGGCTCGGCTGAACGCCTGCCTGAGGCGCTATCGGTGGGTGAGCAACAGCGCGTCGCCATCGCGCGAGCGCTGTGCAACCGGCCCACTGTGCTGCTCGCCGACGAGCCCACCGCCAGCCTCGGCACCGACGACGCGACCTCCGTCGTCGACCTGATCGCCGCGCAGGTGCACGGACGTGGGGTCGCCGGTGTGCTCGTCACCCACGACGAGCGGATGGCCGCGCGAGCGGATCGAGCGCTGCCCCTCGTCGACGGCCGCGTCACGGCCTCGCACCATCCCGCTCCCCCGACCTCGGAGACCTCGTGACCGGGGCATGGCTCCCGGGTTGGAAACCCGGTCGGCTTCAGCGGGTTGAGCCCTCAGCAGCCGGCGCGACGGTGGATTCCCGCACGACCAAGGAGGGGGGCAGGCGCCACCCCACCGCGGCGTCGCTCTCGCCCCGCCTGGCACCGTCGAGTCGTTCGATGGCCGCGTCTGCGACCTGCCCCAGCGGGCGGCGCACCGTCGTGAGCGGCGGGCTGCTGACCTCGGCCAGCCCCACGTCGTCGAAGCCTGTCACCACGATGTCGTCGGGCACCTGCAGACCCGCCGCTCGCAGACCGTCGAGCACACCGAGCGCGGTCAGATCGTCGCCGCACACGATGGCGTCTGGCCAGCGCCTGCTGATCGCGAGGCGACCGACCGCTTCCCGGCCCCAGGCCAGGCCGCTGATCCCCAGCATCGGCGTGACCACCGCGCGCGTGCGTCCCGTCGCGGCTCCTTCCCGGTAGGCGGCGAGCCGCTCGGAGGCGCCTTCGGACTCGACGTGGGAACCGGTGACGAACACCGTGCGCTCGCGGTCGAGGTCGGCGAGGTGGTCGAGGACCAGACGCATGCCTGCCGCCTCGTCCACCGCGACCAAGTCGATGTCGGCCGCGCCGACGCCTCGCTCGACCTGGACGACATGGACCTGCTCAGCGATCGCGCGCACCGCCGGGCCACTGCGCTCGGAATCCAGCGGGACGATGATCATCCCATCAACGGAGCGGTCGATCAGTCGCCACAGCGCCTCGGCTTCGACCTCGACGTTGCCGTGCCCGTCGCCCATGAGCAGCGTTTCGCCACGGTCGTGCAGAGTCCTCGAAAGCGCCTGCACCAGGCGCGCATGCCGCAGATCACCGGCTTGAGGGACGACCACCCCGATGGTGTCGGTGTGGCGACGGCGGAGTCCTCGCGCCAGCAGGTTGCGCCGGTAGCCCAGGTCGTCGCTAGCCTGACGAACCCGCTCGACAAGCTCGGGTTGCACGCGCCGAGAACCAGACAGGACCCTCGACACGGTCGCCAAGGAGACGCCGGCTCGCTCGGCTACGTCACGCATCGTCGCCACGGGGGAGCACCCTCCGGCGGGCTCATTGTCGAGCAACCGACAGTACCAGCGAGGCCCCACCGCGTCATCGGCCGTGAGGTCCGCGCACGGGACCTACGCCGCCGACTTGCGCCAATAGGGCACCATTGGGCGCTGGAGAAAGGTGTGTTATGTCCCGTCCTCGCCGCTCGGGAAGCGCGATCGCGTTGCGCCTCGGGTTGTTCGCCGGTGGCCTCGTGCTGGCTGTCGTCGCCTTTGTGGGAGCGCTGTACCTGCTGCCGGCCGACGTCGCGGTCCGCCTGGGCAGCCCCGCGCTGCGCGTCCTGTCCGGCGCGCCGGCCCTGCCCGACCAGATCGATCCGTCGCCCGAGCGCAGCGTGATCACCGACGCCGAAGGCCAGGAGCTCGCGCAGCTGTTCGGGGAGGCCAACCGGGTCGTGTTGGAGTCCGACGAGATCGCGCCGGTGGTGGCCGCTGCCGTGGTCGCCACCGAGGACGCCAACTTCTACGACCACCCGGGCGTCGATCACCGCGGCGTGATGCGAGCGATAGTCGCCAACCGCCTGGCCGGGCGAATCGTCCAAGGCGGGTCGACCATCACCCAGCAGTACGTCAAGAACGTCCTGCTGTCTGGTGAGCAGACGCTCGAGCGCAAGGCGACCGAAGCGTGGTACGCCGTCGAGCTCGAGCGTCGCATGTCCAAAGACGAGATCCTGACCGCGTACCTCAACGAGGCCTATCTCGGTCGCGGCGCCTACGGGATCGGCGCCGCCGCCGAGCTGTACTTCTCGCGCTCGGCCGGCGAGCTCGACCTTGCGCAGGCAGCACTGCTCGCCGGCATGCTGCGCGCACCCGAGAGCAACAACCCGGTGACCAACCCGGAAACGGCACTGGCCCGCCGCGACATCGTGCTCGAGCAGATGGTGCAGTACGGGGCCATCGAGCAGCACGAAGCCATCGAAGCCGGTGAAGAGCCGATGGGGCTCGCCCTCAGCCCCCCGTCCGCCCCGGACCACCCGTTCTTCGTGGCCTACGTCACCGACCTGCTGCTGAACGACGAGCGACTCGGGGAGGACGAGGCAGAGCGCGGCCGCCAGTTGTACGCCGGCGGCCTGGAGATCCGCACGACCTTGGACCCGGAGCGCCAGGAAGCCGCCGAGGAGGCGATCGCGAGCACCCTGACGGACCCGGCCGGCGATCCCCAGGCGACGATCACCAGCATTGATGCCACCACCGGGGACGTGCGAGCGATGGCCGTCGGTCCGCGGGACTACGGGAGCTGCGAACCGGACGAGGACGGCTCCGAGTCCGCCGACTGCCCTGCGACGGAGGTCAACCCTGCGGTGCCAGGCCTGGGTGGCTCCGGCCGCCAGCCCGGTAGCGCGTTCAAGCCCTTCGTGGCGGCCGCCGCGCTCGAGGCCGACATGCCACGCGGCTGGCAGGACACCTCGGATTCGGGGGAGGTCATCGCCGGGTGCGCGGACGACTATGCGCCCACCAACTACGGGCAGTCCGACCACGGCGTGGTCGCCATGCCCGAGGCGCTGGAGACATCGTCGAACGTCTACCACGTCAAGCTCGCCGCGCAGGTCGACCCCCCGGCGGTGGTCGACGCCGGGGAGCGAGCAGGGCTGTCCAACGGCGACCTGCCGGCGACCTGCTCGGTGGCCCTGGGCGCCGGCAGCGTCTACCCCCTCGAGCTGACCTCCGCGTTCGCCACCCTGGCCGGCGGCGGGAACGCCTGCCCGGCGCGCGCGGTGCTGGAGGTGCGCAGCGGCGACGACGTGCTGCTGACCAGCGAGGATCCCGCATGTGAGCCCACCATCGACCCCGAGGTGGCCAGCGAGGTCACCGCAATGCTGCGGCAGGTCGTAGACAGCGGGACCGGCACCCGCGCCGCGGTCGACGGCGTGGACATCGCGGGCAAGACCGGCACCACCAACGACAACCACGACGCGTGGTTCGCCGGCTACACCGGAGGGGACGAGCCGCTGGCCACGGCGGTCTGGATGGGGTACGAGCAACCGCGCGAGCTGGCCGACATCGCGGGCGAAGCGACAGTGACCGGCGGCTCGCTCCCGTCCGACATGTTCGCCGCGAGCATGGCGGGCGTCGATGGCGGCGCGTTCCCCGACCCACCGCCCGAGCGATCCGCCACCGTGCCCGACCTGATCGAGCAGCCCCTCGCCGACGCGGTCAACCCGCAGCTCCGCGTGGTCAGCGCGGCGGAGCCGGAGCCGGCTGCCACGGCGGTCGACGACGGCGAGGAGACCGGGGTGGTGACCCACGCCATCGTCGGCACCTACGACCTCCACGTCGTGGCAACCGAGGTCCGAGGCTGGGAGCCGCGGGGCACGGTGCTGGAGCAGTCCCTGGAGGGCGGCACCTCGGTGGCGGCGGGAACGATGCTGGAGGTCGCGGTCAGCGACGGCGAGGGCGACCCGCCCGAGATGCCGGACCTGCTCGGGCTCGACGTCGACGAGGCCCAAGAGATCCTCGAGGAGCTCGATCTCGACCTCGAGGTCGAGGTGACGCCCCGCGACGTGGAGGTCTCGGCCGAACCCGCCGATCCCGAGGACCCGCCGGAGGTCGCAGACGTCGAGGACGTCGAGGACGTCGAGGAGCTCGGCGGGCAGGTACGCGTGATCGACGCACCGGAGGCGTTCGCCGGCGAGGTCCTCGCACAGTTCCCGTCCGCTGGGGCCAGCATCGAGCCGGGGGCCATGGTCGAGCTCGAGGTCGCTCGCCATCGCCTCGAGCTCGTGCTGCCTGAGCCTGACGACGAGGACGAGGACGAGCCCGACGACGCAGACGACGCGGATGACCCCGGCGACGACGAGCCCGGCGACGACGACGAGCCCGACGACGAGGGCGATAGCACGGACTGACGCGCTCGGGGTAAGAGACGCGCTCGGGGTAAGG
>SLAO01000013.1 GCA_007126835.1 Nitriliruptorales bacterium | reverse complement strand
CGACCCGCCCCCTCGCCTGGCTACGGGGCCCTCCGCGGTTCGGTCACTCGAAGTGGTACTCGTAGATGCCCCATCCGTCCTCGTCGGTCTCGAGGTAGGAGACCCCGGTCAGGCCGACGTCGTCGATGTGGTCGGCCGCGTCCGGGGAGGAGCGGAAGTAGACGGTGCCCGCGACGTCCGCGGGCAGGATGGACCAGTTGCCGTCCGCGGGTTCGGTAATCGGGGAGGTCTCCGTGACGTAGCTGACCAGGACCGCACGGTTGGTCTCGTCGGAGCTCACGATCGTGTTCGTGCCGTCGAGGTGCGGGAACCCGCCGCCGCCGCCCGCGCGGTAGTCGTTGGTCACGACGGCGAACTCGGTGCCGGCCGTGAGCGGCTCACCCTCGAACGTCGCGTTGACGATCCGCTCCCCAGCAGGCTGGGTGACATCGACCTGGTAGTCGATGCCATCGATGACATCGAAGTTGAAAGGCTCGAAGGTCTCGTCGATCAGTAGTTGGTCGCCGGACTCATCTGGGTCGATCTGGAGGAAGTTCTCCGCGGAGGCCTCGAGCCAGTCGATGACCTGTGCCCCGTCGAGGTGCACGATGCGGATCTGGTTGGGGTAGATGTAGAGGTCGGCCAGCTCGCGCACCGACACCGGCCCCTCGGGGATGTAGGTGAACTCATCGGGACCCGTGCGCCCGGCGCGGAACGGTGCGGCGGCCGAGAGCACTGGCAGGTCCTCGTACTGGGTGCCCTCGAGGTGGTCCTCCGCCCACCACATCTGGGATTCGTTGATGATCTCGACGGCCTTGGCGTCCATCACGCGAGAGAAGTAGTGCGTGATCGGCAGCTCGGTCTCGCCCACCGGGCTGCGCACGTAATCGACGGTGGCATCGTGATGCTCGGCGACCGCGTCGACGATCTCCTGGGACTCCTCGGTCTCCTCGGTCACCGGGATGTTCTCGGCCCAGCCGTCGGCCACCGACCACTCACCGCGGTGATGGGACAGCTCGAGGTGGACCTTGCCGAGGTGGTCGCCGAACGCACCCGCCATCACCGACGGGATGCCGTGGATAAGTCCGCGGTCGTTGTCGAGCCCCTCGACGTCGTCGTACTTGCTGTCGCCGGGGAACACGCTCTGCTCATGGCCGAACACGATCGCGTCGAGTTCGTCCTGGAACTGCTCGGCCGCGAACCACAGCCAGTTCTCGCCCTCCGGGTTGATCTCTGCGTCCGGGCCGTGCTCGAGGCGCTTGCCCGCGTGGGGGCTGAGGACGGTCAGGTCCACGCCTTCGGCCTCAAGCTCGGGGAGGTACCGATCCAGCGCCTCGATGGCCGGGATCGTGTCGACCCTGCCTTCGAGGCTCTCGCTGTGCCACGTCATGATCCCCGGCGGGGTGATTCCAATGACGCCGACGCTGAGGGGCTCACCGTCGACCTCTGTGTCGATGATCACGTAGGGATCCACGAGGTGGTCGGTCATCTCCCCACCCTCGTCGACCTCGTAGACGTTCGCGCTGATGGCAGGGAAGTTTGCGTCGCCGAGCACTTGGTCGAGGAAGTCCAGGCCGAAGTCGAACTCGTGGTTGCCAAGCGTCAACGCGTCGTAGTCCATCAGGTTCATGGCGGCGATCGCCGGATGCACGTCGTCGGGCCCCAGCGGGTCGATCAACGCGACGTACTCCCCGATGAACGCGCCCTGGAGGATGTCGCCGGTGTCGAACAGCAACGTGTTGTCGTGCTGGTCACGGGCGTCCTGGATCAGGGAGTAGGTCTTGGCGAGACCCAGGGTCTCGGCGCGCTCGTCGTTGTAGTAGTCCCACGCCCGCAGGTGCGTGTGCACCTCGGTGGTTGCGAGGAGCGTGAGGTCGTGCGTTGTGGGTGCCGGTGGGTCCTGTGGGTTTGCGCGGCCGTCGCTGGCGACGTGGGCTATGCACCGGCCCTGGTTCTTGAAGCCGAAGTCCTCCCATCCACCGTCACGGCACTCCGCTCGAGTCTGTGGCCCGTCATCGTGCTGACCGGCCAGGGCGGACGAGGACTGGATCGCTGCGAGGGCGGCGCCAGCAAGCGCCAGGACCGCAAGCAGGCCTAGCGTCCGAAACCAGCGTCCCTGTGCAGATGTTGCGGGGGCAGTCATCGTGGTTCCCCTCCCATCACTGCGTACGTCGAACAAAGCCGACCTCACGCGCACTGCTGAGCGGCGCGTGGACGGAGGCGCGGGCCACCTGGCGGGTGGCAGCTCCGAACCAGCGTGGGTCGGACGTGGCCGGTCACCATTGGGGGCGTGGCCGCTGCTGTCAAGGGTCCGGCCTGCCAGCGGTCCGGGCTCGGCCTGCCAGCGGTCCGGGCGTGACCGGGACCACTTCCCGGCGAGTGGCGAGCCTGACGTGGCGCGATCATCCGCGGTGATCGCCTCGGTCACCGGGGCCTGTGCGTTCCTGTCGAGCAGGCGCAACCATGGTGGGTGGACCCTGTCCCCTGGTCGTGCTGCGCCGCTGCGCCCGAGGCAGGAGATGACGTGCGCAGCTCAGAGCATGGGCTAGCCTGATCGCTTCCAATTCTTATCCCCACGGCGGAGGTCGGCGACGTACTCTAGGCTTGTGCCGACGGAGGCACGGCGCACGCCGATGGCGCCACGACGGTGGAGTGCACCGCTAGTGACACCAGGACATGTGCCGAAAGGGACCTTGCCCACCGCGATCGTCAAAGATCGGGTGACCAGCTGACCGTGCGCGGACAGGCCGACCATCGAGTGCGACGGTCGTCGCTCTGGGACAGCCAGGGAGCGGCCGCTGTACCGATCCGGCTCAGCGGGGGCGTCCGCTGACGGAAGGAAGGTGACTGCCATCGTGGCTCAGATCGTCGAGGAGATGCCGCTGCACGATCACGTGCAGCTTTACCTCCGGGAGATGGCTCGCACAGCACTCCTGACCGCAGAGGAAGAAGTCGACCTCGCTAAGCGCTACGAGGCCGGTCTCGAAGCCGAACGGCTCCTTGACGACAAGCCAAAGGTGTCGCCCACCAGACGCCGCCAGCTCCACCAAGTAGATCGCGACGGCAAGCGGGCCAAGGAGCGCCTCGTGCAGGCGAACCTTCGGCTGGTCGTCAGCGTGGCCAAGCGGTACCAGGGCCAGGGTCTGCCCCTGCTCGACCTCATCCAGGAGGGCAACCTGGGCTTGCTGCGGGCGGTCGAGAAGTTCGATTATCGTCGCGGATACAAGTTCTCCACGTACGCCACGTGGTGGATCCGCCAAGCCGTTGGGCGCGGCGTCGCCGACAAGGGACGCACGATCCGCTTGCCGGTCCACATGATGGAACGGGTCCGTCGCGCACTGTCGATGCAGCGAGACCTCGCGGAGGCACTCGGGCGAGAGCCCGCGCTCGAGGAGCTCGCCGAGGAGCTCGGCGAGGACGCCGAGACCGTCGAGGAGCTGCTGACGTACGCACGGACGCCCACGTCCCTGGAGACTCCCGTGGGCGAGGACGGCGACGCGGAGCTCGGCGACTTCATCGAAGATCGCAACGCCGACGACCCCCTCGAGGTGGCAGCCAAGGGCCTGGCTCGCCAGGAGCTCCTCGACGTCGTCGCCGGCCTGCCCGAGCGCGAGCGCATCATCCTCGAGCTGCGCTTCGGGCTGCTCGACGGCGAGGCCCGAACGCTCGACGACGTCGGGCGCTACTTCGGACTGACGCGCGAGCGCATTCGCCAACTCGAGGCCCGGGCACTGTCAAAGCTGCGCCACCCCTCACGTGGGCGAGCCCTCTCCGACACGGCTGCCTAGCCTCCGACCCTCCGACAAGCCCCTGGACCACCCGCGGCGATCGGGCGTGAGCGCGGCGCTTCACCGTGGCGGGGCGACCCGCCGGGCCAGACCTCGCGGATCGGCGGCCTGCTCAGGCGGCTCCCACGTCACCGCGTCGAGGTGCGTGGAGAACCCGGCGTCGGGATCGGGCTTGACGAGGTCGAATCCCGCCGCGGTCTCCATCTCCCGCAGACCCGCGCGAAGCCGGCGGCACACGGCGTTGACCAACCACAGTGGCTCGCGAACCTGGACGCTGCCCGCCCACGCGCACAGCTGTTCCATGACGTCCCACGACAGGGCGCGGGGAAACGATCCTTGGAGCACGTAGGCGTCGAGGTCGCCTTCCACCGGCACTGCGGGCGTGGCCGCTGCGCCGAACAGATCACGTTCCTGGATCACCCGACGCAGGCCGTCCGGGACGACCAGCAGCAACCGGTCGCGCACGGGCTCGAGAACGTCGGCGTCCGGTGACGCCCACTCGGTCAGGGCTTGCACCTCGATCAGTCGTTCTAGAGCGAGCTGGCGGTCGTTGCCTGCTCGCCCTCCCTCGGCGTCGACTTGCACGCAGATCGCCTTGACCGCGCCCCCAAGGGTTACGTACTCGATCGGCACCACGTCGAGGTGGCGGGTGATTCCGGTGTTGCGGGATGCGTACCGCACCCGAGCGGGACGCCGATCGGTCATGGCGGTGTGGAACGCCTCCAAGGCGGCCAGGCTTGGCTGGAAAGGCGGGCCTGCCTGCGCGGTCGGGGCGAGCCCTGGCAGGAGGTCGTCGAGCGCGCGGGCAGACGCTGCGGCCATGGGGCCGTCGAGCCGGGCAGTCATCGCCTTGGCGAAGCCGAGCGCGTTGGACTGTGCCTCGTCGAGCAGGGGCAGGGGCTGAGTCAGCCAGTGGCGGCCGTGCTCACTGGCCAAGGGGAGCCCTCCGGCGCCGGCACCGCGCCCGCGCCCTCGAAGCTCTCGCAATCGGTTCTCAAGGTCTGAGCTGCCAACCCATCCGACCGTCCGTATGCCCGCGAGGGCTTCCTCGGTGGCAACCGGCCCGGCAGCGAGCCGGCGCAGGAGCGCGAGGCGCTGGGCTTCTGCGTGGCCGGACGCCGGGCGCGGGTGGGCGAGGACGTAGCCCGCCGCCGCGTCCTGCCATTCGGGGTCGGCGGGGTCGGGGGTCGCACGAGTGTCCCGCCAGCGTGCGACATCCCGGCCGTCAACGTGAACGGCGCGCTCCCCATCGAATGTCGGGATCCCGTACATGCCGCTTCCTCCCGCCGTCAGATCTGACAGCCAGGGTGGCGGATCCTCCTGTCAGAGGCAAGGAGGGATGCGATGCTCGCGAAGAGACTGCCGGCCCCGACGCTAGGCACCGACCGCTGCTTCAACCACCACGAACCGCGTCGTCCCACCCGACCGGGGGCCTGGCGCCGGCGGGGACGCCAGCCGTCCGTGGGGCCTTCGGGGGAGGTGCGCTGGTGGGAGCGCCCGGCCCCCGGCGGCGACGAGGAGCTGTGGCGCGCCATCGTGGCGTGTCACGAGGCCTTGCGAGCCCGTGGCTGGAGCGTCACGCGTCTTGCTGACCGCCTGCGGGTCACCGGACGGCCGATCCGGCGCGAGACCCTGTCGCGCATCCTCAACGGTCAGCAGCGGACGACCTGGGAGACGGCCGAGCGCATCGCGGCAGCACTCGACGTCGATCTGCCCGAGGAGTAAGCGCAGCGGACGTGGCGGATCATTCCAGCCAGGCGCGGCGCAGCGCGCGCGGGAGTCCCCATTCCCCCAGCGAGGTCAACCGCCGGGAGGAGTCGAGCGCGCCGATGGCCTGGAGCAGATCCCCGACGAAATCCAGACCTCGGCGCAGCACCGCCTGCTCGTCGGGGTCGAGGTCGGATTCTTCGACCTCCGGGCACTGGGCGATGAGCTCCTGGAGGCTGTCGGGATCGCCGGCCGTGCCTGGTCCGCCTCGGACGAGCTCGATGACCGCCCCGGCCCAGTCGGCGTGCTCGATCGCCTCCCAACCCTCACGTGACGCCGGCTCGAGCCCGAACGGCCCCGTCGGCGCCACGATCGCCGCTGCGGCCTCCAGCCACAGCTCGGCGTCGTCGTTCGAAGTCACACGAAGATCCGCCGCGTCGCGTACCAGCGCCAGCCGCTCGTCGGCGTGGGGAGCGCGCAACGCCGCCGCTGCCACCCCCAGCTCTGCCTCGGGAGGGTCGTCGTCGGGCAACGCGAGCGCGGCGTCGACGACCGCCCACGCCTCGGCCGGGTCCAGGTCGTCGTCGCTGTCGTCCTCGTCGTCGATCTCGTCGTCGAAGTCTTCGGGGACGTCGCGACCGTATTGGTCGGGAATGGAGCCCCAGCCGTAGACGGGCACCACGTCGTCGAGCTCGTCATCGGGGTCGACCTCGACGTCGGTGGCCACGACCTCGCAGTCGTGCGTCCAGCCTTCGCCGGGGTCGAACAGGTAGCGGAATGTCAGCCCGGGGCGCCCTTTGAGCTCGTCGAGGGCGACGTCTTCGGTGTAGATCGTCGCGTCGTCGCCTTCGTCGTCCAGCGCCCCGCCCACGAAGGTGCGACCGTCTACCTCGAACTCGTGGATGTGGACGGGATCCCACCGGCCGAACGCGGTGTCGATCCCGTCGGCGAGGTCAGCGAACGTGTGCTCCACGTGGCACAGCAAGACCCTGCCTGGCGGCGGGTCGAGCGCGAGGCGTCGATTGCCGGTGAGCCGGACCTCGATGTGCAACCAGTCGGACACGCTTGCCTCCTCGCGGGCTGGGCGGTGCACGCTAGCGGCTGGCGAAAACCCCTGCCACCACACCGCCGGCCGGGCTACTACCCTTGAGACGTCGGACACTCCAGGGAGGCAGGCCGATGGGGGAGATCATCCGCGCCGCCGGCGCGTTGCTCTGGCGTGATGGGCCAACCGGAACCGAGATCGCGATGGTCCACCGCCCCAAGTACGACGACTGGTCGCTGCCCAAGGGCAAGCTCGACGCAGGGGAGACGGAGTTCGAGGCAGCCGTCCGCGAGGTCGCCGAGGAGACTGGCTACGTCGCTGATCCCGGGCCGGGGCTGGGCGAGGTCCGCTACCAGGTCCAAGCCCAGCGCGGGCCGGCTGACAAGGTCGTCGTGTACTGGGCGATGTACGCGAGGGAGGGGGCGTTCACCCCGACGGCGGAGATCGACGACCTGCGGTGGGTCTCGCCCGATGAGGCGTCGACGTCCTTGACCTACGCGCGGGACCGTGAGGTCGTCGAGCGCTTCATCGAACTGGTGACCAGCGAAGGCGCGTAGCGACTCTCGCCCGTCAGTCGTCCTCGTCCTCCTCGAGGGCCTCGCGCTCGACGCGCACCGCGCCGATGCCGCTGTCGACGACCACATCGAGTCGGTCGTCGGCGTCCTCCCAGCCGGGGCTCGTGTACACCTCGCCGGCGCGGACGAAGTCGTCGTCGACGGTCGCTGCACCGATGCCGGTGGTTACCGCGATGCGAGCCGCGATGCCCTCGGGGATTCGCACGACGGTCTCGCCGATCCCCCCGTCGACGCGGACGCGCGGTCGGCCCTGGTCGGGCAGCGTGACCACCGTACGGCCGATACCCACGTCGAGTCGTGCCTCATCGAGGATCAGGGACGACAGGTCCAGCCTGGTCTCGCCGATGCCCGTCGCGACGCGTAGCTGCACCGGCACCTCGTCGGTCAGGCGCAGGTTCCAAGGCTGCACGTTGGTGGGGTTGACGCCCAGTCGGAACCACTGGCCCTCGGCTGCCACCCGCGCGCGAACGACGTCGCCACGCTCGGCGCCGTCGGCGATCAGCCGCTGACCGCGCGACAGCCCGACGGTGCCGCTGACCACTTCGCCGGGCTCGGCCACGCCAGCCAGATGCAAGCGACCTGCCCCCATGTCGAGGTCGACATCGGCCCGTCCCGTATCACCAAGCGCGATGCCCACGTCGGCACTCCGGCCGCGCAGCGGCCCGTCTCGCTCCGTCATCGCCCAGCCGCCGGCTGTCAACGCCACGATGGCCACCGCCGCCACCGAGGTGCGAGCCACCCGCGCGTCGCGGGGCAGCAGCAGCGCCACCCCGACGGCGACCAGCACGATGGGCCAAAGCTCCAGCATCCCCAGCCAGATGCTGCCCCCGACCACGCCGAGGTTGATCAGCAGGAGGACGACTCCGACTGCGATGAGGACGAGCGCGCCGATCATCAGGCGTTCTCCCGGGTGCTCGTGCCCCGGCCCGCCAGGAGGAGCAGTCCCACCACGATCAGCGCCAGGGGTGCCACCACGGACCACTGCAGATCCGGCAGGAGCCCGAGCTGCCGCCCGAGCAGCCACAGCCCGACGAGCGCGACCCCGGCCCCCAGGCCCTGCCTGGCGCGGGCTTCTCGCCGGGCCGCATCACGGTCCTCCTCGGGGGAGGGCGCCGGCGCCGGGCCGTACGGGGGTGCGGCCAGCTTGGTGGTGGGTGGGTCCTCGTCGCGGCCTTCGGCGTCGGTCGGGGCGTCGTCGGCAGCGAGGACCACGGCGAGCACGGCGTAGGCGATCACCCCCACCCCGTTGACGAAGGCCAGCGCGATGAACGCGATCCGGACCAGCGCGGGGTCGACGCCGAGCCAGCGCGCGATGCCCCCGGCGACCCCGAACAGCATGCGTTGGGCACGGCTGCGCGTCAGCCGGTCCACCGGGGTCACCTCCTCCGCCGACCGTCGCGCCCGAGTGCCGTGCGCGAGCGTGCGTCCTCGGCCCCCATCATCGCAGGCAGCGCGACGCTTGCGGGGGTCGAACGGAGGCTTCGGTCAGGCCCTCTGGCTGGCGGTCACGCGGGCCAGGGTCTGCTCGGCGATCTCGAGCTCTTCGTTCGTGGGGACCACTAGCACCGCGATGTCACCTTCGTCGGCGGTGATGTCAAGGATCCGCCCCTCGGCACGGGCGTCGTTGCGTGCGGGGTCGATGCGGATGCCGAGCCTG
>SLAO01000069.1 GCA_007126835.1 Nitriliruptorales bacterium | reverse complement strand
GCTAGGACCGGCACGAACGGCTCTGGGCCGTGGCGAGCCTCGCGCCAGCGCCCCGCAAGGTCGAGGTGCGCCAGCGCCGTGGCAGGCTCTCCGCACAGATGCGCGAGGATGGCGCGCAGCAACGCCACCGCCGCGTGCAGGTCGCCCTCCTGCCGGCCGGGAAGAGCGCGCGCTGATGCGACCGCGTGGGCGACGGCCGCGTCCGCCGCCGGGGACGCCCCCTCGCGGAAGACCAGCACGAAACCGCGAACGGACGCGGCCCAGGGCTCCGCAGTGGCCACGTGACCTTGCATGGCACAGGCGTGCGCCTGGTCGGCGGCATCCAGGGCCGCGTCGTGGCGACCCCCGCGGAGCAGCGTGATGGCAAGCGCGCTGCACGCCAGCGACTCCCTGCCGGCCAGCCCGAGCTGCTGCCACAGCACGCGCTCATGGCGCTGCAGCTGCTCGGCCTCGCTCAGTGCTCCCACACTTCGCCGCGCGCAAGCCAGGTCGTGCAGCGCCGCCGCCTCCGTGCGCACGAGCCCGGCCGCGGCGGCTCGGTCCCGCGCCTCGGTCAGATGCGCGGTGCCGATCGCCAGCCGCCCCAGGCGCACCTCGTCTCGACCGGCGACGACCAGCGCTGCCAGCTCGGCGTCGAGGAGACCAGACCCACGGGCTTCGTCGCCGGCTCGGATCGCGGTGGCAAGGGCCTCGGCCGCCTCGCCGAGCTCTGACATCGCGGTCGCCAGCGTCAACAACGACTCAGTCGGCTCCGCACCGTGCTCGGCGAGGCAGGGATACGCGAGGGCCTGACGGGCCTTGCAGCTGGCTTCCCGAGGGTCGCCGCGTAGCAGCGCCAGCTGCGCGCCCCGGCGCCGCACTGGACCCGGATCGAGCTCAGCGTCCGCGAGCGCGAGCAGCCGGTCGGTCAGCGGCGTGTCCTCTCGCTCCAGTGCGGCGTCGAGCTCGGCAAGAAGCAACGTTGCCTGGTCGTCCCCCTGCGATCGGTCGGCTGTGCGCAGGCACGAAACTGCGTGCCGGTTGGCCATGCTGTCCCCCTGTACTGCCACTTCGACACCCGCGAATCGGGTTGCTGTTGCTCCCGATCCCCCGCTGCACCCCCCGGTGCAGGCGTCGTGTGCTCTGCCATTCCCCCGCGCCCACCGTCCCGGTGGTGCGACCGGCGCTGGTTCCCCTGGCCTCGCAACCGCCCGGGCAGGGCAAGGCGCCGGACGTGAGCATACCGATGCTGCTGCCGCGCACAAGTGTGGCTGTCCGGCCGGCGACGATGTCACCGGCCGGGTGTGGCGCACGCGTGCCATCCACGCAGGGTGGCCCGCTAGGCGAACACGAGCTCCTCAGCGCCGGCGTCGACCTTGACGAGGTCGCCCTCGTCGTAGCGGCCCTCCAGCAGGGCCAGCGCCACGCGGTCCTCCAGCTGCTTGCGCAGGACCCGCTTCAGCGGACGAGCCCCGTACACCGGGTCATACCCGCGGTCCACCAGCCAGTCCTTCGCGGCCTCGGTGACCTCGAGGGAGAGATCCCGCTGCGCGAAGCGCTCGGCGACCCGGTCGAGCTGCACGTCGACGATCCTGCGCAGCGCGTCCCGGTCGAGACGGTGGAAGATCAGCAGCTCGTCGAGCCGGTTGAGGAACTCGGGCCGGAAGTGCTCCCGAACGGCGGCCATGACCCGCTCGCGGACCTGCTCCTGTGGCAGGTCGGAGTCCAGCAGCCACTGGCTCCCGAGGTTCGAGGTCATGATCACGACGGTGTTGCGGAAGTCCACCGTGTGACCCTGGCCGTCGGTCAGACGCCCATCGTCGAGGACCTGCAGCAGCGAGTTGAACACGTCGCCGTGGGCCTTCTCGACCTCGTCGAGCAGCACGACCGAGTACGGCCGCCGCCGCACGGGCTCGGTGAGCTGACCGCCCTCCTCGTAGCCGACATAGCCCGGCGGGGCACCCACAAGGCGGCTGACCGTGTGCTTCTCCTGGAACTCGCCCATGTCCAGGCGGATCATCGCCCGTTCGTCGTCGAACAGGAACTCCGCAAGGGTGCGGGCAAGCTCGGTCTTGCCGACCCCGGTGGGGCCGAGGAACAGGAACGAGCCCAGCGGCCGGTTGGGGTCAGCCAGCCCGGCCCGGCTGCGGCGCACCGCGTCCGCGACCGCGCTGACGGCCTCCTCCTGGCCCACCACACGCTCAGCGAGCGTGTCCTCGAGGCGCACGAGCTTGTCGCGCTCGGCCTCCAGCAGACGGGACACGGGAATGCCGGTCCACTTGGCGACCACCTCGGCGACGTCGGACGCGTCGACCTCCTCGGTCAGCATCGCGCCGGCGGCCTGGACCTCGGTCAGCGCGCGCTGCGCGGCGTCGAGGTCGGCCTCCAGGGTGGGGATCTCGCCGTAGCGCAGCTCGGCGGCGCGCTGGAGCTCACCATCGCGCTCGGCCCGGTCGGCTTCCTCGCGGGCAGTTTCCACGCGCTGCTTGAGGTCGCGGATATGCTCGATCGCGTCCTTCTCGCGCTCCCACCGCTCGGTCAGCGCGGCGAGCTCGCCGCGGGCGGCTTCGAGCTCGTCAGTGAGTTCGCGCAGGCGCTCAGCTGCTTCGGGGTCGGCCTCGGCCGACCCCTCCAGGGCGGCCTTCTCGACCTCGAGCTGGCGCACCCGGCGGTGGACCTCGTCGATCTCGACGGGCATCGAATCGATCTCGATGCGCAGACGGCTGGTCGCCTCGTCGATGAGGTCGATCGCCTTGTCGGGCAGGTAACGCTCGGTCAGGTAGCGGTCCGACAGGCGCGACGCGGCAACGAGCGCGGAGTCGGTGATCCGCACCCCGTGGTGTACCTCGTAACGCTCCTTCAGGCCCCGCAGGATCGCGACGGTGTCCTCGACGGACGGCTCACCGACGAAGATCGGCTGGAACCGGCGCTCGAGCGCCTTGTCCTTCTCGACGTCGCGGTACTCCTCGAGAGTGGTGGCGCCGATCATGCGCAGCTTGCCGCGAGCCAGCAGCGGTTTGAGCATATTGCCGGCGTCCATCGAGCCCTCGGCCTTGCCCGCGCCGACGATGTTGTGGAGCTCGTCGACGAAGGTGATGATCTGACCCTCAGCGGACTCGATCTCGGTCAGGACAGCCTTGAGGCGCTCCTCGAAGTCGCCGCGGTACTTCGCGCCGGCGATCATCGCGCCAAGGTCGAGGGCGACGATGCGCCGGTCCTTCAGGCTCTCGGGGACGTCGCCGGCGACGATGCGCTGGGCAAGCCCCTCGGCGATAGCGGTCTTGCCGACGCCGGGGTCGCCGATCAGCACCGGGTTGTTCTTGGTGCGGCGCGACAGGACCTGCACGACGCGGCGGATCTCCTCGTCGCGACCGATCACCGGGTCGAGCTCGCCGTCCTGCGCCGCCTGGGTCAGATCCCGGGCGTACTTCTCGAGGGCCTCGTAGGTGCCCTCGGGCGTCTTGCTAGTCACGCGCTGGTTCCCGCGGATGTCGCGCAGCGCGGTCAGCAGCTCGTCGCCGTGCGCACCCACGCGCTGGAGGATGTCGGCGGCGGGTCCGGAGCCCTCCGCCACCGCCATGAGCAGGTGCTCGGTCGAGACGTACTCGTCACCGAGTGCTTGCGCTCGGTTCTCCGCGTCGGTGAGCACCCCGGCACCGGCACGCGACAGCTGTGGCTGGGCGGTCTGGCCCGAAACGGTGGGCAGCCGACCCATTGCCGCGTCGGCTTGCTTGCGCAGCGCCTGCGGATCCGCGCCGAGCCGGCGCAGCACCGGGGCGACGACGCCGTCGGACTCGTCGAGCAGCGCGGCGAGCAGGTGCAACGGCTCGACGTGAGGGTTGCCGCGGGTCGAGGCCGTCTGCAGCGCGCGCTGCAGTGCTTCTTGGGCTTTGACAGTCAGTTTGTTCGCATCCATGGTCCTAAGTCTACCCAGAAGCCGCGGATCTGCTACAGAAAACCTAAGCGTGATTGGCTCAGATTTATCATGCTCGGTCGTGGCTGTGGCTGGCGCCGGCGTCCGTCCCGCCCTTGCGCCCGCGGCCGCCCTCGGCGTCCTTCCCGTTGCGCCGCGGCCGCCCTCGGTCAGGGCCGGGCTCCGTGAGCGCCGCTCGCCGAGGTGCGACATCTCGAGCGGAACGGACATATATCGCGCAACTGGGCCAGCCAGCAGCGACCCCAGGCGTCCGAATCGATCATTTCGGGCACCCGAACCGGACATATGCCGCTCGGGTGGTACATCTGCACGAGCGCTCGTGCAGATGTACCAGTCGCATCCGATTTGGGATGATTTCGCAGCTCAAGGTTGCCGAGGGTCGGTCGCCCTTGCCCGACAGCCAGCCGGGGAAAGCCCAGGGGGAAGCCGGGGAAAGCCGGGAAAGCCGGGCGAGGACCAGCGAGAGAACCCGGCCGAGCCGGGCAATAGCCCAGCCAGCAGAGCCCTACCGGCGAGACCGTGCCGCGCCGCGGTGACGCTCGATGGCTCCGGGCCGCCGGTACAGCATGATCTCCGTGGACTGCTGCCGCGCCTGCTCGCGCAGGGCCTCGGCGGCCTCGGACCGGATGCGATCGATCTCGGTCTGCGCGTCCGCGAGGCGCTCCTCGGCCGCTTCGAGACGTTCCTCGAGCGCGAGGATCCGCAGGACGCCGGCGAGGTTGACCCCCTCGTCCTGGGTCAGCTCCTGGATCAGCCGCACCCGCTCGACGTCGCGCTCAGAGTAGCGCCGGGTGCCGCCCGACGTGCGCGAGGGCTTGATCAGACCCTTGCGCTCGTAGGTCCGCAGCGTCTGGGGATGGACGCCCGCGAGCTCGGCAGCCACCGAGATGATGTACACCGCGCGCTCACGGCGGGCCATCGGTTACACCCCCTCGCGCGCGGCGACCGCGTCGTCAACGGCCTCGCGCAGGTCGTCAGGTTCTGTTGCGGCGTACTCCTCGAGCATCTTCTTCTGCGTTCTCGTCAGCTTGGACGGGATGACGACCTCGACCGTGACCAGCAAGTCACCGTGGGCGCCGTTGGCCGTGGGGGCCCCTCGACCACGCAGCCGGAACGTCCGCCCGCTCTGGGTGCCCGCGGGGATCTTAAGCGTCACCGCGTCGTCGAGCGTGGGAACCCGGACCTTGGTGCCGAGCGCCGCCTCGGTGAACGTGATCGGCAGGTGCAGCGTCAGGTCGTCTCCACGACGGCCGAACAGCTCGTGCTCGCTGACGTGCACGGTGACGTACAGGTCGCCGGCCGGCCCGCCGTAGCGGCCGGCCTCGCCCTTGCCCTTCAGGCGGATCCGGGCGCCGTCCCGCACGCCGGCGGGGATGCGCGCGCGGATCTCGCGGCTGCGGGTTTCTGCCCCGCTGCCATCGCAAGTCGTGCACGGGTCGGTGATGCGCTGGCCCCGGCCTCCGCACGTGGGGCACGGTTCGCTGAAGCCGAACATCCCAGCGTCGCGGGCGACGACCCCGTTGCCGCCGCATGTCGAGCAGGTCACCGGGGACGTGCCGGGCTTGGCGCCCGAGCCCCCGCACGTGGAGCACGCGGCGGGCCCGGCGACCCGCAGGGTGGTGGTCACCCCCGCCATGGCGTCCTCAAACGACAACGTCAGGTCGGTCTCGAGATCGCGCCCGCGCTGGCCGGCGCGGCTGCGGGTCTGCGTGGATCCGAACCCCCCGCCGCGCGCGTCCTCGCCGAACAGTCCGCCCAGCAGGTCGTTGAGGTCGAAGGTCTGGCTGCCACCGCCGCCGGGGAATCCCCCGCCGCCCGGGAACCCGCCCCCCGGAAACCCACCACCGGAGTAGGCCCCCGGACCCGAGTATGCGCCGGCTCCTCGGAACGCCCCGGAGCCCATCAGACTGCGGACCTTGTCGTACTCGGCCCGCTTCTCCGGGTCGGACAGCACCTGGTAGGCCTCGCCGATCTCCTTGAACCGCGACTCGGCCTGCGGGTCGTCAGGGTTCGCGTCCGGGTGCGATTCCCGGGCGAGCTTGCGATAGGCCTTGGCGATCTCCGACGCGTCGGCGTCGGAATCCACCCCGAGGACCTTGTAATAGTCCTTCTCGAAGTAGTCGCGCTGGCTCATCGTCCGCTGTCCTGACTACCGCGTCGGTCTCGTGTGCTGCGTCGTGGCACTACTACTGCGCCACGGAGACCGAGGCAGGTCGCAGCACCCGCCCCTTGAACCGGTAGCCGGGGCGGAGCACCTCGACCACGGTGGGCTCCGTGACGTCCTCCTCGGCCTCGGCCTGCATCATCGCGTCGTGGTGGTTGGGGTCGAACGGGGAGCCGGCGCCGGGAACGCGCTCCAGGCCGGCCTCCTCAAGGGCGCGGATCAGCTCGTCGTGGACCATCGAGATGCCCTTGGCGAGCTGGGTGTCCTCGCTCTGCTCGGCCGCGTCGAGGACGAAGCCGAAGTTGTCGAGCACGCTCAACAAGCCGGCGACCACACCTTCGGCGCCGCGATCGAGCGCCTCACCGCGCTCACGGTTCGCGCGCCGGCGGAAGTTCTCGAACTCGGCACGCTCGCGCTGGAGCGCGTCGAGGTACTGGTCCCGGGCGCGTTCGGCCTCGATGAGCTGCACCGCCAGGGCTTCGGGGTCCTGGCTCGCTCGGGCCCGGATCTCCTCGGCTTCGGCCGAGGCCGTGTCCGACGCCGGTTGGTCCTCGCCCTGGCCGTCGGCCACGTCATCGGGGCCAGTGGAGGTATCGCCGGACTCGGGGGTCACGCCGCCCGACGCTGGGTAGGCGCCGCCGGCGACGTCCTCGCCGCTGGCCGACTCCTGTGCGCCATCCGCGTCGGAGCCGACGTCCTCGCCGCTGGCCGAGGCCTGAGCGCCACCCGGGTCGGGGCCGGCGGCCTCGTCGGCCGCCGGCGCCCCGTGGGCGTCCTCCTCATGGTCCCGCGCCTCGTCGGGTTCAGCGGGCGCGGTGTGGCGTTCGTACTCCGCTTGTCCCATTGGCTATGCCGACCCCTGCTGGTCGTCATCGTCGACGACTTCGGCGTCGACGATGTCCTCGTCGCTTCCCTCACCGGTCGCCGAGTCCTGCGTCTGGCCAGCGGCCTGGTCCTGCGCGCCGGCGGCGTACAGGGCCTGGCCGACCTCCTGGCTGACGGACATGAGCTCGTCGCTGGCCGTCTTGATGGCCGCGACGTCGGTGCCGTTGAGCGCCTCGCGGACCTTGGCCTGCGCCTCCTCGACCTTGGCTCGATGCTCGGCGGAGACCTTCTCCTCGTTGTCTTTGACGAGCTTCTCGGTCTGGTAGATCAGGTTGTCCGCGTTGTTGCGCGCGTCGGCTTCCTCGCGGCGACGCCGGTCCTCCTCGGCGTACGCCTCGGCGTCCTGGACCATCCGGTCGATGTCCTCCTTGGGCAGGGCGGACTGACCGGTGATGGTCATCGACTGCTCCTTGCCGGTGCCGCGGTCCTTGGCCGACACGTTGACGATGCCGTTGGCGTCGATGTCGAACGTGACCTCGATCTGCGGCACCCCGCGCGGAGCCGGTGGGATGTCGGTGAGCTGGAACTTGCCGAGCGAGTTGTTCGCGTCGGCCATCTCCCGCTCGCCCTGCAGCACGTGGATCTCGACCTGGGGCTGGTTGTCCTCGGCGGTGGTGAACACCTCGGACTTGCGGGTCGGGATCGTCGTGTTGCGCTCGATCAGCTTGGTCATCACCCCGCCCTTGGTCTCGATGCCCAGCGACAGGGGCGTGACGTCGAGGAGGAGCACGTCCTTGACGTCGCCCTTGAGCACGCCGGCCTGCAGGGCGGCGCCGACCGCCACGACCTCGTCGGGGTTGACGCCCTTGTGCGGGTCCTTGCCGCCGGTCAGCTCCTTGACCATGTCGAGCACCGCCGGCATGCGGGTCGAGCCGCCGACGAGGATCACGTGATCGATGTCGGAGGGACCCACGCCCGCATCCTTGACCGCTGCCCGGTACGGGCCCTTGCAGCGCTCGAGCAGGTGCGTGGTCATCTGCTGGAACTGCGCGCGCGTGAGGGTCTCCTCCAGGTGGAGCGGCCCCTCCTGCGTCGCGGTGATGAACGGCAGGTTGATCGACGCCTCAGTGGTCGTCGACAGCTCGCGCTTGGCCTTCTCGGCGGCCTCCTTGAGCCGCTGCAGCGCCATCTTGTCCTTCGACAGGTCGACGCCGTGGGCGTCCTTGAAGGACTTCACGAGCCAGTTGATGATCTCCTGGTCCCAGTCGTCACCGCCGAGCTGGGTGTCGCCCGAGGTCGACTTGACGTCGAAGACGCCGTCGGCGATCTCGAGCACCGACACGTCGAACGTGCCGCCACCGAGGTCGAAGACGAGCACGGTCTGCTCGGCTTCCTTGTCCAGGCCATAGGCCAGCGACGCGGCGGTGGGCTCGTTGATGATCCGTAGGACCTCGAGGCCCGCGATCTGGCCGGCCTCCTTGGTGGCCTGCCGCTGCGCGTCGTTGAAGTAGGCAGGAACGGTGACGACCGCTTCGTTGACCTCGTCGCCGAGGTAGGACTCCGCGTCCCGCTTCAGCTTCTGGAGGATCCGCGCGGACATCTCCTGCGCTGTGTAGGTCTTGCCGTCGATCTCGGTCTTCCAGTCGGTGCCCATGTGGCGCTTGACCGACTGCACGGTCCGGTCAGGGTTGGTGACGGCCTGCCGCTTGGCGACCTCACCGACGAGGATCTCACCGGACTTCGAGAAGCCGACGACCGATGGGGTCGTGCGGGCTCCCTCGGCGTTGGCGATGACCGAGGCCTCGCCGCCTTCCATGACGGCGACGACGGAGTTGGTCGTGCCGAGGTCGATGCCGACTGCCTGTGCCAT
>SLAO01000085.1 GCA_007126835.1 Nitriliruptorales bacterium | reverse complement strand
GACGTCCCCCGACGTCGAAATCGCAACGTCGAGGGCCGGGGGCTTGTGGGAACGGTCGTTCTGACGTGAGGGCCGGCCCAGCCGGCGTGTGGGGAGCAGGCGGTGCCCGGCGCGAGGGTTGAGCCGGCAGCCAAAGCGCTGCTGCTACGCTCCACACGAACATCCGTTCGCCTCGGCGGACGCGCTTGCGGGTGGCGCCCCAGTCCCCAGCGCCGCCCACGCCGACCACCAGGGGACTCGAGCACAGGAGGCGGTCGTGCGCGTGTTGGGAGTCGATCCCGGGCTTTCACGCTGCGGCCTCGGCGTCGTCGACGGTGACACGCACCGGGCGCGCATCGTGCGCGCCGGGGTCATCCAGACCGACCCTGGCCAGCCGACCGCGAGCCGGCTCGCGCATCTCCACGCCGAGCTCACCGCGCTGATCACCGAACTCCGCCCGGAGGCCGTCGCCATCGAGCGGGTCTTCATCAACGCGAACCGCTCCACGGCGATGGGGGTCGGCCAGGCCGCCGGGGTCGCGCTCCTGGCCGCTGCACAAGGCGGGGCGCACGCTGTCGAGTACACCCCGAGCCAGGTGAAGGCCGCGGTGACCGGCGCCGGCGACGCGGACAAGGCGCAGGTGGGGTTCATGGTCCGCGCCCTGCTCAAGCTCGACGAGGTCCCCAGACCCCCCGACGTGGCTGATGCGCTGGCGTTGGGTCTGTGCCACCTGCGTCAAGGTGTTCTGGGCTCTGGACAGAACCGGAACGGCCAGCCCTCGGACCCCGATAAGGGCGACCAAGAGGAAAGCGGCGCAACGCGATCCGGCGTCGCCGGGACAGCTGGTATGAGCCCACGGTTGGCGACAGCGGTCGCCGCTGCCCAGCCCGGCGCCCAGGTCGCTCGCCGAGGAACCAAGTCGCGCGCGGACGATCTTGAATGATCGCGCAGCTATCTGGCCGCCTGGTATCGAGTTCGCTCGGCGACGTCGTGGTCGACGTCGGGGGGGTCGGCTACCGCGTGTACGTCCCGCCCGGCAGCGTCGGCGCCCACGTCGGTGACGACGTGCTGTTGCACACCCACCTTGCCGTCCGCGAGGACGCCCTGACGCTGTACGGCTTCGCCGACGCGTCGACTCGCGGGCTGTTCGAGACCCTGCTCGGGGTGACGGGCGTCGGCCCCAAGCTGGCGCTGGCGGCGATCGGCACGCTCGGAGCCGATGGCCTTCGCAGGGCGGTCGTGGGCGAGGACGTCGGCGCCCTGACGGTCGTGCCCGGGGTGGGGAAGAAGAGCGCGCAACGCATGATCCTTGAGCTGCGGGAGCGGCTGGGGGCCGCAGACGACGGCTCGGTGCCCGGACGCCCGGCGGGCCCGGCCGACCCACGCACCGAGGTCCGGGAGGCGCTGGCAGCCCTCGGCTACGCTGCCGGGGAGATCCAAAGTGCCCTCGACGCCGCCGAGACGGCAGACGACGCCGACCCCGAGGCGCTGCTCCGCGCGGCGCTGCGGACGCTGGGGAGCCGGTAGATGACGCGACGCGTCGAGCGCCGGAGCAACGCCACCGCGCAACCGAAACCGGGGTGCCGCTACACGGCGCGACGCGCCGAGCGCCAGAGCACATCCGCAGCGCGCAGGGAGGACGCGACATGGTCGAGATCCTGACGCCGACCACCGTCGGCGGTGACGTCGAGCTCGACCAGTCGCTGCGGCCGCGCCGGCTCGAGGATTTCGTGGGCCAGGCGCAGGTCAAAGAGCAGCTGTCGCTCGTCCTCGATGCCGCGCGTGGGCGCGGCGCACCCGCGGACCACCTGCTGTTCAGCGGTCCTCCCGGCCTCGGCAAGACGAGCCTGGCCGGCATCGTCGCCGCGGAGATGGACGCGGACCTGCGGACCACCAGCGGGCCGGCGCTGGAGCGCCCCGGGGACCTCGCCGCGATCCTGACCAACCTCGAGGAGGGCGACGTCCTCTTCGTCGACGAGATCCACCGGTTGCCCCGCGCGGTCGAGGAGATCCTCTACCCGGCGATGGAGGACCAGGCCCTCGACATCGTCGTCGGCAAGGGGCCCGGCGCGCGAGCGATCCGCCTGACGCTCCCGCCGTTCACGCTGGTCGGGGCGACCACCCGCACCGGTTTGGTCACCGGGCCGCTGCGCGACCGCTTCGGCTTCGCTGCCCGGCTCGACTTCTACGAGCCGCACGACCTCATGGCGATCATCAGTCGCAGCGCGAAGCTCCTGGAGGTGCACGTCGCGGATGACGGCGCCGACGAGGTCGCGCGTCGCAGCCGCGGCACCCCCCGGATCGCCAACCGGCTGCTCAAGCGCGTCAGGGACTTCGCGGAGGTGCGCGCCGACGGCCGCGTCACCGGCGACATCGCACGGTCGGCCCTTACCTTGTTCGAGGTCGACCCGCGCGGTCTCGACAAGCTGGACCGCAGCCTGTTGTCCGCGTTGTGCCGCAGCTTCGGCGGCGGCCCGGTCGGCCTGTCGACGCTGGCAGTGGCGGTGGGAGAGGAGACCGACACCGTCGAGGACGTCGTCGAGCCCTTCCTCATCCAGCAGGGGCTGCTGGCGCGGACTCCTCGCGGCCGCGTCGCCACCGACGGGGCCTATGCGCACCTCGGCCTGCCGGTGCCCGCGGGTCCCTCCGACATCGAGCCGCCGCTGTTCGAGACCTGAAGCGCCACGCCAAGCGCCACGACGCGCAGCGCGACGCTCAGCGCCACAATATCGAGCGCGCAGCGCAGCCCCCGGCGCTCGGTCCGAGCAGAATGGCTGCGGGCCGTGGCTCTGCTATCGTGTCCCGCTGCGTGCCGGGCGCGCGACACGGGACGCGTGCCTGCTTCTAGGCTTCACGGGCGCTGCGTTACCCACTAGTTCGCAGCGTCCCCCGATTTCACATCCGTCCCGACTGCGGAGGACCCTGACGCATGCAAGGCATCGTTCCCACGCTCGCTCAGGCTGAGGGCATCGGCGCGTTTCTGCCGCTGATCCTCATCGTCGTTGTCTTCTACTTCCTGCTCATCCGACCCCAGCAGCGTCGTGCCAAGCAGCAGCGCGAGCTCGTCAACTCCATCGAGGAGAACGACCGCGTGGTCACGATCGGCGGGCTGCACGGCACGGTCCGGCAGGTCGACGAGGACACCATCCGGCTGGAGGTCTCGCCGGGCACGACCGTCGTCTGCGCGAAGCAGGCGGTCAGCCGTCGTATCTTCGAGGACGACGACGAGGACGACGAGTAGGCCCTGTGACCGATACCACGATCGACCCCAGCGGCGACGGCGTCGCACTCGGGGGACGCACCGCCGAGGGCGAGGACCGCGCTCCTCGACCGGCGGGAGGCCGGGCGGCCATCCCGCTGCTCGACTCCGTCCGCGCCCACGAGCGCACAAGCGCGTTCATCATCGCCTGCGATGAGTTCCTCGATGCCCAGGGGTTCACCGAGCACGGGTTCCGGCACGCCAACCTGGTCGGGCACATCGCGTACAACGTGCTGACCCACCTCGGCCACGACCAGCGCGTGACCGAGCTCGGTGCCGTCGCGGGCTACCTGCACGACATCGGCAACGTCATCAGCCGCGCTGACCACGGCCAAACCGGGGCGCTGCTGGCCTACGACCTTCTGAAGGAACTCGAGGTCGCCCCGGCCGACATGGCCCTGGTGATGAGCGCCGTGGGCAACCACGAGGAGCAGTACGGCCAGTCGGTCAGCCCGGTATCGGCTGCGGTCATCCTGGGCGACAAGTCCGACGTACACCGCAGCCGCGTCCGCAAGGGCGCGTCGATCGCGATGGACATCCACGATCGGGTCAACCACGCGGTGACGCAGTCGTTCCTGCGCGTCGACGCGGACCGTCGCACCCTGACCCTCGAGCTGGAGATCGACACCGAGATCAGCCAGGTGCTCGAGTACTTCGAGATCTTCCTCGAGCGCATGGTGATGTGCCGGCGCGCGGCCGCCACGCTGGGGTGCGCGTTCAAGATCACCGTCAACAACGTGCCGGTGCTGTAGATGAGCAAGGGTTTGCTGGGCGGCATCCTCGGCGTGTTCCTCGCCGCCGTCGTGGTGCTGTGGGGCGTCATCTGGGTCAATGACTGGGAGCCCAACCTCGGCCTCGATCTGCAAGGCGGGGTCAGCCTGACCCTGGAGCCCGCGCCGGGCCAGGGCGAGATCGACTTGGAAATCCTCGACCAGACCGTCGAGGTGATCCGCAGCCGCGTGGACGGCCTGGGTGTCGCCGAGCCCGACATCGCCCGTCAAGGCGAGACCGTCCTCGTGCAGCTGCCCGGCGTGGCCGACCAGGAGCAGGCCGAAGACATCGTCCAGGCCACCGCGATCCTGCAGTTCCGGCCGGTGTACCGCGAGATCCCCCCGGCCGACCCCGACTACGAGGAGGTCGGGCCGTCGTGCGCCGAGCTCGAGGAGCAGCGTCTCGAGGGCCCGCCGCCCGCCGACGAGGATGTCGTGCTGTGCCAGCCGCCCGGCGAGGAGGCGCTGGCCGACGACCCTGAGGAGGACGCGCCCACCGACTCGTGGTCGAAGTTCGAGCTGGGTCCCGTCGCCGTCGACGGCGGCAGCGTCGAGGATGCCGGCGCGGCGCTGGACCAGGCCGGGCTCGGGTGGGCCACCGTGCTCGACTTCGACAGCGAGGGCGACGAGGTCTTCCAGGAGTTCACCGCCGAGCTCGCCTGCAACACCGGCGACACGCGCCGGCTGGCGATCGTCCTCGACGGCCTCGTGGAGTCCGCGCCCCCCGTCGCGCAGGACGTGCCGTGCGGGCAGGGGATCGCCGGGGGCGGGCAGATCTCCGTCGCCGACCAGGAGGAGGCCGAGGACCTCGCACTGATCCTGCGCGCCGGTGCGCTGCCGATCCAGCTCGACCTCGAGCAGTCGTTGGCGGTGTCGCCGACGCTGGGCACCGACTCGCTGATCGCCGGCTTGCAGGCGGGGGCGATCGGGCTGGCGCTCGTGGCGTTGTACCTCGTGGTGCTCTACCGCGGGATCGGGGCGCTGGCAGTCGCCGAGCTGCTCATGTTCGGCATCCTGGTGCTCGGCGCGATCACCGTGCTCGGCCAGGCCATCGGGTTCACGCTGACCCTGGCCGGGGTGGCCGGGATCATCGTGTCGATCGGCATCGCCGCCGACTCGTCGATCATCTATCGCGAGCGCTACCGCGACGAAATCCGAAGGGGCAGGACGATCCGCACGGCCGCTGAGCACGCGTTCAGCTCGGCGTTCCGGACGAACCTGACCGGCAACACCGTCTCGTTCCTCGCGGCGGTCGTGCTCTACATCCTGGCGGTCGGGCCGGTGCGCGGGTTCGCCTTTACCCTCGGGTTGGCGACGTTGATCGACACCTTGCTGTTCGCGACGTTCACCCGGTCGCTGTTCGGCTTCGTCGCCAACTCGCCCAAGCTCGCCAAGGCCCCGTGGATGGGTCTGCGCGGCGGGACGTTCGCGGCACAGCCCGTGCCGGGGAGGGCCAAGTGACCTCCTCGGCGACGAAGACCGCGCCTCAGGCCAAGAACACCCCGCTTCGGCGGTTCCTCAACGGCGAATCCGACATCACGTTTATCGGTCGCGGGCGCACATGGGCGATCATCTCGCTGGCGCTGATCGTGATCAGCCTGGCCTCGCTGGGGGTTCGAGGCCTGAACTTTGCGATCGACTTCACCGGCGGCACGTCGTTCGTGATCTCCGACGCGACCGATGAGTTCACGTCGGGCGACCTGCGCGACGCCATGGGCGAATTCGGAGTGACCGACGTGACCGCACAGGTCGTCGACGAGGGCGACGGAGCGCTGGTGTCCACCCCCGAGCTCGGCGAGGTCGGCGGGGAGCTCGACCGGGCGGCCACCCAGGCGCTGGCCGAGGTCACCGGCGCGGACATCAACGACATCGACCGCCAGGCGGTGGGACCGCGATGGGGCGCCCAGGTGACCGAGCAGGCGCTGCTGGCGTTGGCGGTCTTCCTCGGGCTTGTCGTCGTGTACATCACCTTGCGGTTCGAGTGGCGGATGGCGTTGTCCGCGCTGGTGACCTTGGTGCACGACATCGTCGTGACCATCGGGGTGTACGCCCTCGTCGGATTCGAAGTGAGCCCCGCGTCGGTGATCGCGCTGCTGACGATTCTGGGCTACTCGCTGTATGACACCGTCGTCGTGTTCGACCGCGTGACCGAGGAGACCAAGTTCCTCGGGGCGGCCGAGAACCGCACGTACGGTGAGCTTGCCAACGGTGCGCTCAACGGGGTGCTGGTCCGGTCGCTGTCCACGTCGGTCACCTCGCTGTTGCCCGTCGGCGCCCTGCTGCTCATCGGCGCCCAGCTGCTCGGGGCGGACACGCTGCAGGACCTCGCACTGGCGCTGTTCATCGGCATGGCGGTGGGGACGTACTCGTCGATCTTCGTGGCTACGCCGATCCTCGTGGCGCTCAAGGAACGTGAACCGCGCGTCGCCGAGCACAAGGAGCGGTTGCTCACGCAGCGTGGCGGAGGGACGTAGAGCACCTGCCCGCCCGCGCGGGTTGCTCACGCCAGCATGGCCCGCCTATGGTGATGCACTGGCCGGGGACCCACGTCGCGGGGGCCGCCCCGTGTGATGCCCGCGGCTACGGGGGTTATCGTGGGTGGGGCAAGGGCCCCGGATCTCGAGGAGGGCATTACGGCCGCTCATGAGCGACGCGACGAGCCCAGGGTCCCGCAAGTGCTCGATCGGGACCCCGAGGACACGCGTGCCGAGCCGGCCGACGACCAGCCCCCGGTAGAGGATCTGCACGAGTCCGTCGAGCAGCGCGAGAGCGAGTCCGTCGAGCAGCGCGAGCACGCGGCCGAGCACGACGGCGAGACCCCCGACACGGCCGCCGAACCCTCCGATCAGCCCTCGCCGGACACCCCGGCCGATCAGGAACCCTCCGGACCTCCACGCCCTCGGCAGTCGGGGGTCCGCGCCGTTTTGGCCCGTTTGCCGATGTTTGAGCGGGGCGTGGCCATCCCCGACCGGATCGAGCCGCTGTGCAGCAAGCTGAAGGAGCGCTCGCCCAAGGTCGACACGCGTCAGGTGGTGCGCGCCTACGAGCTGGCCGACCGCGCCCACACCGGCCAGACGCGCAACTCCGGCGAGCCCTACATCGTGCACCCGGTCGGGGTGACCGAGGTCCTGGCCGACCTGGGGATGGACACCGCGACGGTGTGCGCGTCGCTGCTGCACGACGTGGTCGAGGACACCGACGTCGACCTCGACGACGTCCGGCGGGAGTTCGGCGAAGAGACCGCGATGCTCGTCGACGGGGTCACCAAGCTCGACATGATCCGCAGCTCCTCCAAGGAGGAGCAGCAGGCCGAGTCGCTGCGCAAGATGCTGATCGCGATGGCCAACGACTACCGCGTGCTGGTCATCAAGCTGGCCGACCGCCTGCACAACATGAAGACCATCCACCATCTGCCCAGGGCGAAGCAGAAGCGGATCTCCGAGGAGACCCTCCAGATCTACGCCCCGCTGGCGCACCGCCTGGGGATGCAGAACTTCAAGTGGCAGCTCGAGGACCTCGCGTTCGCGACGCTGCACCCCAAGCGGTACGACGAGATCAAGGCGATGGTGGCCGAGCGCGCGCCCGAGCGTGACGCCTTCGTCGACGAGGTCGTCGAGGAGCTGACCGAACGGCTGCGCGAGGTCAAGATCCGCGCCGAGGTCACCGGGCGGCCCAAGCACCTGTACTCGATCTACGAGAAGATGGTCGTGCGAGGTCGCGAGTTCGACGACATCCACGACCTCGTCGGCGTGCGCGTGATCGTCGACAGCGTCAAGGACTGCTACGCGGCGCTTGGCAGCGTCCACGCGATGTGGCGCCCCATCCCGGGGCGGTTCAAGGACTACATCGCGATGCCGAAGTTCAACCTCTACCAGTCGCTGCACACCACGGTCGTGGGGCCCGGCGGCAAGCCCATCGAGCTGCAGATCCGCACGCGCGCGATGCACCGCACCGCGGAGTTCGGCGTGGCGGCCCACTGGAAGTACAAGCAGGCGCTGCGCTCGAAGGACTCCGAGACGCAGTGGCTGTCGCAGATGCTCGACATGCAGTCCGACACCACCGACTCGGGCGAGTTCATGCGCAACATGCGCTTGGACCTCTACGCCGACGAGGTGTTCGTCTTCACGCCCAAGGGTGACGTCGTCGCGCTGCCGAAGGGTTCGACGCCGGTCGACTTCGCCTACGCCATCCACACCGAGGTCGGTCACGCCACCGTGGGCGCGCGCGTGGGCGGCCGGCTCGTCGCGCTCGAGTACGAGCTGCGCAACGGCGAGACCGTCGAGATCCTGACCTCCAACGCTCCGGATGCGGGACCGAGCCGGGACTGGCTGGAGTTCGTCGGGTCGTCACGCGCGCGCTCGAAGATCCGCCAGCACTTCAGCCGCGAACGCCGGGTCGACGCCATCGAGAAGGGGCGCGAGTCCCTGCGCAAGACCCTGGCCAAGCAGGGCATCGGCTGGAAACGGCTGATGGCGGGCCCCGAGCTGCGCGCCGTGGCCGAGCAGATGAACCACCACGACCTCGACGCGCTGTACCGCGCGATCGGCGACGGCCACATCAGCTCGTCGGCGGTCGCCAACCAGCTCGCGGCGCAGGTCACCGACGAGGAGGAGGTCGAGGAGGTCCTGCCCGACGGGGGCTCTGAGGCCCCCCAGCAGATCTCCGAGGCGATCATCGTCGACGAGACCGAGGACGTCCTCGTCACGCTGGCGCCGAGGAGGTCCTGCCCGACGGGGGCTCTGAGGCCCCCCAGCAGATCTCCGAG
>SLAO01000161.1 GCA_007126835.1 Nitriliruptorales bacterium | reverse complement strand
GCGGTGCGCGACGCGGGGTCCCGCGCCATCGTCACCGCGCCGATCCTGGTCGCCGAGGGGCTCGAGCATCTGGGCACGTGGAAGCAGCAGCTCGACGCCGCCCTGCGACTGGCGTCCGACGATCAGGCGACCGACCCTCGGGTCGAGGTCGGGCTGGCCGCCCACAGCGCCTACACCGTTCCCCTGGAAGGGCTCGCCGCGATGGGACAGGCCGCGGCCGAGCACGGGCTGCTGCTGCACATCCACGTGGCCGAGAGCAAGGGGGAGGCTGCCGAGCTCGAGGCCGAGCATGGCAAGACGGTCCCTGCCATCCTTCGGGATCTGGGGGTGTTCGCCGGCGAACGGGTGCTCGCTGCCCACTCGGTGTGGCTTACCGACGACGACCTGGCGATCTACCGCGACCACGGCGTGGCGGTGGCGCACTGCCCGCAGTCGAACACGAAGCTGGCGTCGGGGTTGGCGCGGGTCACCGACATGCTGGCCGAAGGCATCACCGTCGGGTTGGGCACCGACGGGCCGGCGAGCAACAACGACCTCGACCTGTGGGAGGAGCTGCGGTTGGCCCCGCTCCTCCAGCGGGTCCGCACCGGCGACGCCGGCGCTTTGCCGGCACCGGTCGCGCTGGCGATGCCGACCAGGGAGGGTGCGGCGGCGCTCGGGCGGCCAGATCTCGGGGTGCTGGAAGCCGGACGCCGTGCCGACGTCGTGCATCTGCGCACCAACGACCCGGCGTTCACCCCAGTCGTCGAGGACGCCGAGGTCATCTCGCACCTGATGTGGACCGCCGGTAGCCGGCTCGTCCGTGACGTGTGGGTGGACGGGCGCCAGGTGGTCGCCGACGGCACATGCCTGACCGTGGACGTCGAGCGTGCGCAATCCGAGGTGCAACAGCGCGCTGAGCGCCTCGCTCGCGGGTAGTCGCCTCTGGCGACCTCGCCGAGGTCGCCCTCGGGCTGGACGAGGTCGGCGTCGTCGAAGTGGTCGCGGGCTCGTGAGGTGGTCGCGACGTTGGAAACGTCGGAATCGCAACGTCGTGCACAGATCACCCCCGCGGGACGGCCAAGACGAGCTCGCGCCCAGCCCCATTTGTGGCAACCACCCAGACCCGGCGCCCGCGACACACCAGCATCCGGACGCCGACTGCCAGCCCCCCGGACGTCAGCGCACGGACGACGCCGGACGTCAGCGCACCGATCGCACCCAGCTCGGCATGGACGCCGCCCCATCGGGCGCGGTGCTGGTCGCTCGCGCCGCGGTCGCGACGGCCCTGGTGATGCTGCGGATCTCCTCGGGGTCCGGACCGCGAAGGCCAAGACGCTCAGGCAGTGCACGCCGCGGCAACGTCCGCACCCGCAGCGGGGCCTCGGCGTCCAAGCCGATGAGCCCGCGAAGGGCGACGAACGCCTCCCGGTAGCCACCGAGCTCGTCCACGAGGCCGCGCTCTGCGGCGTCCGCGCCGGTCCACACCCGGCCCTTGGCCAGTTCGTGGGCTTCGTCGCGGGTCATACCGCGACCCTCCGCCACCCTGCCAACGAACTCGTCGTAGACGCCGTCCAGGTAGGTCTTGATCTGCTGCCACTGCTCGTCGCTGAACCGGTGGTTCGGCGAGAACATCAAGGCGTGGTGGCCACGGTGGGCCTCGTCTGTGGTGATGCCGAAGCGCTCCCGGAGGGCGCTGGTCACCAACTTGGTGAAGACGACGCCGATCGAACCGGTCAGCGTTCCCGGCTGCGCCACGATCCGGTCAGCGCCCATGGACACCCAGTAGCCCCCGGAACCGGCTACCGAGCCCATGCTGACGACCACCGGCTTTCCGGCCTCACGGGCGCGGGCGACCGCGCGCCAAACCGCGTCGGAGGCGACCTCCGAGCCACCGGGGCTGTCCACTCGGAAGAGCACGGCACGCACGCGCCGATCGCGGATCGCCTGACTGAACCCGCTGACCACCGTGTCCGAGCCCATGACCGGACCCATCAGCGACCGCCGGCTTTGACCCTCGAGGATCGACCCGCTGCCGTGCACCAGAGCGACGCCGGTGCGCCGCCGAGGGCGAAGCCGGCGCCGCCATCCTCGTGCCCGAAACGCCCGGTCGCTGACCAGCCGGGCGTGCTCGCCAACGCCCTGCTTGACCTCGGCCACGGTCTCGTCGCGGTAGGCGATCTTGTCGACGAGACCCAGGTCGGTGGCATCAGGGCCAAGCGTGAGACCGAGGTCGATCCACTCCTTCGCGCGCTCATGGCTTACCCCTCGACCCGTGGCGATGGCCTCGACGAGCTGGTCGTAGTGCGACTCCAGGATGCGGTCGACGGCCTCGCGGTGGGCGTCGGTGAACTCTCGCTCGGTCAGCAGGTTCGCCGCCGACTTGTACTCATGACGGTGGTCGACCTCGGCGGTTACGTCGAGCTTCTCGAGGAGGTCCGCGAGGAAGGGCACCTCTGACGCCAGGCCGGTCAGGCCGACGTTGCCCATGGGCTGCAGGTGGATCTCGTCGAACGCGGTGGCGAAGTAATACGACAGCGTGTCGTTGCCCGAGAGAGCGAACGACTGCGCATGGACGGTGGAGCGCTTACCGCGCGAGCGGAACAGCGCCACGGCGTCGCGCAGCTCCTCGGCGTGGGCCCAGCTGTCCGCCGGGCGGCCGATCCGCACGAGCAACGCGCGGACCTGCGCGGTGTCGGCGGCTTCGGCGATCGTCTCGACGACCTGCCGTAGCTGCGGCTGACGTGCCGACACCAGACGCCCGAGAGCGCCCACGGGCGGCCCATCAATCACAGGCCGCGACAGGTCGACGGCCAGGATCTGCGGAGGACGAAGCGGTCGACGTTGCAGAGCGGCCACAGGCTTCTCCTCAGACTGGTCCGGCGCGAGGCGGGATTCTACGCCCACGTCCCTTCCGCCTCGGGTCGAGGGGGACGGGCGGACGCCAGAGCACGGAGGAGGGCCACCAACCCGGCACTTCCGGAGCGCCCTCGGCTTGGCAAGCCGGTTCGCACAGCCGCAAACCGGGCAATTCAGGACCGCTCGGGTTCCAATGCCGATCCGTACAGGCGCAAGTCCGATATTTCCGGAAGCACAAATAGCATCTTCTACGCGCGACTGGTACATCTGCACGAGACCTCGTGCAGATGTACCAGTCGCGTCCGTTCTGTCCGAGTTTGGCGGACCCTCTGGGTCGGATCTGGCCCGCCCCGGCCAGCTTGGGCTGCTTGAACCCCCGAGCCCCGGCCAAGCCGACTCCCGAGCCCCGGCCCAGTCGTCCCCCCGAGCCGCGCCTGTGCCGTCCCACCCGCCCCCGCAGGAGCTGGCGAAAGGCACAGCACACCGGACCACCGGACGGGAGGACCCGCAAGACACACGTCGGCCGGCCGCCCACTCCTCGAAAAGGAGTCGACGGCCGGCCGTCGTTCAACGACTAGTCGTCGTCACCGCCCATGCGGTCGGTGACCTCGTCGGCCTTCTCTTTGGCCTTGTCAGCGGTGCGCTTGACTGACGCAGATGCTTGGTCAGCCTTGCCTTCGCTCTTGAGCTTCTCGTCGTCGGACAGGTCGCCGGCGGCTTCCTTGGCCCGACCCTTGTACTCCTCACCACGGCGTTCGCCCATGGTTGATGCCCTTTCCTCGGCGGCATGGGAACGTCGTGATGCCCGGTGCGCAAGCGCACAAACGTCAGCGGGGGGCCAACCGGGCAATGGTCTCAGCGGCCGCGGGCCACGCGGAGGACAGCTCGTCAGCGTCGCCGAGGGTGAAGCCCTCCCACGAGAACGGCGGCGCGCTGGTTGTGCCGGCCAGGGTCCACTCCCCCAGCGTCTCCGCGGCTTGCCAGGTGCCGGCCGGCACGACGATCTGCGGCGACTGTCCCGCTTCTACCTGCGAACCGAGGGTCGCCTGCGCGGCCTCGCCACCCGGGTGCAGCAGCAGCAGCCGCGCAGGAGCGCCAGCGTAGTGGTGCCAGATCTCGTCGACCTCCAGCCGGTGCAGCGCCGAGAACTCGGGGGCGATCATCATGTAGTAGATCGCCGAGCAGTGCGCGTCGAGGTGCGTTCGCCTGAACAGGCCACCCTCGAGGGGCAGCGGTTCGAGTTCGAGCGCCCGTGCGAGCTTCCGGGGATCCATCCCACCACCGTACGCCACGCAGGTCTCAGGAGCGCTGTCGGACAGGGCACCGCCCGCCACGCAGGCTGCAGGGACGCCGTCGGCATGCCACTCTGCTCTGCATGGCTACTCCCCCTTCCGCTCTGCTGGACCTGTCCGGCCAGGTCGCGTGCGTGACCGGCGCCGGCGGTGGCATCGGCGCCGTCATCGCGCATCGACTGGCGGAAGCCGGCGCGGCGGTCGCCGTGCACCATCGCTCGGGAACCGGCGAGGAGGTCGCGCGCAGCATCACCGAAGCGGGAGGACGCGCCGTGGCCGCTCAGGCCGACCTGACCGAGCGGGGAGGACCGCAGGCGTTGGTCGACGCGACGCTGGAGGCCTTCGGGCGCCTCGACGTGCTCGTCGGCAATGCGGCAGCGCAGCCGGTCACCGGACTGCGCGATATCTCCGACGACGAACTCGACGTCGTGTTGGGCACGAACCTTGCCGTGCCCTTTCGGCTGTTGCGCTCCGCCGCGCCGCATATGAGCGCGGGGGGCTGCGTGGTCCACATCGCCTCGATCGAAGCGTGGCGCCCGCTGCCTGGCCATGCGCACTATGCCGCGTCGAAGGCCGGGCTCGTCCAGTTGACGACGGCCGCTGCCGGTGAGCTCGGTCCCCACCTGCGGGTCAACGCCGTCGCACCGGGCCTGACCTGGCGGGCCGGCTTGCCCGAGCAATGGCCCGACGGGGTGGCGCGCTGGGAGGCAGCGGCGCCGCTTGGCCGCCTGGTTGATCCCGGCGAGGTCGCGGATGCGACGCTGTTCCTCGCAAGCTCTGGCGCCCGGGGGATCACGGGCACCGTGCTGACCGTCGACGCCGGCATGACGGCCGTCTCGCCGTGGTGAGCCCGTCATGCCCATGAGCGTCGAGCGGTTCGCCGCCACGTCGTCGGGAGCGGAGGCGTTGTGGGCCGTCGTCGGAGACCCCGCGCGCATCCCCGAGTGGACCGACGCCGACCGGGTCGAGGTGATCGGCGACGTCGAGCCCGGCGCGCGCGTCGCCGTCGAGATGGGCGAGCGTCGCATCGATTGGCGACTGCTGACCTTCACCGATCGGACGTGGGAGATCGAGCGCCAAGGCCGAGTGGGCTGGGTCGGCCTTGGCGCTCGGGTCATCGACGAGGGCGAGCGGGCCCGCTTGGTGCTCGTCGGCAGCCTCGACCCGTCGGCGTCGCGGTGGCGGGCCCGGGTGGTGGAGCTGCCCCGGATGGGCGCGATGTTGGACCGGTGGGCCGCAGCGGCGGTCGACCTGGTATGACCGCGGGCCAGACGCTTTCGGGGGTCATCCTGGCCGGAGGCGCCAGCCGCCGCATGGGCGTGGACAAGGCCGTGCTGCAGACCCGCGGCCGACGGCTCGTCGACCGCGCGGCGGCAACCCTCGCCGAGATCGCCGACGATGTCGTGTGCGCCCGCGGCAACCGCGGCCCCCTTGGCCTCGACGGCATCGCCGAGGTCCCCGACGCCGTCGCAGACGCCGGTCCCCTCGGCGGGCTCGTGGCCGGCTTGGAGGCGGTGCGCCACGACCTCGTGGCCGTCCTCGCGGTGGACCTGCCCACTCCCAACGCCGCCGTGCTGCGGCGACTGGCCGAGCACCATGACGGCAGCGACGCGGTCGTACCGATCGTCTACGGGCGCTGGCAGCCGCTGCACGCCATCTGGGCACGGGGCGCGGCGCCGGCGCTGCGACGCCGGCTCGACGGCGACGACCGCAGCCTTGCGGGGGCGCTGCGCACGCTCGACATCGTCGAGGTCGGCCTGGAGGGATGGGGCGACCTCGACGACGGGAGCTTCGCGCGCGACGTCGACGTGCCCGCCGACCTGGCCATGGGCGTGGTCACGCCGCCCCCGGAGCCGCCTACTTCGCGCTGAAGTACTTGGCCTCCGGGTGGTGCACGACGAGCGCGTCGGTTGACTGCTCCGGGTGCAGCTGGAACTCCTCGGACAGCTCGAGGCCGATCCGCTCGGCGCCGAGCAGCTCGAACAGGGGCTTGCGCTGCTCGAGGTCGGGGCAGGCCGGGTAGCCAAAGCTGTAGCGCGCCCCGCGGTAGGACAGCTTGAACAGGTCCTCGACGCGCTCGGCGTCGTCGCCGTCGATACGGAGCTCACCCCGCACGCGCTTGTGCCAGTACTCGGCCAGCGCCTCGGCCATCTCGACCCCGAGACCGTGGAGGTAGAGGTAGTCGGTGTAGGCGTCCTGGGCGAACAGCTCGGCGGTGCGCTCGCTGACCTTGGGCCCCATCGTCACGGCCTGCAGCCCGATCACGTCGCGCTCGCCCGACTCGATCGGCCTGAAGTAATCCGCCAGGCACAAGCGGGCACCGCGGCGCTGCCGTGGGAACGTGACGCGGAACGCCACCTCGTCGGAGTCTGGCTCGGCCCACACGATCAGGTCCTGGCCGTCGGCGTTGGCCTGCCAGTACCCGTAGACGACCTCGGGGCGCAGCACCTGCTCGGCGCGGGCCTGCTCGAGGGTGCGTCGCAGGACAGCCTCGCCCTCGTCCCAGCTATCGCGGTCGAAGCCCCACTGGTTTCGGTACAGCGCGATCTTGTTGATGAACCCGGCGATCTCGTTGAGCGGCAGCCCGCGGACGACCCGAGAGCCCCAGAACGGCGGAGTGGGCACGTCCACGTCGTCGGCGACGTCGGAGCGGCGGATCGGCTCGGGCTCGGAGACGTCGTCGGGACGGGGCCGCTTCTCGGGCCGCGCGACCGGCTCGGTCCCCCAGTCGTCGGGCACGGATCCGGCCTCGAGGTGCTCGACGAGCTCGTCCATGCGCTTGAGTCCCGCGAACGCGTCCTTGCAGTAGAACAACGGGCCGGAGTACGTCGTGCGCAGGTCGGCCTCGACGTACCCGCGGTTCAACGCGGCGCCGCCGAGTAGCACGGGGTAGTCCGACAGCTTGCGACGCTCGAGCTCTTCGAGGTCGCTCTTCATGATCACCGTGGACTTGACCAGCAGACCCGACAGGCCGATCGCGTCGGCGCCGAAGTCCTGCGCCTGCTCGATGATCTGGTCGATCGGCTGCTTGATGCCAATGTTGCGGACGTCGTAGCCGTTGTTCGACAGGATGATGTCGACGAGGTTCTTGCCGATGTCGTGCACGTCACCCTTGACGGTGGCAAGCAGCACCTTGGCCTTGCCGCCGTCGTCGCTGGCCTCCATGTGCGGCTCGAGGTGGGCCACCGCGGCCTTCATCGCCTCGGCCGACTGCAGGACGAACGGCAGCTGCATCTTGCCTTCGCCGAAGAGGTCGCCGACGACCTTCATGCCGGCCAGCAGGTGGGTGTTGATGATGTCGAGCGGGGCGACCCCAGCGGCAAGCGCCTCGTCGAGGTCGTCGCCGAGCCCGTCCTTGTTGCCGTCGATGATGCGCTGCTCGAGGCGCTTGTCGACCGGCAGCGCGGCGAGCTCCTCGGCACCTGACCCGGCCAGCGACGCCCCCTCGAAGCGCTCCATCAGCGCGTGGAGCGGGTCGTAGTCCTCCGGCGCGTTGCCGCCCTGGCCGGCGGTGCCGCGGTTGTCCTCGACGAGGTCGCGGCAGATGGTCTGGACGTCGTCGTCGATCTGGTGCAGCGGCAAGATGCGCCCGGCATGCACGATCGCCGCGTCCAGACCGACCTCGACGGCCATGGCCAAGAACACCGAGTTCAGCGCCTGCCGCGCCGCAGGTGACAACCCGAACGACACGTTCGACAGCCCGAGGATCGTGTGGCTGCCGGGGATCTCCTCCTTGACGCGCCGGATGGCCTCCAGAGTCTCGAGCCCGTCCTTGCGCAGATCCTCCTGGCCCGATCCCAGTGGGAACGTCAAGGTGTCAAAGATCAAGTCGGAGTTGCGAAGGCCGTGCTCGCGGGCGACTTCGGCGATGCGCTTGCAGGCGTCGAGCTTCCAGTCGGCGGTGCGCGCCTGACCCTCCTCGTCGATGGCCAGCGCCACGAGCGCCGCGCCGAACTGCCGCGCCATGGGAAACAGCACGTCGGCCTTGGTCCGACCGTCTTCGAGGTTGACCGAGTTGATGACCGCCCGGCCGCCGAGCCGCTCGAGCCCAGCCTGGACCACCGCCGTCTCGGTCGAGTCGATCACCAGCGGCAGGGTCGACTGGGTCGCCAGGCGGTCCACGAGCGGGACGAGGTCGGCCACGCCATCCCGACCCACGTAGTCGACGCAGACATCGAGTGCGTGCGCGCCCTCGCGGACCTGGTCGACGGCCATCTGCGTCATCGCCTCGAGGTCGTCCTCGAGCAGCAGCTCGCGGAACTTCTTCGACCCGTTGGCGTTCATGCGCTCGCCGACGATGAAGAACGACAGGTCCTGCTCCAGCGGCGTCGGCGCGTACAGCGAGGCGATGCTGGCCGGCAGCTCGGGGGTGCGCTCGGCCGGGGCAAGGTCGCGCACCGCTTCGACCACCGCGGCGAGGTGCGCCGGCGTCGTGCCGCAGCAGCCCCCGACGATCGACACGCCCAGGTCGCTGACGAACTCGGCGTGGGCGGCGGCCAGACCGTCGGGCTGCAGCGGGTACACCGCCTCGCCGTGCTCGGACAGCTCCGGGATGCCGGCGTTGGGGATCACGCTGATCGGCATCGGCGAGGACTCCGACAGGTAGCGGACGTGCTCGCGCATGTCCTCGGGGCCCGTGGCGCAGTTGATGCCCAGCACGTCGATCGGCAGCGGCTCGAGGGCCACCAGGGCCGCACCGATCTCGCTACCCAGCAGCATCGTGTTGATGTTGGCCTCGATCGTGACCTGCACGAGCAGCGGCAGGCGCGTGGGCTGCTCGGACAGCTCGAGGTGGCACGCCCAGATGGCGGCCTTGGCCTGCAGCAAGTCGAAGCACGTCTCCACGATCAAGGCGTCGGCGCCCCCGTCGAGCAAGCCGCGCGCCTGCCGGCGGTAGCCAGCGACCATGGTGTCGTAGTCGATGAAGTCCTTGGTAGTGACTGGGTCCTTGCCCAGCGACAGCGTCGGCGACCGCGTCCCCGGGCCGATGGACCCCAGAACCCACCGGTCCCCGTCGAACTCGTCGCAGGCCTCGCGGGCGACCCGGGCTGCGGCCTCGTTCAGCGACTCGGTCTCGTCGCCGAGGCCGTACTCGTCGAGCACCCACGGGGCGGCCCCGAAGGTGTCGGTCTCGACCGCGTCGCAGCCGACCTGCAGGAACGACCGGTGCACGTCGCGCACCACGTCGGGCCGGGTGCGCACCAGCACCTCGTTGCAGCCCTCGAGCCCGTCGAAGTCCTCGATCGTCAGGTCGAAGCCTTGCAGGGACGTGCCCATGCCGCCGTCGACGACGACGACCCGCTCGCGGGCGGCGGTCAGCAGCGGGTGCCCCTCGGCGGGACTCGGTCGGTCGTGCTTGCTCTGAGCGCTCATGGCTTCCTCGGTTGCAATGGCGAAACGGTGTGCGCTCGGGCATCACGACAGCCCCGACCATGGCGCCTCCCTGCGCCGGGCCGGGGTCTGGCGTAGCCCTAGGGTACGCGCTGCTCTACGCGCCGACGAGGGCCCGGAGCGCGTCCGCGCGGTCAGTGCGCTCCCAGGTGAAGGCCTCGCCGGAGCGGCCGAAGTGGCCGTAGGCCGCGGTCTGGGCGAACCGCGGCTTGCGCAGCTCGAGGTCGCGCACGATCGCGCCCGGACGCAGGTCGAAGACGTCCTCGACGCCCTTGTAGATCTGGACCGGATCGACCTGCTCGGTGCCGAAGGTGTCGATCGAGACCGACACGGGCTGGGCGACGCCGATGGCGTAGGCCAGCTGGATCTCGGCCTTGCGCGCCAGGCCGGCGGCCACGATGTTCTTGGCGACCCACCGGGCGGCGTACGTCGCGGAACGGTCCACCTTGGTCGAGTCCTTGCCGCTGAACGCACCGCCACCGTGACGGGCCATGCCGCCGTAGGTGTCGACGATGATCTTGCGGCCGGTCAACCCGGCGTCGGCGATCGGCCCGCCGAGCTCGAACCGCCCGGTGGGGTTGACCAGCACGCGCAGATCCCCGGTGTCGAGGTGGTCGGGCAGCAGCGGCCGGATCACGTGCTCTTCGATCGCGGGGCGCAGCGTGTCGAGGTCGACGTCGCCGTCGTGGTGGCTGGACACGACGACCGTCTCGATGCCGACCGGCTCACCGTCGCCGTACGCGACCGTGACTTGGGTCTTGCCGTCGGGCAGCAGGAACGGGAGGGTCTCGTCGTGGCGGACCGCGGCGAGGCGCTCGGCCATGCGGTGCGCGAGGTGGATCGGCAACGGCATGAGCACGTCGGTCTCGTCGCAGGCGTAGCCGAACATCATTCCCTGGTCGCCCGCGCCGAGCTTGTCGAGGGGGTCGGTGCCGTTGCCCTCCCTCGTCTCGTAGGCCTCGTCCACGCCCATCGCGATGTCTGGCGACTGCTCGTCGAGCGACACGCTCACGCCGCAGGTGTTGCCGTCGAACCCGGAGCGGTGGTCGCAGTAGCCGATGTCGCACAGGGCGTCGCGCACGATGCGCACCACGTCCGGGGAGGCCTGGGTGGTGATCTCCCCGCCGATGGACACCTGGCCCGTGGTCAGAAACGTCTCGCAGGCGACGCGGCTGGCGGGGTCCTCGGTGAGGACCGCATCGAGAACCGCATCCGAGATGCGATCGGCGACCTTGTCTGGATGACCTTCCGTGACCGATTCTGAAGTGAACAACGTCTTGAACGACACGCGAGTAACCCCCTACCGGGACGTGGGTGTGCGGCTTCCCTATCGACATAAGCACACTCGCGGCCGACGTGCAATCTCAGAATCCTGAAAATTCTTAAGTGCGAGCATCATCGTAGGTGGTCTTCCACCCGGCCAGAGCGGCCGAATTCGGCCTGTACGCAGGGGTTTTGCTGTCCGATCTTCGGGCCGTCCCGCCGCCTGCCGGCGCCTCTCAAAGTCGCAGAGTTTCTCTTGACGCTACCGTTGCGCATCGTGCACTCGGGGCGGATCATCCGCAATAGCAGCGGAAATAGCCGTCGTTGCGACGTTGCATCGCGCCTTTGCGCATGACGCAACGCGGTGCATTTGCGCGTCGGCCTTGACGAGGGCCGCTCGAGTTCGCTATGACGAAAAAGAGGCGCAGGGCGGATGGCCGTTGCGGCGGCATCGACGCCCTCCCTCGAACCCCGGTTACAGGCGACCGCCGCGTGCGCCCGCGTCGCCAACAGGGGGGACGACAACGACAACGGACGAGCGGCGCAGGCCGCTCATGATCGGGTGGGTCACATGGCAAGCGAGATGATCAGCTCCGACCTCTACCAAGAGGAGTACGAGCCCAGCTTCGTCGAGCGCTGGGACGAACTCATCAACTGGGAGGGCCGTGAGCGCGGCGAGCGTGGCTTCTACCCACGCATCCTCCGCGAGCACGGGTGCGAGCGCGTGCTCGACGCAGCGTCTGGCACCGGCTTTCACGCCGTGCAGCTGGCGAAGGCCGGCTTCGACGTGCTCGCCGCCGACGGCGCGCCCGAGATGGTGCGCAAGACCCGGGAGAACGCCGAAGCCCTCGGCGTCGACCTGCCGGTGCAGGAGGCGGACTGGCGCACCCTGAGCGACGACGTCGAGGGGACCTTCGACGCGCTCGTGTGCCTGGGCAACGCCTTCACGCACCTGTTCGACGAGGACGAGCGCGTGCAGGTGCTCGCGCAGTTCCACAAGGTGCTCAAGCCCGGCGGCATCGTGGTGATCGATCAGCGCAACTACGATTCGATCCTCGACCAGGGCTTTACCAGCAAGCACCGCTTCTACTACACCGGCCACGGGGTCGACGCCAGCCCCGAGGAGATCACCGACGAGTACGTGCGCTTCCGCTACACCTTCCCCGACGGCGCCGTGCACCACCTGACGATGGCCCCGATCCGCCAGGACTACGTGACCGGCTTGATGGCCGACGCGGGTTTCCGCAACATCCGCCGATACGGCGACTTCGAGGCCGACTACGAGCCCCTCGAGCCCGATTTCGTGGTCCAGGTCGGCACCGCGTAGCCCTCGCGCCCGCCGCCGGACGCCGACGAGACGCCGCGTCCGGCGGCGACGTGCGCCTGCCCCCCCACCCCACTGGAGAGGAGCGAGCATGACCGCGAACATCAGCGCAGTGGTCGAGGAGACCCAGGAGTACTACGACGGCCCCGCCGACGAGATCTACCGCCGCCTGTGGCGCGACAACGTCCACATGGGCACCTGGCGCACGCGTGGCGACACGATCGACACGGCGATGGCCCGCACCAACCGGGTCATGGCCGACCGCGGCCAGGTCTGGGACGGCGCCTACGTGCTGGACGTCGGCAGCGGGTACGGAGCGTCAGCGCGCTTCCTCGCAGCCGAGCGTGGATGCCGCGTTCACGGCGTCAACATCTCCGAGCGCGAGAACGAGCTTGCGCGGGAGCGCAACGAGCAAGCCGGTCTCGACCACGCCGTGTCGATCGAGTACGGCGACTTCCACGACCTGCCGTACAGCGACGAGTCCTTCGACATCGTCTGGAGCCAGGAATCGCTCTTGCATGGCGTCGACAAGTCACGGATCCTCGAGGAGTGCCGACGCGTGCTCCGCCCCGGCGGCCGCTTCGTGCTCAGCGACCTGCTCGTGCGCAAGCACGTCTCCGAGGAAGAGCGCGCACCCATCTACGCGAGGGTCAAGGCTCCGGTGATGTGGGATCTCGACGAGTACGCCGCGGCGATCGGCGCCACCGGCCTGAAGGTCACCGATCAGGACGACTGGCCCGAGAACGTCGCGCCCACCTATCAAAGCGTGCTGGACCAGCTCGTCGACCAGCGCGACCGGCTGGCACAGCGCGTCCCCACCGAGCAGATCGAGCAGACGATCGCGTCGCTCCAGCTGTGGGTGGACGCGGCACACGATGGCAAGATCAGCCACGGGTTCTTCGTCGCCGAGCGCACCGCCTAGCCATGGACCTTCCCCGATCCGCGCGAAGTCGGGCGATCGTCGGTGCCCCGGCACGCGATGATGGGGATGCTCGACACCGAGCAGCGCTACCGCAGCAACCAGCCATGACCCACCGCAACACGCCACAACGACAGGGAGTTTCGTGACCACCACGCCCACCAACTCGGCCAGCAACGACTTCAAGGTCGCCGACATCGGCCTCGCCACCTGGGGCCGCGCCGAGATCGAGATCGCCCAGACCGAGATGCCGGGGCTGATGTCGCTGCGCGAGCGGTACGCCGACGAGCGACCGCTGGCCGGCGCGCGGATCGCCGGCTGTCTGCACATGACGATTCAGACCGCGGTCTTGATCGAGACACTCCAGGCGCTCGGCGCCGAGGTCCGCTGGTCGTCGTGCAACATCTTCTCGACGCAGGACCAGGCCGCCGCCGCGATCGCCGCGGCGGGCACCCCGGTGTTCGCCTGGAAGGGCGAGACCGAGGAGGAGTACGTCTGGTGCATCGAGCAGACGCTGGACTTCGGCAACGGCCAGGGTCCCAACATGCTCCTCGACGACGGAGGTGACCTCACCGCGCTCGTCCACGACGAGCACCCCGAGCTGCTAAAGGACATCCGCGGGGTCAGCGAGGAGACCACCACCGGGGTGATGGAGTTGCACAACCTCGCGCGCGAGGGACGGCTCGGCACCGCCGCGATCAACGTCAACGACTCGGTGACCAAGTCGAAGTTCGACAACCTCTACGGGTGCCGTGAGTCGCTCGTCGACGGCATCAAGCGCGCCACCGACTCGATGATCGCCGGTAAGATCGCCGTGGTCGCCGGCTACGGTGACGTCGGCAAGGGCTCGGCACAGGCCCTGCGCGGACTCGGCGCCCACGTGTGGGTCACCGAGATCGACCCGATCAACGCACTCCAGGCGCTGATGGAGGGCTACCGCGTGGTCACCCTCGAGGAGGCCGCTCCCCGCGCCGACATCGTCGTGACCGCCACGGGCTGCGACGACGTGGTCACCCTCGAGCACGTGCTCGAGATGAAAGACCACGCGATCCTGTGCAACATCGGCCACTTCGACACCGAGATCCAAACCGACCGCCTGCGGGAGTTCGACTGGACCAACATCAAGCCGCAGGTCGACAAGGTGCACCTGTCCAACGGCCGGTCGATCCTGCTGCTCGCCGAAGGCCGCCTGGTCAACCTGGGCTGCGCGACCGGGCACCCCTCGTTCGTGATGAGCATGTCGTTCACCAACCAGGTGCTCGCGCAGATCGAGCTGTGGAACCACGCCGAGCGGTACGACACCGCCGTGCACGTGCTGCCGCGCCACCTCGACGAGCAGGTGGCGAGGCTGCACCTCGACAAGCTCGGCGCGCACCTGACCGAGCTGACGCCGACGCAGGCCAAGTACCTCGGCGTACCCGTCGAAGGTCCGTACAAGCGGGACGACTACCGCTACTAGCCGCCCGAGGCGGGGCGGCGACCGTCGCCCCGCCCGCGCCACCGCAAGCCGAAGGGAGCTCCCGTGCGCATCGCCGTTTCTGGATCGATCGCCAACGATTACCTGATGACCTTCCCGGGTCAGTTCACCGAGCACATCGTGCCCGACCAGCTCGACCGGGTGTCGCTGTCGTTTCTGATCGATGGCCTCGAGATCCGCCGCGGGGGGGTGGCCGCCAACATCTGCTTCGGTGCCGGGCAACTAGGCCTCGGCCCGCTGCTGGTCGGCTCGGTGGGTCGCGACTTCTTCAACGACTACGAACCCCACCTGGCGGCACAGGGAGTCGACACCTCGGCGGTCTACGTGTCGGAGAGCTGCCACACCGCGATGTTCCTGTGCACCACCGACCAGAACGAGAACCAGATCGCGTCGTTCTACCCCGGCGCGATGGACGAGGCCTCCAACATCGACCTGCGCGACATCGCGGCGTCGCATGGTGAGCCCGACCTCGTCGTGGTCTGCCCCAACGAGCCGGGAGCCATGCACCGCCACACCGAGCAGGCCCTCGAGGCCGGGTGGCCGGTTGCTGCCGACCCCAGCCAGCAGCTTCCCCGCCTCGACGGTGACGGGGTCCGCAGGCTGATCGACGGGGCGACCTACCTGCTGTCCAACGACTACGAGGCGACCCTCATCGAGTCCAAGAGCGGCTGGTCGTCCGACGAGGTACTCCGCCGCGTGGGCCTGCGGATCACCACCCACGGCCCCAAGGGGTGCGTCATCGAGCGCCGCGGGGAGCCGACCCTGGAAGTCGGCGCTGTGGCCCCCCGCGAGGACGCGCGTCTGGAGCCCACCGGGGTCGGCGACGCATTTCGCGCCGGGTTCGTCGGCGCGCTGGCCAAGCACCTCGATCTGGAGCACTGCGCGCAGGTGGGCGCGCTCATGGCGACGCTCGCGCTGGAGACCGTCGGTCCCCAGGAGTACGCCATCACCGGCAACGGGGCGCTCGATCGCCTCGCGCAGGCCTACGACGACGACGCGGCGGCTGCCGCCGAGCCGCTGCTGACCGGCTAGGGCACCGAGCAGGCGCACCGCCGAAGGCCGACGGATCGCGCCGGCATGGGACCGCGACGAGGAGCGTAGTGCTGTGACGAAGAAGATCCGCGACATGCTGTCCGAGGGACCGACCTTCTCCATCGAGTTGTTCCCGCCCAAGTCGCCCGAGGCCCAACAGCGGCTTCGCGCCGCCCTCGACGAGCTGGCCGAGTTGGACTTGTCGTTTGCCTCGGTGACCTACGGCGCCGGGGGCTCCACCCGTGACAAGACCCAGGAGACGGTCGAGGACGTGCGCCGGGCGGGGATGACCGCGATGCCGCACCTGACGTGCATCGCCCATTCCCGCGCGGAGCTCGTCGACCTGCTGCAAGGCTACCGGGACGCGGGTTACGTCAACGTGCTCGCGCTGCACGGTGACCCGCCACGGGACAACCCCGACATCGCCGCCGGAGAGCTGACGCGGGCGGTCCAGCTGATCGAGCTCATCCGTGAGGTGGGCGACTTCAGCGTCGGCGCCGCCGCGCATCCCGAGGGTCACCCCAAAGCGCCCGACCGCAAGACCGACCGCGAGCACCAGGCCGCGAAGCTCAAGGCGGCCGACTTCGGGGTGACGCAGTTCTTCTTCGACGCGGAGGACTATCTGCGCCTAGTCGACGACCTCGAGCGCCTCGGCGTCGAGACGCCGATCATCCCCGGGATCATCCCCATCACCAACGCCGGCCAGGTGCAGAAGTTCGCGGCGATGGCCGGTGCCACGGTGCCATCCGACCTCGTCGCCCGGCTCGACGCCGCCGGGGATGACACCGACGAGGTCCGTCGCATCGGCGTGGACGTAGCCTCCGACCTCGGCAAGCGCCTGCTCGACGAGGGGTCGCCGGGACTGCATATCTACGCGTTGAACCGGTCGACGGCGACCCGCGAGCTGCACGCCAACCTGGGGCTACCGGTCGGCTGATCCCGCGGTCGCGCCCGGCCTGCGCCGGGGATCGCCGCGCAGGCGATGCTCGCGTCCGCTCGCGTGGCCCCGTCAGTGCTGCACGTGCTCGAAGCCGAAGCGGCCCTTGACGCACAGGTGCCCGCGGGTGATGTCGTGGTCGAGCGGGGAGTCCACGCGGACGATCCTGTTGTCCTGCACCGTCAGCTCCAGGGGGCACCCGACGCCGCAGAACGAGCAGATCGTCTCGGTGACCTGCTGGTCGTCCGGGCGCCACTGGCCGGATTGGCGCAGGTCCCACTCGCTCTTGGGCATCAGCGCACCCGTCGGGCACACCCCCACGCAGTTGCCGCAGTACACGCACGCCGAATCGGGAAGCTCGACGTCGAACTCCGTGGCGATCCTGGCGTCGAATCCGCGGCCGGCGACCGCGATGGCGAACGTGTTCTGCGCGTCCTCGCCGCACGCTTCCACGCATTTGTAGCAGAGGATGCACTTGGAGTAGTCGCGAACATACAGGTCGTCTTGGATCTTCACCGGCTGGGCGACGGTGGCGGCCACCGAACCGTCGGGGGGCTCGTGATGGCCGGCACGTCGCCGGTCCCGCTCGCCGGCGGCCGCGGGCGGAGCCGGCGGGCCGTAGCGCTCGGGTGCGACGCCGTAGGTGGCCATCCACCCCTTGATCTCATCGTCGGCCAGCGACAGGTCCACCGACGACGCGAGCAACTCGAGGACCATCTTGCGGCTGTGGCGGACCCGGGGGGAGTCGGTGGCCACGACCATGCCCTCCTCCACCGGGCGAGAGCAGGCCGGCGCGAGCGTGCGCTGGCCGGCGACTTCCACGACGCAGACGCGGCAGGCGTTGACCGGCGCGAGGTTCTCCAGGTAGCACAGCGTCGGCGTGGCCACCCCCTGGCCCCGCAGCGCCTCGAGCAGGGTCTGGCCCTCGGGCACGCGGACGGACTGCCCGTCGACCTCGACGGTGACCAGCCGCTTGGGCAGGCCCACCAGCACCGCACTCATCGCGCCTCCTCTCCGTCTGCCTGGTCGTGCCTGCCCCACGGCACCAGCTGCTGGTCGATCGCCGAGCGCAGCGCGCTCGGCGCGGTGTGGCCCAGCCCGCAGATCGACGCATCGGCCATCACGCGCGCGAGCTCGTCGAGGAGCCCGACCTCCACGACCGGGTCCCCGCCTGCGACCAGCCGCGCCAGCGACTCTTCCTGGCGGACCGTGCCGACCCGGCAGGGCACACACTGACCGCACGATTCGTCACGGAAGAACGCCGCGATCCGCTGGAGCATGGCGGGCAGGTCCACCCGATCGTCGAACACCATGACGACACCCGAGCCGAGCGCCTGCTTGGCCTCGCGGGCGTCCTCGAACGTCAGCGGCAGGTCAATCTGCTCAGGCCGAAGGAACGTGCCCGCCGCTCCGCCCAGCAGGATCGCCTGGAGCTCGCCACCGTCGGCGATGCCGCCGGCGAGCTCGAGCAGCTCGGCCACCGTGACGCCGAACTCGACCTCGTACAGCCCCGGGCGCGCCACGCAGCCCGACACGCAGAACAGCTTGGTGCCCGACGAGCGAGGCGACCCGCGGGCGGCGTACTCGGGGCCGCCGCGGGCGAGCACGTCGAGGATGGCCACCAGCGTCTCGACGTTGTTGACCGCGGTGGGTTGCCCGAACAGCCCCACCTGCGTCGGAAACGGCGGCTTGTTGCGCGGCTCCCCGCGCTTGCCCTCGATCGACTCGATCAGCGCGGTCTCCTCCCCGCAGATGTACGCACCGGCGCCCCGGCGGACCTCCAGGTCGAATGCGAACCCCGCGCCGAGGACGTCGGCGCCCAGCAGGCCCCGGTCCCGGCACTGGGCGATCGCCGAATCGAGCCTTGCCAGGGCAAGGGGGTACTCGCCGCGCAGGTACACGTAGCCGCGTTCACTGCCCGTGGTGTAGCCGGCGATGATCATCGCCTCGATGAACGCGAACGGGTCCTGCTCGAGGACCACCCGGTCCTTGAAGGTGCCCGGCTCGGATTCGTCGGCGTTGGCGACGACATAGTGAGGTCGCACCGCAGCGGTGGCCACCGCCCGCCACTTGACCCCGGTGGGAAACGCCGCGCCGCCCCGCCCGGCGAGCTCGGAGTCGGTGAGCTCGCGCAGCACACCGTCGGGGCCCAGATCCACCGCGCGCCGGAGCACCTCGAAGCCGCCCGCGGCCCGGTACGCATCGAGGCTTTCCGGGTCGACCCGGCCCACCCGTCTCAGCATCGGCAGATCTCCGCCGGCCGAGTCGTCTGCCTGTGGCACCGACCGGCTCGCGGGGGGCGGGGCCGGCGGCTTCCCGCCGTCGAGGAGGGTGCGCACGTCGTCGGCCAGCGCGGGGGCGGCCACCGCGTCGGGCTCGCCGGCGCGCTGGGCCCAGACCGCCGGCGCCCGGTCGCACAGGCCAAGGCAGGGGCTGCGCTCCCACGTCGCGGTCCCGTCGTCGGACGCCACCCCGGCCGGGCCGAGCTGGGCTTCGAGGTCTCCTGCCAGTTCCTCGGCGCCCGCCGTCTGGCACGCGAGATCGTCACAGACGTGGGCCACGCGAGCCGGCCGCGGCCGGTCCGACAGCAACGCGTAGAAGCTGAGCACGCCGTGGGCGTCGGCGGGAGGCACGGTCAACCGCCGGCAGATCTCGTTCAGCGCGCCTTCGCTGACCCAGCCCACCGCATCACTGACCGCTTGCAGCGCGGGCAGCAGCAGGTGTCGTTGCGCTCGTGCGTGCGCCCCGCCGGGTGCGGGCTGCAAATCCGCCGAAGCAGGCTCGAGAAGCCCGTCGATGGCGGCTCGCTCGGCCTCGGTAGGTGCGGCGTCACGCAGGTGCAGGTCCAAAGGCGCCTCCGGTCGGCTCGGCGAGCGGGTCACGACCAGGCTGCTCGGCGCCGCGCTTTTCCACGCGGATCGCGGTGGCCTTGAACTCCGCGGTGCCGGACTTCGGGTCCCACGCGTCGTTGGTCAACACGTTGGTGTCCAGCTCGGATGCGGTGTGCAGCGTGGCGAACGCCAACCCGGGCCGCAGCGCACGGTCGAACGCCACCGGCGCGTCGATGTGCCCGCGGCGGCTGACGACTCGCACGACCTCGCCGTCGGCAAGGTCAAGGCGCCGCCCGTCCTCGGGGGCGAGCAGCAGGCTCTCGCGGCGCTTGCGCATCGGCGACGCGAAGCCGCCGCTTTGCACCCCCGTGTTGTAGCTGTCCAGCCGACGCCCCGTCGTCAGCCGCAACGGATAGTCCTCGTCGACGACGTCGAGTGGCGGGACGAACTCGACGGCGGCGAAGGCCGCGGGCGGGCCCTGGCGGGGTTGCTCCCACAGCCGGGCGTGGAGGAACTGCGTGCCCGGATGGTCCTCGTCCGGGCAGGGCCACCGCAGCCCGCGATGCTCGTCGAGCCGGGCATACGACATGCCCCCGTGCATCCGCGACAGGCTTCGCAGCTCGTCCCAGACGCCTTCGGCGGTCACCGGTCGCCAGTCGTGGCCGAGGCGAGCGGCGACGTCGGCGAGGATTTCCAGATCGGGACGCGCCTGGCCAGGGGGGTCGAGCGCTTTGCGCAGCCGCTGGACGCGCCGCTCGGAGTTGGTCACCGTGCCTTCGGATTCGCACCAGTCGGCAGCCGCGGGCAGCACCACGTCGGCGAGCTCGGCCGTGCGGGTCAGGAAGATGTCCTGCACCACCAGATGATCAAGCCCCGACAGCAGCGCGCGCGCATGCCCAGCGTCGGCCTCGCTGTCGGCGGGGTTCTCACCCAGGACGTACAGGGTGCGCAGCGCCCCTTGCTCCATCGCGTCGAACATCTGCGACAGGTGCCACCCCCGCTCGGGCGGCAAGGCCGTGCCGTAGGCGGTCTCGAAGCGAGCCCGCTCAACGTCGTCGGTGACGTCGACGAAGCCCGGCAGCTTGTTCGGGATGGCGCCCATGTCGCCACCGCCCTGGACGTTGTTCTGGCCTCGCAACGGGCTCAACCCGGATCCGAAACGCCCGACGTGCCCGGTGAGCAGGGCGAGGTTGATCAGCGCACGGACGTTGTCGACGGCGTTGTGGTGCTCGGTGATGCCCAGCGTCCAGCACAGCACCGCGCGGTCCGCGGTGGCGTAAGTGTGCGCAAGCTCGGCGATCTGCTCCGCGGGCACGCCGGTCTGGCGCTCGGCTTCCTTCAGGGTGTAGGGCTCGACCGCCGCGGCGTACTCCTCGAAGCCTGTGGTGGCCCGCTCGATGAACGTGCGGTTGTGCAGACCCTGAGCCAGGATCTCGCGTCCCACCGCGTTCGCCAAGGCGATGTCGCTGCCGACTTCGAGCCCGAGCCACGAGTCGGCCCATGCCGCCGACGACGTCCGACGGGGGTCGACCACATGCAAGCGCGCGCCCCGGTGGATGGCTTGCAGCACGTGGTGGAAGAAGATCGGGTGGGTCTCGCGCGCGTTGGAGCCCCACAGGATGACCAGGTCGGTCTGCTCGACCTCCTCATAGGACGTGGTGCCGCCACCGGCCCCGAACACCGCCGCCAGACCGACGACGCTAGGGGCGTGTCAAGTGCGGTTGCACGAGTCGATGTTGTTGGTGCCGATAACCGAACGGGCGAACTTCTGCGCGAGGTAGTTCAGCTCGTTCGAAGCCTTCGAGCAGCTGAAGAAGCCGAACGAGGCCGGCCCGAACTGGTCGGTAGTCTGACGAAAGCCCGCCGCAGCGCGGTCGAGCGCCTCGTCCCACGTCGCGGTCCGCAGCACGTCGTGCTCGCGGACCAGGGGGTGGGTCAGCCGAGTGTGGCGAGGGGACATGTCACGCTCCTAAGGCTTGCGCGTGCGACCCGGCGCCTGCGACCCCGCTGTGCGCACTGCGCAGCTGTCGTGGTGCCGCGACGGCTGTTGCCGCGCCTGTGTTGTACCAACCCACCCGCGAATGGGGAAGGGTTGGTGCAGTGAAATCCAAAGCGCAGCGGCTCCCACGACCGCCACCAGGAGGAACCACGGACCGCGGCCGGGGCGAGGCTCGGCGCCCCGGCCGGGTCGAGGAGCTACGCGATCGAGCCGTGGGGGTCGATGACGAACTTCTTCGCCGCCCCCTGGTCGAACTCCTGGTAGCCCTCGGTGGCCTCGTCGAGCGAGATCACCGTCGCGTTGACGTTCTTGGCGATCGAGACCTTGTCAGCCAGGATCGCCTTCATCAGCCCGCGGTTGTAGCGCTTGACCGGGCACTGGCCGGTCTGCATCCGGTGCGACTTGGCCCAGCCGAGCCCCAGCCGGACACGCAGGCTGCCGACCTTGGCTTCCTCGTCGACGCCGCCCGGGTCGCCGGTGACGTACAGCCCCGGGATACCGAGCCCAGCCCCGACCCGCGCGACCGTCATGATGTCGTTGAGCACCGTCGCCGGCTGTTCACCGGCGTCCTTGCCGTGGCCGCGGGCCTCGAAGCCGACCGCGTCGACCGCGGCGTCGACCTCGGGCTCGCCGACGATCTCTGCCACCTTGTCGGGAAGCTCACCCGGCTCGGCGAGGTTGATCGTCTCGCAGCCGAAGCTGCGAGCCTGCGCCAGTCGCTCCTCGATCATGTCGCCGACGATGACGACTGAGGCGCCGAGCAGCTGCGCACTCGTGGCCGCTGCCAGCCCCACGGGTCCCGCGCCGGCGATGTACACCGTCGACCCGGTGGTCGTCCCCGCCGTGTACGCACCGTGATAGCCCGTCGGGAAGATGTCCGACAGCATCGTCAGGTCCTTGATCTTCGCAAGTGCCTGATCGCGGTCGGGGAACTTCAAGGCGTTGAAGTCCGCGAACGGCACGAAGACGTACTCCGCCTGGCCGCCGATCCACCCGCCCATGTCGACGTAGCCGTAGGCCGCGCCGGGGCGGGCCGGGTTGACGTTGAGGCAGATGCCGGTCTGGCGCTCCTCGCACTGGCGGCACCGGCCGCAGGCGATGTTGAAGGGCACGCTGACGATGTCGCCCTGCTCTAGGAACAGTACGTCGTCGCCCTTTTCGACTACCTCACCGGTGATCTCGTGGCCGAGCGTCTGCCCCACCGGTGCAGTGGTGCGCCCCCTGACCATGTGCTGGTCCGAGCCGCAGATGTTCGTGGCCACGACCTTGAGGATGACCCCATGGGGCGCCTGGCGCTTGATACCCATCCCGTTGACGACGTCGTCGGGCAGCTCGAGTCGCGGGTAGTCGACCGACTCGACGCTGACTTGACCTGGACCCTGGTACACCACGACACGATTGCCAGCCATAGCACATCCCTCCGTCGGTCCGTCCGGTCACTACCGGACCCAGCGAGCCGACACACCGGCCCCCCGGGTCCGTGGCAGGCACGCTAGTTAGGCCTCCCCGCGGAGGGAAGAGCTGGCGCGCAAGTGATTTCTTTCACAATCGAAACGGAGGGAGTTTTCGCCGGTATGCCGGGCTTTTGCGGCTGCCGCGACAGGTCGAAAGCGCCGTGTCGGCGGCCCACGTGGACGAACAGCGCACGACCCGTCAAGATGGCGGTCACGCGGGCCCGTGGCTGCACCGCCGATTGCCCCCGTCTTGGATACTAGGCGCCATGGATTACGAGTACGAGTACGAGGAGGAGGCCCGGTACGGCCGGGTGCTCTGGGGCCGAATCGGCTTGCTGGTGGTCGGCGTGGCCGTCGTGTTCCTGCTCGGACGCTGGACCGCCGGGGACGCCGCCAGCGAGGACGAGCTCGACGCGCTGACCGCCGAGCGCGACGCGTTACAGCAAGAGGTCGCCGACCTCGAGGCCGAGCTCGAGGCCGCGCAGGCTGGGGGCGTGGATGCGCCCGACGACGACGGCGCGGACGAGGCCGACGACGTAGCCGAGTCTGGAAACGACGAGGGTGACGGCGAGGGCGACGGCGAGAGCGAGGCCGAGAGTGAGGCCGACGACGCCGCCGGGGAGGACGACGCCGGGGAGGACGCCGAGACCTCCGACGCCGGCCGCGAGCACGAGGTCCAAGCCGAGGAGACGCTCTACACGATCGCGGAGCAGTACTACGGCGACGGCGCCGAGTTCACGCTCATCGCCGAAGCCAACAACCTCTCACGCGACGACCCTCTGCGCGTTGGCCAGGTGCTGGAGATCCCCCCGGAGGACTAGGTGCCCACGGCCGTGCCACAAACCGATGCGGGCGGTTGGCCCCTCGGCGACGGCGCGCACCGCTGGGTGACGCTCGAGGGGGGTGACCCCAGCGTGCGCGGCCACGAGGTCCATGCGGCACGCTGGCCCGGCAGCGGTGCCGGTGCTCCCGTGATGCTCGTACACGGCTTGGCTGGCTCCCATCTGAACTGGACCCACCTCGCTCCCCTCCTCGCCGAGCGCCTGGACACCAGCGAGGTGTGGGCGCCCGACCTCAGCGGGTTCGGGTTGACGCTCCCGGTAGCTGGGGGCGCCACGCTGCCCGCGCAAGTGCGACTCCTCGAGGGGTTCGTGCGCACGGTCGCGCCGGGCCGACGCTGCGTCGTGGTCGGCAACTCCATGGGCGGGGTGGTGTCCTTGCTGCTCGCGTCCCGGTGGCCAGCGGGCATGGAGGCGTTGGCGCTGATCGCCCCCGCCGGCCCCATCCCCGCCGGCCGCTTCCCCGACGGGGAGGTCAGCACGCAGCTCGCGGTGGCGGCGACCCCGGTGGCAGGTCCTGTGCTGACCGCCAGGTGGCTCCACCACCGCGATCCCGCCGCCCACGTCGACAGCATGCTCCGCCTGTGCAGCATCGATCCTGCGACCTTCCCGGATCCCCATCGCCAGGCACGGATCGAGCTGATGGAAGCGCGTCGAGCGATGCCCCACAGCGCGGACGCGCTCGTGGATGCGACCCGCAGCGCGATGGCCTACGCCATCGGTCCGGCGCGCGCCCGGGTCTGGCAGGCCGTCGATGAGCTGCATCTGCCCGTGCTGCTCATCCACGGCGACCGCGACCGGCTCATCCCCCTGGAAGCCTCGCTGGCGTTGGTCGCCCGCCGTCCCGACTGGACCCTGCGGATCCATCCCGGGCGGGGACACACACCGATGCTCGACGCCGCGGACGCCATCGCCGATGACCTCGTGATGTGGCGCCAGGCCCCGCAGCCCCGCTAGCTGGCTGAGCAACAGGGCCAACTTCCACGATCGATGCGGGCGAGTGCGTCGCGGCCTGGCTCCGCTATCCTCCGACGCGAAGACGCCCGTCGCCGATGCACGTGCCCACCGACCCTCGCCGGGCACCAACCCCCGCGAGACACGGTCCCGACCCAGCGGCCGACTGGCCGCCCGAGGAGGCCCCGATGAGCCCCACTGCCCCACCGTCACCCAAGGAGATCGTCAGGCGCATCGGGGACACGAACGAACGAGCGCTGCACTACGTCAAGTCGCCGGACCCCAAGCTGGCGCGGCTGCCGAGGGGTCAGCGGGAGCAGCTCATCGCGGAGCTGCCCCCTGTTACGGCTGGGGCGTTGCTCGGGCCCGCGGCCCTGGCCCGACACCTCGTGGCCTCGGCGGCCAGTGGGCGCTACCGGGACCTGTTCACCCTTTGGGAGCTGTTCCGCAGCGAGCCCGACGCGTGCCGACCTGTGCTGGCCGACCGCCCCCAAGCGCTGGCCAAGGCGCGCGAAACGCTCGACACCGCCGTGCGCCTTGGGTTGTCCGGACGCGCCGATCGCGTCGCCGAGGACATCGCGCGGGCCGAGGGCCTCATCTGGCAGTGGCTGCGGGAGATCCTGGTCAGCATGCTGCCGGCTGTCGGCGCACGGCCCGCCGTGGCGTCCGCGCTCCTCTCCCGAGAACCCGACCTCGACGTGCCGCTGCCCGACGTCCCCGACGAGCGCTGGCTGGCCGAAGCCGCCGCCGCAGCGACTGACGGGAGGCTGGCACCGGCCGTGTCCGAGCGTCTGGCTGCGGGTGCCGACCGATTGCCGGCCACGGTGGCCACGCTGCAGATGGCCCACGAGCGCTTCCCGGACAAGCTGCCGGCGCTGCTCGACCGGGTCCACCTCCACAGCCCCGATGTGGGAGCGATGCTCGCCTGGGCGCGCGACCATCATCTCGCTGACGAATTGCACGGTCGCGTCCGGGCGCAAGTCGAGAAGGCGGCCGAGCGCGATCGGGCCGAGGCGCTGGCCCTGTGGCGGGGGTGGCGGCAGCGGGGCTTCGACGTCGCCCTGCCCGACCGGGTCAAGATCGCAAGCCTCGACGGGCTCGACCTGACCCGCCCTGAGACCGCGGACCTGCTCGCGGTGCTGATCGATGAGGGTGCCGACCTCAACCCCCAGCAGGCGCTGGAGAAGCTGGCCAGCGAGAACCGGCAGCTGGCCGAGAAGGCCTTCGAGGCCTTCGTGTGCGCTGACCTCCCGGTCGAGCTCCCCCGAGCGCTGGAAGGCAACCCGATCGTGCGGGAGGGGACCCGCTGTCCCTACTGCCTGGCGTGGACGTGGGTGCGCCCCGGCCACGAGTCGCGTTGCCCCCGCATGGCCCGGACCCTGGCCGGCCAGGAG
>SLAO01000129.1 GCA_007126835.1 Nitriliruptorales bacterium | reverse complement strand
TGGCCCTGGCCGTGGTCGCGGTGGCCCTGGCCGGCGCAGGACTGGCCGGAGGACGGTTCGCGCTGGCCGAGACCGGCCCGCTGGGGGCGGCGGCGGTGGCCGGCGGCCCGGTGGACCTCACCGCGCGCGTGGTGACCGAACCGCGGCCGACCAGCTTCGACCCGTGGCTCCTGGTTCGGGTGACCTCCGTCGACGGGCAACCCGCCCGGCAGCGGGCGGTGCTCAGCCTCGCCGACGGGCTGCCGCCACTCGGCGCGGAGATCAGTCTCCGAGCGGTCGTGACGACGCTCGACGACGAGGGGTTCGACGGCCACCTACGGTCCTTGGGAGCGGTGACGCGCCTGCGAGCCCTCGGCGAGGTGGAACTGCGCGCTTCACCGTCGCGGCCACTCGCGGCCTCGACGTCCATGCGCGAGCGAGCCCAGGACACCTTCCACCAGGCCCTCGACCACGAGCGCGCGGTCCTGCTGGCCGGGGTGACCACCGGCGACCTGACGGGCCGGCCCGACGGTCAACGCGAGCAGTTCGCCGCCGCCGGCCTCGCCCACCTCGTGGTGGTCTCCGGCAAGCACACCGCGCTGATGCTGGCCGGCGTCATCGGGCTGGCGGCTGTCTGCGGGGCCGGAGCGCGGGGTCGCCGCTGGATCGGGTTGGCGGCGCTGGTGTGGTTCGTCGTGCTGGTCCGGTGGCAGCCCTCGGTGCTCCGAGCGGGCGCGACCGCCGCGCTCGTGCTCGTCGCCGGGTTGCTGGGCCGCGCCCGGCTCGCCCCGCGCCTGCTCGCGGTCGCCGTGATCTTGCTGCTGCTCGTCGACCCGCTGCTCGCCCGCCGGCTGGGGTTCATCTTGTCGGTGCTGGCCACTGCTGGTGTACTGCTGCTGGCCCCTGCAGTCGTCGCCCGTCTGCGCGGCCCGACGTGGGTCCGCTGGACCGTCGGAGCCACGGTCGGCGCGCAACTCGGCGTCGCGCCGATCCTGCTCGGCACCGAAGGGTTCGTCCCGCTCGCGTCGTTGCCGGCCAACCTCGTCGCTGCGCCGGCGGCGGCGCTCGCCCAGAGCCTCGGGCTGATCTCGGCGGTCCTGGCCCAGGCCTTCGAGGCGCCGGCACGCTGGGTCGCCTCGCTGGCCGGCCCACCGCTGACGGTGATCCTGTGGGCGGCGGAGGCGTTCAGCGATCTGCCCAGGATCCAGCCCCGCCACTTGGCCAGCCCGGTGGCCCTGCTCGCGGCGTTGGCGATCTTGCTGCGCCGACGCCGCGGGTTGGCGGTGGCAGCGCTCGTTGCCGCACTCGTGCTGGGTGGGGTGGGCTTGGTCCGTCCCGCGCCGGCCGTCGAGCATCTGACCGTCACGGCCCTCGACATCGGCCAAGGTGACGCGTTGCTGGTAGAAGCCCCCGCCGCGGATCGGCGCCGGCCGGTTCGGCTGCTCTTCGACGGTGGTCCTGACCCGGCGTTGCTGGAGCGGCGACTGCGAGAGCGCCGCGTCGTGCACCTCGACGTTGTGGTCCTCAGCCACGGTCACCATGACCATGGGGCGGGGTTGCCGGCGGCACTGGCTCACGTGTCGGTCGGCGTGGTGGCGATCGGTGCGGCCCCGGACCCGGCCGAGGCGTCGGTGAGCCCGACCACGGACGCGGTCTTGGAGGCCGCAGAGGAGCACGGCGTGCCCGTGGTGACGCTGGCGGCCGGGGACCGCTTCGAGCTCGCCGGCGCGGAGGTCGCGGTCTTGTCACCGCCGGAGGGTGGCCTGGCCGCAGGCGACCTCAACGAGAACTCGGTGGTGCTTCGCATCGACGGCCCGCACGGTTCGATCCTGCTGACCGGCGACGCCGAGGAGGCGGCACAGCGCAGGCTGCTGGCGCGCCCCGAGCGCGTCGTGGTCGACGTGCTGCACGTGCCCCACCACGGAGGTGCCACAAACGCCGACGGGTTCCTGCGCGCGACCAGCGCTGCCGTCGCGCTCGTGTCGGTCGGCGAAAACAATCCGCACGGGCATCCGCGAGCCACCGTTCTGGCCGAGCTCGCGGCGATGCGCGCCACCGTGCTGCGCACCGACGAGGTCGGAACCGCCTCGGTCATCCTCGGACCCGAGGGGCTGCGAGTCGAGCGCCGTCGGTGCGGCGTGGCATGCTCCCGGGGTGGACAGCGAACCAGCCGACCCCGACTTCCTCGCCGACGTGCTGGCCGTCGCGGTGACCGCGGCCAAGGCCGGCGGCGAGCAGCTGATGGCCCGCTGGGGCGACCGCGCCGGCGTGCAGGAGAAGGGCACCTCCAACAACCTGGTCAGCGATGCCGACCGGGCCAGCGAGCAGGCGATCACCGAGCTGCTCGTGGCCTCCCGGCCCGACGACGCCATCGTGGGCGAGGAGGGGACCGCGCGCGTCGGGTCGGGACCGGTGCGATGGCTCGTCGACCCGCTCGACGGCACGACGAGCTACCTGTACGGGCTGCGGCACTGGAGCGTGTCCATCGCAGCCGAGATCAGCCGCGGCGACGGCTGGCACGCGATCGTCGGCGTCGTCCACGACCCGGCCGTGGGCGAGACGTTCACCGCCACAGAAGGCGCGGGCGCCTGGCTGGGCGGCCACCGGCTTCAGGTCAGCGACCCGGTCACGCTGGAGCGCGCGCTCGTCGCGACCGGATTTGGCTACTCGGCCGAATCCCGGCGACGCCAGGCCACCACCGTCGCGCACGTGCTGACCCGGGTGCGGGACATCCGGCGGCTGGGCTCAGCGGCGCTGGAGCTGAGCTCGGTGGCGGCTGGACGCGTGGATGCCTTCTACGAGGACGACCTCGAACCGTGGGACAGCGCCGCCGGCGCGCTGATCGCTGCTGAAGCCGGGGCGCTGGTGACCCCGTTCGGCGACGGCGTCCTCGCTGCTGGCCCTGGCTTGCACGCAGCACTGCGAGCCGAGCTCGACGCCGCCGGCGCCGGCCAGACCGGCTAGGTGCCGGCGTGACCTCTGCTGCCGCCTACCTCGTGACGGGGCCTGAGGAGGTCCTCGTCCGCCGCGAGGCCGACCGGATCATCGACCAGCTGCGGGCGGCGGCCGGCGGCGAGATCGAACTGACCGACGTGCGCGCCGACGACGTCGCCGAGCAGGGTCTGCCGGATCTGCAGACCGGCTCGCTGTTCGGCGGCCCGCGCGTAGTTCGCATCCGTGACGCGCAGAGCCTGGGCGCCGACGCCCAGCAGCAGCTGCGCGCACTGCTCGAACAGCCCCCGGCCGAGGGCACGTTGGTGCTCACCGCGTCGGGGACCGGTCGGATCCGTTCGCTGGCGCAGCGCATCGACAAGCTCGGCGGGCGCATCGACGCCGCCCCGCCTGCCGACTGGGACGTCGCCGCATGGCGGCGCTTGGCGGCCGCAGAGCTAGCCCGCCACGGGCGCGAAGCCGACGGTGACGCGGTGCAGTCGCTCCTCGATCACGCCGGTCTCGACGTGGGCGCCCTGACGGAGAAGGCCGCGCAAGTCGCGGCCGCGGCGCCCGCCGGCCCCGTCACCGCAGCTCAGGTCGACGAGATCGTGGTCGGCCATGGCAACCGGGGAGCGTTCGCGGTAGCTGACGCGATGTGCGAAGGCGACGCGGCCGAGGCCGTCCGGCTGCTGCGAGGGGCCCTGGACGCCGGCAACGAGCCGGTCATGGTCCTCGGGGCGCTGGCCTACCGCATCCGGGCGATCGTCGCGGTTGCGGGCGGGGTGGCCAACAAGCAACAGACGGGGCTGGGCATCAGCAGCGGGCAGGCCGGCCACCTCAAGCGTGCGTTCGCCGCGTTTGGGCCCGGCGATCTGACGCGGGCGTATCGGCATCTGGCCGACGCCGACCTGGCGCTCAAAGGCTCAGACCTGCCGCCCGAGGTGGTTCTCGAGCAGACGGTGGTGGCGATCGCGACGCGGAGTCACCCCCGGTAAGGCCGGGGCCGTTGGGGCTGGCGTGTCGCGTTGGCGCCCTGGGGGGGTGGTCTTTGCGACAAGCGGGCGGGGCGGTGGGGCTGGCGTGTCGCGTTGGCGCCCGGTGGGGGTGGTCTTTGTGACAAGCGAGCGGAGGTGACCGGCGGCGGGCGCCCGCCAAAGCGCCTGGCGTCAATGCCGGGGGTTGCGGTAGGTCAGGCCGCCGTGTCGGTGGGCGCTTTGAGCAGGTCTGTGATGGATTCGAGCACGTAAGTGGGCGCGCTCGCCGCTGAGGCAACCATGTCGCGGTGTGTGCTGCCGGTCAGCGTCAGGGCCGTGTCCCAGCCCAGCTTGGCAGCGCCGTGCACATCGGTGTCGAGCCGATCGCCGACCATGAGCAGCGGCCCGTCTGGCAGCCGGTCTGCCGCAGCCTCGAACAGCGGCGCTTGTGGTTTGCCGGCGATGTCGGCATCGACCCCGGTCGCGGTGCGCAACGCGGCCAGGATGGCGCCGTTGCCAGGGATCTGACCCCGCTCGCTGGGAAAGCTCGGGTCCGGGTTCGTGCCGACCAACCGCGCTCCCCGGCCGATCGCCAGGGTTGCCAGCGCGAGGTCCTCGTAGGACAGGTGGGTGTCGATGCCGACCACGACAGCGTCGGCTTGGGTGTAGTCGGCGGTGATCACGCACCCGCGCTCGAGCAGGGGCTCTCGGACCCCCTCCATACCGATGACCAGGCAGCGGGCCCCCGGAGCCAAAAGACGCGCGGCGGCCTGTCCCGACGTGACGACCTCGGACGCATCAACGGTGAACCCCGCGTCCCGCAGGTGCGCGGCGACGGCCGCAGGGGTGCGCGACGCGTTGTTGGTCGCGAAGGCGAGCCCGATGCCGAGCTTGCGGAGCTCGTCTACGGTCTCGGGCGCGCCGGGGATGGTGCTCCTGCCGCGGACGCAGACGCCGTCGATGTCTAGCACGATGCCCGCGTACCGGCTGGCCAGCGGCTTCGAGGAACCCACCTGAAGGCCGTCCCGCTAGAGCTCGTTTAGCGCCTTGGCCATCTTTGATTTCTTGTTCGCCGCGTAGTTGCGGTGCACGACGCCCTTCTCGGCAGCCTTGTCGAGCCGCCGGGCGGCCTTGTGGTAGGCCTCGGACGCAGAATCGCGGTCACCGGACTCCAGGGCTTTGCGGAACAGCTTCATGTGCGTCTTGACGTTGCTGCGCACTGCCCGGTTGCGGTCCCGACGGGCGATGTTCTGGCGGTTGCGCTTCATTTGACTGGCGATGTTGGCCATGTCGACAGCGGTCCTCGTGGTCTCGGGGGTCAGAAAGCGGAGCCAACTCCGCTGCCGGCCGTGGCCCACAAGGGCGCACGGTCGAACCTGCCCCTGGCAGGGGCAAAGCGCAAGGATAGCGACCGCGCGGCGGCTGTGTCCATCGAGGCCGCTACGAGGCCGCCCCAAGCCCACACCCGACGTCCCCCGCGGGCCAGCGCGGACTCCAGTCGGATGCGCGACCACTGCCTTTGCTACCTGCAGGCCCGAGCACAGCGCCGAGCTCGCCGGCGCCGGCGGTGGAGACGCGGCGCGCGCCCGAGAGGGGACCGATAGCATCGCCGGGCAGGAGCACATTCGGGTCGAGGCCACCTGGGCCGGCAGACCCGACCCCCAAGCCCACGGACGCCACTTTCCATGACCTATCCGATCGAGCGCATCCGCAACTTCGCGATCATCGCGCACATCGACCACGGCAAGTCGACGTTGGCCGATCGCATGCTGCAGCTCACCGAGCTCGTCGAGGCGCGCGCGTTCCGCGACCAGTACCTCGACCGGATGGACCTCGAGCGCGAACGCGGGATCACCATCAAAGCGCAGGCGGTGCGGATGCCGTACCGGCCGCTGGATGGGGGCGAGTACCTCCTCAACCTCATCGACACGCCGGGTCACGTCGACTTCTCCTACGAGGTCAGCCGCGCGATGAACGCCTGCGAAGGCGCGGTCCTGCTCGTCGACGCCGTGCAGGGCATGGAGGCGCAGACCATCGCGAACCTCTACGTCGCAATCGAGGCGGGCCTCGAGGTCATCCCCGTGCTGAACAAGATCGATCTGCCCGCCGCACGTCCTGAGGAGATCGCCGCCGAGATCGCGTCGCTGCTCGGTGACGACCCCGATGACATCCTCGCGGTGTCGGCCAAGACCGGCGAGGGTGTGCGCGAGCTCCTCGAGCGCATCGTCGAGCGCGTCCCCGCCCCGAGCACCGATCCGGGGGGGCACACCCGCGCGCTGATCTTCGACTCGATCTACGACACGTACCGCGGTGTGATCACCTATGTGCGGGTCGTCGACGGCGAGCTGTGGCCCGGTCAGGACGTCCGCCTGATGGCCACCGGCTTCCACAACGAGATCGACGAGCTCGCGGTCATCAGCCCGGAGCCCAAGCCCGTCGACCGGCTCGGACCCGGTGAGGTCGGCTACTTCACCGCGGCGATCAAAGAGGTCGACCAGGCGCGCGTCGGCGACACCGTCACCGACCACCGGTCACCCACTCCGCAGCCGCTTCCGGGCTACCGGGAGCCCACGCCGATGGTGTTCACCGGGCTGTACCCGGTCGACAGCGAGGACTTCCCCGACCTGCGAGACGCGCTGGAGCGGCTGCGGCTCAACGACGCCAGCTTCACGTTCGAGCCCGAGACCTCGGTCGCCCTCGGGTTCGGGTTTCGCTGCGGATTCCTCGGGATGCTGCACATGGAGATCATCTCCGAGCGGCTCGACCGCGAGTACGACATCCCGCTGGTGGCCACCGCACCGAACGTGCGCTACGAGGTCGACCTGGAGGAGCGCCTGCGCCAGCCCGGCGAGGACTCCTCGCTCGTGGTCTCCAACCCCGCCGAGCTGCCCGCGCCCAACCGGATCTCCGAGATCCGAGAGCCGGTCGTGGAGGGCATGATCATCACCCCCTCGACGTACGTGGGTGCGGTGATGCAGCTGTGCGAGTCCCGCCGCGGGCAGATGCTAAAGATGGAGTACATCACCGAAGAACGCGTCGAGCTGCGCTACCAGCTGCCCCTGGCCGAGATCGTGTTCGACTTCTTCGACCGCCTGAAGTCGCAGACGCGGGGGTACGCGTCGCTGGACTACGAGCCCGGGGGGCTCATCGCTGCGGACCTCGTCCGGGTCGACATCCTGCTCAACAACGAGTCGGTGGACGCGTTCAGCTCGATCGTGCACCGAGACAAGGCCTACGAGTACGGCAAGGCCATGGTGGCCAAGCTGCGCGAGCTCATCCCGCGGCAGATGTTCGACGTGCCGGTCCAGGCCGCGATCGGCTCCAAGATCATCGCGCGCGAGACGATCAAGGCGCGGCGCAAGGACGTCCTGGCTAAGTGCTACGGCGGGGACGTCACCCGCAAGCGCAAGCTGCTGGAACGCCAGAAGGAAGGCAAGAAGAAGATGAAGTCCGTGGGGGCTGTGGACATCCCCCAGGAGGCCTTCGTTGCTGCGCTTTCTGTGGGGGAGGACTGACCGTGCGCGCCGCCCCGCGTCCGGGGCTGTACTTGCACGTGCCGTTCTGCGTGCACCGCTGCGGGTACTGCGACTTCAACGTCGCCACGGGCAGCGACGCCGCCCTGCGCACGCGCTACGCCGCGGCGCTGTCACGACGGGTCACTCAGATCGCTGCTGCCGGTCCCGGGGCGGTCGAGCCCGGGCGGCTCGCCGGCGCCGGCGACCCCTGGCCGGTGTTCGGCAGCGTGTTCATCGGCGGGGGCACCCCGACGCTGCTGGACTCCGACGACCTCGCCGGGATCCTCCGCCGCGTGTTCGCTGTGCTGCCGATGGCCCCAGACGTCGAGGTCACCGTGGAGGCCAACCCCGAGACGGTCACCGACGCCGGCGCCCTGCGGCCGCTGGTCGACGCGGGGCTCACGCGGTTGTCGCTTGGCGCCCAGTCGACGTCGACCGCGGTGCTCGACCAGCTCGAACGGCGTCACGACCCCGACACCGTGCCCCGGGCGATCGCTGCGGCGCGCGCCGCGGGCGTCGACCAGGTCGCCGTCGACCTGATCTACGGCACCCCGGGTGAGACCGATGAGCAGTGGCGCCGAAGCCTGGCCGACGTGCTCGATGCCGGCGTCGACCACGTCTCGGCCTACGCGTTGACGCTGGCGCCCAACACCCCCTACGCCCGGGAGGTCGCAGCCGGCACCAAGGCCGCCCCCGACGACGACGTCGCCGCCGACCGCATGGAGGTGGCCGCCAGCGTGCTCGCGGCGGCCGGCCTGGAGCGTTACGAGGTGTCGAACTGGGCGCGGTCGGGCGCGCGCTGTCGCCACAACCTGTCGACGTGGCGCGGCGGGGACTACCTCGCAGCCGGCGCAGGCGCGCACGGGCGGTGGGCCGGTCGCCGCTGGTGGGAGATCCGCGCGACCAGCGCCTGGTTGCGCGGCGTGGAAGGCAGCGGGCGCGTGGTCGGTGGCAGCGAGATCGTCGATTCCGAGCAGCACCGCGCGGAACGGTTGCTGACCGGCCTGCGCATCACCGAGGGCGTGACCCGCGACGAGGTTGCACCGATCGACGAGGCCGCACTCGGTACCCTGGTGCAGGCGGGCCTCCTGGTCGACGAGGCGGGTCGGCTGCGTGCGACCCGGGACGGCCTGGCCAGGGTTGATGGGATGGCGCTGGCGTTGCTGCCGTGACGAGCGGCGCGCGTGCGGCCCTTCGTTGAGGGGCCCTCGGCGCGGTGCGATCATGCAACCAGCGAGCGGAGAGGAGGTGACCGGCCGATGTCCACCGTGGACGAACCGCGGATGGTGCCCCGCCTGGAGGACCGCAAGGCGGCGATCTTGAAGGCGATCGTCCAGGACTACGTCCGCGACGGGGAGCCCGTTGGGTCCCAGCGCCTCGTGGCCGAGTGGGACCTCGGCGTGTC
>SLAO01000091.1 GCA_007126835.1 Nitriliruptorales bacterium | reverse complement strand
TGTCCACCGACCGTCCCGTGCAGCTCGTCTTCAGCGGCAAGGCCCACCCCGCCGACGAGCGCGGCAAGGACATCATCCGCCAGCTGGTCCACTTCTCGGCCGATCCCGAACTGCGGACACGGTTGGTGTTCGTCGAGGACTACGACATGGACCTCGCACGGACGCTCTACGCGGGGGTGGACGTCTGGTTGAACAACCCCCGGCGGCCCTATGAGGCGTGCGGGACGAGCGGGGAGAAGGCCGTGTTGAACGGCGCGTTGCACTGCTCCACCCTCGACGGATGGTGGGACGAGCTCTTCGACGGCGAGAACGGGTTCGCCATCGGCTCCGGTGAGGAGCTGCCCGACGTCGGCCAGCAGGACGCCGCGGACGCCAACGCCCTGTACGACCTGCTGGAACGCCAGCTCGTCCCGACGTTCTACGACCGGGCGGAGGGCCCGCTGCCTCGCCGGTGGCTCGCGCTCGTGCGCCGGTCGTTGGCAACCCTGGGCGGGCCCGTGCTGGCCTCCCGGATGGTGCAGGAGTACGCCAGGGACCTCTACGTGCCCATCGCCGCGCGAGCGGCGCGACTGCAGACCGACGACCGGCGTCCCGCCCGGCAGCTCGCCGCATGGCTGGCCAAGGTGCAGACGCACTGGGACGGCGTCGCGATCGCCGAGGTCGACCTCGACGGGGGCGTCGGGTCGCTGGGCGAGGTCCGCGAGGTCCGGGTGGACGTCGACCTCGGTGAGCTCAGTCCCGCCGACGTGCGCGTCGAGCTCCTGCACGGCCGAGTCGACGCCGACGGGGCGCTGACGACGCCCACCATCGAGGAGCTGGCTGTCGACGAGGCAGCGGGCATCGGTCCTGCGACGTACCGCGGGCAGATGCGCTGCGGCTCGGCGGGGGAGTACGGCGTCGCCGCACGTGTCGTGCCGTCCCACGAGAACCTGACCACACCGCTGGAGGTCGGACGCGCCGCGTGGGCCAGCGGCGACGGTCCTCAGGCCTGACGGTGCAGACACGACGCCGGTGGTGGCACGACCGGGTGGGCTACGAGGTCTATATCCGGTCGTTCGCCGACTCCGACGCCGACGGCGTCGGCGACCTCGACGGGCTCCACGAACGGCTGGACTACCTCGCGTGGCTGGGGATCGACCTGATCTGGATCACCCCATGCTTCCCGTCGCCGCTGGCTGACCACGGCTACGACGTGGCCGACTACCTGCAGGTCGCCGACGAGCTCGGCGGCATGCGGGCGCTGGAACGGGTCGTCGAGCGCGCGCACGACCTCGGCATCGCCGTGCTGCTCGACCTGGTGCCCAACCACACCTCGAGTGCGCACCCGTGGTTCATCGCGTCGCGCACGTCGCGGAACGACCCCAAGCGCGACTGGTACATCTGGCGAGACCCCGCCCCCGACGGCGGGCCGCCCAACAACTGGCTGAGCCACTTCGGGGGGCCCGCGTGGACGTACGACGCGGCGACCGAGCAGTACTACTGCCACTTGTTCCTGCCCGAGCAGCCCGATCTGAACTGGGCGAACCCCGACGTCGCCGCCGCGTTCGAGGACATCATCGCGTACTGGCTCGACCGCGGCATCGACGGGTTCCGCATCGACGTGGCGCACGCCCTGGCCAAGCACGCCGACCTGCCCGACCTCCCGCCTGCCCCCGGGGCGGGGTCGGGGGAGACCCTGGAGTTGGTCGGCAACTTCGAGGCCCTCCACCACCTCTACGACGTCAACCAGCCCGAGGTCCTCGACGTGTATCGGGCATGGCGCCGCGTGGCCGATGCCCGCGACGGGCTGCTGCTCGGCGAGGTGTACCTGACCGACGTCAACGACCTCGCCCCGTTCGTCACCTCGCAAGACGGCCTGCACCTGGCGTTCTGGTTCGCGCCGCTGCGGTTCGACGGCCGGGACCCGGCACGCCTGCGGCGGTGGCTGATGGAAGGCACCGGGCTGCCCCCGGGCTGCCTGGCGTGGATCACCTCCAGCCACGACAGTCCGCGCGCGGCCAGCCGGCTGGGAGGCGGGCAGCGCGGTCGTGACCTGGCGCTGGCCGTGGCGGTCTTGCAGTTCGGGTTGCCCGGCTTGCCGTTTTTGTACCAAGGCGAGGAGCTCGCGCTGCTCGACGTCGACGTCCCGCCCGACGCCGCCGAGGACCCGATCGCGGTGCGCGCCGGCGCCTACGACCACAGCCGGGACCGCTGCCGCACGCCGATGCCATGGCAGGCGGCGCCGGGGTTGGGGTTCACCACCGCACCGCGCGCGTGGCTGCCGCTCGGCGACCGGACCGCGGAGGACACCGTCGAGGTGCAACGCAGCGACACCCATTCGTTCCTGCACCGCTACCGGGCGCTGGTGGCCCTCCGCCACGATCACCCTGACCTGTCCTCGCTCGAGGTCGACGTCGAGTGGCAGCAGGCGCAAGGTCCGGTGATCGCCTACCGCCGCGGCAGCCTGATCGTCGCAGCGAACCTCGGCCCGGACCCGGTCGCTTGGGACCCCGGCCAGCAAGGACGGGTGGTCTTCTGCACCGACCGTCGGCGCGAGGGTGAGAGGGTCGCCGGCCCGCTGGAGCTCGCGCCCGCCGCTGCGTTGGCGATCCACGCGGGATGAGGGGCAAGATGGCCGGGAACGCTCAAGGCGCGAGCGGGTTCGAGACAGCGCAGCGCACTAGACCGGCGCCTGACCGCCGGCAGCTCTAGAAAGGCCAGGTTCCAATGCCCGAGTCCTCCTACCAGCTGCTACCCGACGAGCCGGTGCGCTCGCTGGACGACTACGTCGCCATGGGCGGGGGCGCAGGGCTCGAGCGCGCGCTGGCCATGGACCCCGACGACGTCATCGCCGAGATCAGGCGTGCGGGCCTGCGTGGCCGGGGCGGCGCGGGCTTTCCCACTGGCATCAAGTGGCGGGGCGTGGCCGACGCCGGACGCGACGACGGTACCGCCTACGTCGTCTGCAACGCCGCCGAGGGCGAGCCCGGCACCTACAAGGACCGACCGCTCATGGTCCGCAACCCCTATCAGCTGCTCGAGGGCATGATGATCGCCCTCGTGGCCATGGGGGGGCGGTACGGCTACATCGCCACGAAGGAGCGCTTCACCGCGGCCTTCACGCGCCTGGTGGAGGCACGCGACGAGATGGCCGAGGCCGGCTGGAAGCGCGCCGGCGAGATCGACATCGTCGGTGGGCCCGACGAGTACCTGTTCGGTGAGGAGAAGGCCCTGCTCGAGGTCATCGAGGGCAAGCTGCCCATGCCCCGGCTCGTGCCCCCGTTCCAGATCGGGCTGTGGGCCAACACGACCAACCCCAACCCCACGTGCGTCAACAACGTCGAGACGATGTCGCACGCCACCTGGATCCTGGCGCGGGGAGCCGACGCGTTCCGGCAGCACGGCACCGAGGAGAGCCCTGGCACGATGCTGTTCACGGTGTCGGGTGACGTCGACAACGGCGGCTTCTACGAACTGCCGATGGGCACCTCACTGCGCACGCTTGTCTGCGACATCGGGGGCGCTCGCGCCGAGGACGTCCAAGCGATCTGGTCTGGCGTGTCCGGTCCGGTCATCACCCCTGACCTGCTGGACTTGCCGATGGACTTCGAGTCCTTCCGAGAGGCCGGGTTGGGCCTGGGCTCGGGTGGCTTCGTGGTCTACGACCGCTCTCGCTGCATGGTCCAGGTCACCTCGCAGCTGATCCGGTTCCTGGCCAACGAGTCCTGCGGCCAGTGCAACGCGTGCAAGCTCGGCAACCTGTACATGGGGGAGGTGCTCGACCGCTTCGTGCGGGGTCAGGGCCAGCAATCAGACATCGCTGGCCTGCGCAAGCGGACTGAGGTCGTGACCGACCAGAACCGCTGCTTCCTGCCCGTGGGGTCGGCCCTGGTGATGCGCTCGGTGCTCGAGACCTTCCCCGAGGCGTTCGAAGCCCGGCTGGCCGCTCCGACTCCCGAGGAGGTCAAGGTCAGGGCCCCAAAGATCGTCGACGTCGACGAGGAGACCGGCGAGGTCGTCTTCGATCCCGAGTACGAGCGCAAGCGACCCGACTGGTCCTACGCCCCCCGGGAGCAGTTCGACGCCGCCTCGGCCTGGCCGGCGTACTAGCGCGATGCCGCCACGCCGAGCGCTCGCCGACGAGCCACCCGTGGCCCGGGGCGTCGTCGGTCCCGCTGTCCTCGCCGGCCTCGTGATGGTCTTCGTTTACACCGCGGCGGGCGCGCTGCTCGGCGCGGTCGCGGTGACCGTGTCGCCGGGACCCGACACCGCGGGTGGGGTGTGGGACGCCCTCGTCTGGGCGCTGGCGGTGGCACTGGCGGCGCTCGCCGCTCGGCCGATCCTGCGCCGGGTCGCCCGCCGTGTCGCCGTGGGCACCGGCGGCGGGATCCTGCTCGCGGTGGCCTACGGCGCGGTGACCGTGTACTTCGGCGTCCCCGGGGCGCCGGATGCGCTGCTTGGCGCACAGCTCGTCGCGATGGTGGCCGCGGGTGTGCTCGTCGGTGCCTGGACCGCCCCGCGGTCGGGCGAGGGGCGCGCCGGCGAGCCCGGCTCCTAGACCCCGACTGTGCTCAGGCGGGGTCGGCGGGGCCGCTGCGCTCGGCGCTCGGCGCCTGGTGCTGTCCCGGGGACCCGCCGTTGGGTTGACGGGTGTGCGTGCCGCCGGACGCACCGTCGTAGGCTGACGACGACGGCGCAGGCTGGGGGTCCTGCTCGGCCCGCTCGGTGGCCAGCGCCGGGTAGGTGATCCGAGGGTGGTAAAAGCCCACGAGGGCCTCGATAAAGGCGTCCTGAACGATCTTTAGCTCGCGGAAGGTCAAGCTGGCCTCGTCGAGCTGCCCGTCGTCGATGCGATCGGTCACCAACCCCTCGACAATCCGTTCGAGGTCCGCCTTGGTGAGGTTGCGGTCGTGCTGGGCCGCAGCGCGGCTGGCGCCCTCGCAGCAGTCAGCCAGCATCAGCACCGCCATCTCCTTCGACGACGGCTTTCGCCCGGGATACCGGTAGACAGCCTCGTCCACCTTCGTGTCGGCAGCAGCGGCATTGACCGCCTGGCGGTAGAAGTAGGACACCAGCGTGGTGCCGTGGTGCGTGGCGATGCCCTCCACGACCTCGGCTGGCAACCGGGACGAGCGTGCCATCTCGATCCCGTCGCTGACGTGGCGCTGGATGATCTCCGCCGACACCTCCGGGGGGAGGTCGTCGTGCGGGTTGCCGATGCCGAACTGGTTCTCGACGAAGAAGTACGGACGGCGCACCTTGCCGATGTCGTGATACAGCGCCGCGACGCTGCCGAGCAGCGCGTCGGCCCCGATCGCCCGACACGCGCGATCGACCATCGTAGACACCTGGATCGAGTGGTTGTAGCTGCCCAGGGCCTTCTGCTCGAGCTCCCGCAGCAGCGGGTGATTGCGATCCTGCAGGTCGAGCAGGCTGGTCGCGGTCAGCACCCCGAAGACGGACTCGAGGAACGGCAGGCTCCCGTTGACGATGACCGCCGAGGCGACGCCGTTGACGAGCCCGGCCGCGGCCGCGACTGGGATCGGCCCTTCGAACACGGCGGCCAGCACCGTGGCGAGGGCGACGTAGCCCAGCGTGGACCACAGCGCGGCCCGACGCAGGTCTCCGCGCGCCGACAGCCGCGACACCAGCGGCACGCTGGCGATCGCCGACAGCACGGTGAACACGATCACACCCGGCTCCGACGGGGCCGTGAAGGCCACGACGGCGGCCATCGGCAGCGCCGACAGCACCCCCACCGGGGGGTCGAACAGGATCGTGGCCAGCATCGCCACCGCGCCCGCGGGCACGAGGAACAGCCATCCCGAGGTCGGTTCCGGCGCGAGCAGGGCGACGGCCTGCACCGCCGCGGCGAACGCGGTGTACAACACGGCTAGCAGAAGCAGCTTGCGGGCCGAGGCCCACACCCGCGCCCGATACGCCCGGATGTAAAAGCCCACGGCCGCGGTGGCAGCGACCGCCAAGGCGATCGCCCGTGCGAGCCACTGCCATGGCTCGGCTCCCTCGAGCCCACGGGCTTGCAGCGCCTGCATCTGGATCTCGTCGACCACCTCGCCGGCGGACACGATCGCGGTCCCGCCCACGAACGTGCGGACGACCTCGCCGACCTCCGCGGCGGCCTCCTCGCGTTGGGCTGCGGTGGCCTCCTCGTCGATCCGCACCGTCGGTTGGGCGGCTTGCCGGATCAGCGGATCGACGACGCCCTCGGCCACCCCGTCGGGGAACGCTCGCACGGCGAGTTCGTTGCGCAGCTGCTGCTCGGCTGCGGCGTCGGCCTCGCCGTCCTCGATCTGCTGGCGGGCGAGCTGCTGTGCGATCTCGACGGTGTCTTCGCGCACCTCGACGAGGTCGTCGTCGGACAGGTTGACCAGCCGTCGGATGCCCTCCTCCTCCAGGTACGCCACCGACTCCGACAGCGCCTCGATCTGCTCCGCCCGGCTGGGCGGGCGTTCGTCGTCACCGGGCTCGCGGGCAGCCCGCACGCGCGCAAACACGTCGCGGACTTCCTGGACCACCTCCCGCCGGGCCTCCTCGTCGTCGACGAGGACCGGTTCGACCGCCTCGGCAGCGGCACGCTGCTCGCGCTCGGTGGCCTCCGGGTCGGAGATGCGGATCAGGTCGGGGGCGATCACGGTCCGCGGGGACGGCTCGCCCTCGCGGATCGGCGTGTCCTGCAAGAACGCGGAGACGCTCATCACCGCTGGCACGACGAGCACCACCAGCACCAACGCAGCGACGCGCTGGACCCAGTCCCGTCCGGTCAGTGGGGCCACGAGGGGAAGCTCCAAGCAGGTGATCGGTGTGGCAACGCTGTGATCCGCGAGTGCGTGCTGACCAGGGTGACCTGCACCCCCTCGACGGTACCGCGAGCCGCGGTCGTCTGCGTCCCCGGGACCGGCCCCATCGGCGTAGTGGCCCCGAAGGTCACATCCAGGCGCCGGTTTGCCACGCCCGGGCCGTCAGCCCGAACAGGACCAGGCCCGTCACCGCGAAGGCCAGATGGGGGTTGACCCGGCCGGCGCGGCTCCAACGGTGCGCGTAGACCAGCACCACCACGGGAAACGCGAAGCCGTAGAGGATGTGGAAGACGTTGTTGAACCAATCGGCCCCTGCGGGAAGCCGTCCCAGCGCCAGCAGCACGAGCCCGGCGAGGAGCTGCACGCCGAGCAGCACCTGTGCTACGCCGACGAAGCGCCAGAAGGTGGGGGTGTCGTCGTATCGGGTCAGGGCCAGGGCCAAGCCCCACCCGGCGACGATCGCCCAGCTTCCGACGATGGCGTAGCCGACCCAGCTGTGGAGAACCGTAAGTGACATGGTGGCGCCGAGGCTACCCCCGGCACGGCCGCCCGGCGTCGGCGACGCGGGCGTTGCAGGCCAGTAGGCTCGCAGATGATGATCACCCTGACACGCGTCGCCGCCCTGCACGGGCTGCATGTGCTGTTCCGCGACGTGTCCCTGCAGATCACGCCGGGGCGGCGCATCGGGCTCGTGGGCCCCAACGGATCGGGCAAGACCACCTTGCTGTCGATGATCGCCGGCGAGCGCCCGCCCGACGAGGGCACCGTGGCGGTCTCGAAGGGCACCATCGTCGGCCACCTGCGCCAGGACGTGGCCGAGACCCGCGGGCGGTCCGTGCTCGACGAAGTCCTGGCGTCTGCCGGCGACGTCGCGGATCTCGAGGCACGGTTGACCCAGCTCGAGACCGCGGTGGCAGAGCGGGGCGAGGACCCCGACCTGCTCGAGGAGTACGGACGCGTGCGCGAGCGCTTCGAGGCGCTCGACGGCTACACGCTGGAGGCCAGAGCCCGCAAGGTCCTCGCGGGCCTCGGCTTCGCTGACGCCGAGCTCGGCCGCGAGGTCGGCACGTTCAGCGGCGGCTGGATGATGCGCATCGCCCTGGCCCGGCTGCTGCTGTCGCGACCCGACGTCTTGCTGCTCGACGAGCCGACCAACCACCTCGACCTCGACAGCGTCGCCTGGCTGGAGGGCTTCCTCGCCGAGTACCCCGGCGCAGTTCTGGTCGTCAGCCACGATCGGGACTTCCTAGACGCCACCTGCAACCGCATCGCCGAGCTCGACTCAGGCACCCTGACCGAGTACACGGGCGGGTACGCCGACTTCGTGACCGAGCGCGCCGAGCGCCTCGCCCGGCAAGAAGCCGCCGCGCGCAATCAGGAACGGTGGGTCACCCAGCAGGAGCGCTTCATCGAGCGCTTCCGCTACAAGGCCAAGAAGGCCAGCCAGGTCCAAAGCCGCATCAAGCAGCTCGAGCGCACCGAGCGGATCGAACGCCCCGACGACCGCCGCAAGACCCTGGCCTTCTCCTTTCCCCAGCCTCCACGGTCGGGACGGGACGTGGTGGTGCTCGACAGCGTCGAGAAGCGCTACGGCGACCACGTCGTCTACGACGGGCTGGACCTGGTCCTCGAGCGCGGTCGCAAGGTGGCCCTCGTCGGACCGAACGGCGCTGGCAAGTCCACGTTGCTCAAGTTGCTGGCCGGCGCCCTCGAGCCCGACGGGGGCGAGCGGCGCTACGGGCACAACGTCCGCGTGGCCTACTACGCACAACACGCCATCGACCGGCTGCGACCCGAGCGCACCGTCCTGCAGGAGATGGAAGCCGCGCTCGGCCCCGACCGGATCGGTCGCGGCGAGGGGAAGGTCAACCCACGCGGCGTGCTCGGCGCGTTCCTGTTCAGCGGCGATGACGCCGACAAGTCCGTCGCGGTGCTGTCAGGCGGCGAGAAGGCGCGGCTCGCCCTGGCCACCCTCATGGCCGATCCGGTCAACCTGCTGTGCATGGACGAGCCGACTACCCACCTCGACGTGTCCAGCCGCGACATCGTCGAGGACGCCTTGCTGGCCTATCCCGGCACGGTGGTGCTGATCACTCACGACCGCCACCTGATCCGGTCGGTGGCCGACAC
>SLAO01000005.1 GCA_007126835.1 Nitriliruptorales bacterium | reverse complement strand
TACCCCGATATGGGGCACGGCTGACGAGCACCTTCGCGAGGAGACCGTGACGCTGGCCGGGGCGAACTGGACATTCGAGACAGCGGGGGTCCGCCCGGTGATCCGGCGCCTTTCACGGTGCAGACCGCTACTCCCAGCGCGCCTGCCACCGCTCGCGCATGCGTTGCGCGACCGCATCGTCATCGAGGACGGCCAGGCGCTCTCGCACGCGGCGCATCGCCGCGGTGACCGCGGCTTCGGGACCCTTCATGCGAACGACGCATTCCTTACCCGGGTACGAGCCCACCTTGACGTCCGGATGGTCGTCGACCAACTCGGCAAACAAGGGTGACAGCGCCGACTCCGGGTACGGGTGCCGCAGCTCGGCCACGTGAGGAAGGTCGGCCACCTCGGTCAGCAGCCCCGCGACGCCGTCCTCGACGATGCGCTCGAGCTCACTCGGCACGCCGGGCAAGATGACGAGCGTGACGCCGTCGGCGCCGATGCCGCCATCGAGGTCGATTGCGACCCCCGGGGTGACACCGCGCGCGCCCTCGAGGAGGTAAGCGCCGCCGGGCACTTGCGCCATCTTGCGCATCGCCCGCTGCTGGTCCTCGGGGATCGGCATGCCTTCCTGCTCGGCACGCTGGACCCATTGGCTGATCCGGGCGTCCAGCGTCGGTTCCGCTGTCAGGGCCATACCGAGATGGTTGGCCACCGCGGCCATCGTCAGGTCGTCGGGCGTGGACCCGATCCCGCCCGAGGTGAGGACGAGCCGGGGGTGCCCTCGCGCCATCTCGGCCTCCAGTGCCTCACCGATCGCCGCGCATTCGTCGGGCACCGTCACGATGCGGTCGAGGGGGACGCCACGTTCCGCAAGCCACCCGGCCGTCCACCCCGAGTTGGTGTCCTGCGTGTGGCCGTCGAGGAGCTCGTCGCCGATGACGATCATCGAGGCCCGTGGGGCATGCGCCATGCGCGCCAGAATATCCACCGACGGCTCGCGTCCCTGTGGAGCCCGCGGTAGGTGAGGTCGGTCCACCGACGGCTCGTGTCCCTGCGAAGCCCGAGGCAGACAGGGTCGGTCCGCTCCCGCATCTGCGTCGCGCTGCGGGCGAGGGGCCGGGCGCACCCCTAGTATGCGGCCCGGTCCGACACAGGTGTGGATGAGCCACGCCGACCGCCCTGACCTTGGACGCTGCATGTACGTCAGCCCAGACGACGCCCGATCTGACCTGCTCCTGGCCGGGGCAGTGTTTGTGTTCGGGCCCGTCTTGTTGCGGCTTCTGCTCCAGATCGTCCCGTTCGACCGGATCCCGGGCGTGTCGCAGATCCTGCCGATCGTGGTACCCGCCCTGGTCACCGTCGCCGTGCCGGTTGCGTTGGTCCGCTACCGGGGGGAGGCGTGGTCATCCCTGGGCTTCGGGAGCTCCAAGGACGGACTGGGCAAGGGGGCGCTGCTGGCGCTGCCGATCGTCGTGGCGTCGGTGATCGCTGCAGCTGTGGGAGGTCTGTCCCCGCGGGGCGCGCTGCCGGCGACGATGGTGACGCAGCCCGGGCTGTTCCTTCCGCTGCTCAGCCGTCTGGTGATCTGGGTCGGCCTGGCTGTCCTGGCCGCGTACGTGACCACCAAGGCCCGGGACGCGTTCCGGATGGACTTCTCGACGATCCCCGAGGGCATGGCACGCATCTCGAGGATTCTGGCGATGGTGGTGGGCGTCGCTGCGCTCATCCGGTTCGTGCCGGCGTTGAACTTCCCGCTCGGGCTGCCGGTGGACATCTCGTCGTTGGCGCTGCCGCTGGGCGTGGCGGCCACCGTGTACCTGGTGTGGCGCGGGGTGCAGGGGCCGAGCTCGACCGGGTTCGCGGTGCTGCTCACGCCTACGGTGCTGCTGGCCGTCGGCTCGTTCATCCTGTCGTTCCAGCCCGCGCTGTTGATCGACAGCGTGTGGACCGGGGCGATGATCGCCGGGCTCGGGCTGGCGATGGGCGCGTTGCGCGAGTCGCGGGGCACGGCCTGGCCGTTGATCGGGATGGCGTTGGTCATCGCGCTGGCCACCACGATGCCGGTACCGCTGCGCATCGGGTTCTAGGCGCGGCGCGACGCATCGGGTTGTGGCGTCCCGAGCGTCCCGTGTAGCAACGGGACACCGCTCGATAGCCTGGGCCATTGCCGACCCCGATCAGCAGGAGTGCGCGTGGCCGAGTACCAGTTCGTGATGAAGGGGCTGACCAAGGTCGTGCCCCCGAACAAGGAGATCCTGTCCGACATCTGGCTGTCGTTCTTCCCCGGGGCGAAGATCGGCGTGATCGGCCCCAACGGCGCGGGCAAGTCGACGCTGCTGAGGATCATGGGCGGGGTGGACACCGCCTTCGAGGGCGAGGCTTGGCCCGGCCACGGCGTGTCGGTGGGGTTGCTGCCCCAGGAGCCGGCGTTGGATCCCAGCAAGGACGTGCGCGGCAACGTCATGGACGGCGTGGCCGAATCCGCCCGCCTGCTCGAGCGCTTCAACGAGCTGTCGGCGAAGATGGGTGAGCCGCTCGACGATGACGAGATGGCCAAGGTCTACGAGGAGTTCGGGGAGGTCTCCGACGCGATCGAGGCGGCTGGGGCGTGGGACCTCGACCGCACCCTGGAGGTCGCGATGGACGCTCTGCGTGTGCCTGCGGGCGACGCCGACGTCGAGACCCTGTCGGGCGGGGAGAAGCGCCGGGTGGCGCTTTGCCGCCTGCTGCTGCGCCGGCCCGACCTGCTCCTGCTCGACGAGCCCACCAACCACCTCGACGCCGAGAGCGTGGCGTGGCTCGAGCGCCACCTCGAGGAGTACCCCGGCACCGTCGTGGCGGTCACGCACGACCGCTACTTCCTCGACAACGTCGCCGGGTGGATCCTCGAGCTCGACCGTGGCAAGGGGGTGCCCTTCGAGGGCAACTACTCGAGCTGGCTGGAGGCCAAGCAGGAGCGGCTGCGCCGCGAGGAGAAGTCCGAGACGCAGCGTCAGAAGGCGCTGGCCTCCGAGCTCGAGTGGGTCAACACCAGTCCGAAGGCGCGGCAGGCCAAGTCCAAGGCGCGCATCCAGGCCTATGAGGCGCTGCTGTCCCAGAAGCCCGAGGACCGGCCGGGCCGCGCCGAGATCGTCATCCCCGAGACGCGGCGTCTGGGTGACGTGGTCGTCGACGCCGATCAGGTGGTCAAGGGCTATGGCGACCATCTGCTCATGGAGGACCTGACCTTCCGGCTGCCCCCAGGGGGCATCGTCGGCGTCATCGGGCCCAACGGGGCGGGCAAGACGACCCTGTTTCGCATGATCGTGGGACAAGAAGAGCCCGACGCCGGCACGCTGTCGGTCGGCGAGACCGTCGACCTCGCCTACGTCGACCAGAGCCGTGACGCCTTAGACGACGAGCGGACCGTGTTCGAGGAGATCACCGGCGGCCGCGACATGATCGAGGTCGGCGGCCGTGAGGTGGCCAGCCGCAAGTACGTGGCCCAGTTCAACTTCAAGGGACCAGACCAGCAAAAGCTCGTGGGTCAAGCTTCCGGCGGTGAGCGCAACCGCATCCACCTGGCAAAGCTGCTGCAGCGCGGCGGCAACCTGCTGCTTCTCGACGAGCCCACGAACGATCTCGACGTCGACACGCTGCGAGAGCTCGAGGAGGCGCTGCTGTCGTTCGCCGGCTGCGCCGTGGTCATCAGCCACGACCGCTGGTTCCTCGACCGGATCGCCACCCACATCCTCGCGTTCGAGGGCGACAGCCAGGTTCGCTACCTCGAGGGCTCGTACACCGACTACGAATCAGACCGCCGGGAGCGTCTCGGCGACGACGCCGACACGCCCCAGCGCATCAAGTACAAGCCGCTGGTTCGCCAGTAGCCCGCCTGGTCGGAGCGCCGGCCGGGCGTCCCGCCCCCGTAGGGGGGACGCCCGAACCGACCCCGAAAATGGGTGAGGCCCCCGTGGTCGGGCGGGGGCCTCGCGCGCTCGTCGGTGGCTTGCGGGCGGGTCCACCTGGCGCGCCCATGGTGCATGACCCATGGTTCCCTCGGCGGCTGTTCTCACACCTGGCGAGACAACGTCGAAGGAAGAATTTCCGGTCAGGCGCCCAGCGGGAAGCCGAGGATCCCCGCGCATGTACGCACGGTGTCCCCAGCGCCACGGCGTGCTGCCTCATCGATGGTGGCGAGCGCCGTCGGGGTGTCTAGATCGTCGCGCATCGCGGTGTGGAAGGCCTCGAGCAGATCGGGGTCGGCGCCGCGCTGGCCGGCCGCCTCGTCCCACTGCTTCAGGGCGGCGCCGGCCTCGGCCAAGCCGGTCTCGTCGTGGGACCAGTCGGCGCGGTAGTGGTGGCTTAGCAGGTAGCGACGGATCGCCTGGGGCGCATAGCGCTCGACGAGGTCGCCGACGAACACCAGGTTGCCGACCGACTTGGACATCTTGACGTCGTCAAGGGCCACCATCCCGCTGTGCATCCAGAAGCGCGCGAAGGGACCCTGGCCTGTCAAGCACTCGGCCTGGTGGGTCTCGGCTTCGTGGTGCGGGTACACGAGGTCGTTGCCGCCCCCGTGGATGTCGATCACGGGGCCGAGGTCCTCCATGGCCATGACCGAGCACTCGATGTGCCAGCCCGGCCGCCCCTGCCCCCACGGGCTGTCCCACGCCGGCTCGTCGTCGGCACTGGGCTGCCACAGCAGGAAGTCGAGCGGGTCGCGCTTGCCTGAGGCCTCCGGGTCGCCTCCCTTCTCGGCGAACTGGCGGGTCGCCTCGGCTCGGTCGAGACCCGCGAACGCGCCGGGGGGACGCTCGCACTGCCCGGTGTCGAAGTACACACGGCCGTCGGGCAAGGCGTACGCGTGGCCGTTTTCCACCAAGCCGGCGATGGTGACCAGCATCGCGGGTACCGCGTCGGAGGCGTGCGGTTCGGCGTCGGGCTCGCGCAGTCCCAACGCGGCGAGGTCGCGGTGGAAGCGTGCCATCTCGGCCGCTGCGAGCTCGTCGTAGGGCACGCCGAGCTTTCGCGAGGTCGCCAGGATGTCGTCGTCGACGTCGGTGACGTTGCGTACGTAGCGAACGTCGTGGCCTTCATGCTCCAGGTAGCGGACGAGGGCGTCGAACGCCGTGTACGTGAAGGCGTGCCCCAGGTGCGTGGAGTCGTACGGCGTGATCCCGCACACGTAGACGCGCACGGTGTACGGGGCGACGAACGGGTGAACAGCCCGTCGCCGAGTGTCGTAAAGCCTCATCCGGTCAGCCTCGTTGTCGGCAAAGGAGCCAAACGCGGTCCAACAGCGGGTCCGCAGCGATCATTCCCACTTGCTGCGACGGGACCTGGCGTGCTCACCATGGCAACCGGATCTGCCGCTGTGAGGCGATGGGCGCCCAGCTGTGACGGTGAAGGGCGCACGGGCCGGCATCGTCGAGGGCGGCGAGGTGATCCGGAGCGGGATAGCCCTTGTTGGACGAGAAGCGGTAGGGCGAGTGCCGGCTGCACGCGGCGATCATGAGCCGGTCGCGCGCGACCTTGGCCACGATCGAAGCCGCCGCAATCGAGGCCGAGTACGCGTCACCCCGGACGATCAGTTCCTTCTGCGCGCCGTGCCCGGCCAGGAAGTCCCACGCCCCGTCGAGCAGGCACACATCCGGCCAGACCGGCAAGGCGTCAACGGCCCGACGTGCAGCGATGCGCATGGCCGCGCTCATGCCAAGGCGGTCGATCTCGTGATTGGAGGCGTGGCCGATGCCGATGCCGAGTGCGAAGGTGCGCAGGCGGCCGGCGAGCTGGGCGCGCACCTCCGGTGATAGGACCTTCGAATCGCGCAGCTTGTACATGCGCCGGTCGCGGGGCAGCACGACCGCCGCGTAGGTCACCGGCCCTGCCCACGCGCCACGTCCGACCTCGTCGATGCCGGCGACCACCGCGCCGTTGGCCCACCAGCGACGCTCGTGGTCCAGACTTGGCGGCGCGCCGGGAACCGTGGCTGCCATCGACGCTACAGGTACAGCCCGGTGGATCCGGCGGCGCGTTCGGTGGAGGCCACGGCGTGGACGTCGCGTTCACGGACGATCAGGAACACGTCGCCGCGCACGTCCACCTCGATCGCGGCGTCAGGCAGGAACAGCACGGCTTCGCCCGGCTCGACGGTGCGCACCAGCGGGCCGACCTCGGTGACCTCGCCCCAGAGGCCCCGTCGGTCGGCGGCCTTCGCGGTCGCGGGGATGAGGATGCCGCCCTTGCTGCGCCGGTCGCTGTCGTCGGGCGGGCTGCACAGGATCCGATCGCCGGTGACGCGAACAGCGAGCTTGGGTTCGGAGGTGTCGTCGCTCATGGAGCGCGAGCATAGCCGCCACCCTGGTCGTAGGCTGGCCGCATGCGTCCAGGAGCACCCGCATCGATCGCCCCGGCGGATCGTCTCGCGCGTGCGATCGCGCCGCTGCCGATCGCGGCGCACGACGCCCTTGCCAGGGTCGCCGAGCGCACCGACCTTCCGCTGGTTTCGGGCTCGTGGCACGACGGCTCGGCTGGCTGTCTGGTGGCCAACGTCCTCGCCGAGCACGACCCGACGTCGGCGGACGCCACCTTGGACGTGCGCATGCTCGACGCGTTCCCGGAGTTATCCAGCCGCGACCTCAACCGACTGATCGTCGCGTGGGACGAGGCCGCCGCCGAGGCCGACGCGTCGGGCGACGCTGAGCTGCGAGCGCTGCTGCGCGCAGCGCTCGACCGTGTGGCTACGGCTGTGGGTCCTGGTTGAAGTCGTCGGGCGCTTCGACGAGCTCGAGTGCCGTCGTGCGCTCCTCGCCGTTGCGCACGTAGGCGATCTCGACCTCGGTGCCGGGCTCGAAGATGCGGATGCGGGCAGCGAGCGCGACCATCGAGTCGATGGGACGTCCGTCCACCCCGATGATGACGTCGTCCACCTCGAGGCCAGCGTCGTCGGCGGGCGTGCCGGGCACGACATCGCGGATGACCGCACCTTGAGCGGCGGGCAGGTCGAACATCTCGGCGTCCTGTGGGTCGAGGTCTTGGCCCTCGATGCCGAGGAACGCCGGCGCGATCGTGCCCTCTTCGAGCAGACGCTCGGCCAGCGGCAGAGCGTTGGACATGGGGATCGCAAAGCCCACGCCCGCCCCCGTGCCGGTCTGCGACGCGATCGCGGTGTTGATGCCGACCACCTCGCCCTGGCCGTTGACGAGCGGTCCCCCGGAGTTGCCCGGGTTGATGGCCGCGTCGGTCTGGATCAGGTCCCCCAGCGGGTCACCCTGGGGCCCGCCGGCCACGATCGACCGGTCGAGCGCGCTCACGACCCCGGAAGTGACGGTGGCGTCGAGCCCGAAGGGCGAGCCGATCGCGACGGTGAGCTCTCCCACGTTGGGCAGCTCGTCGGCGTAGTCGGGCATCTGCAGATCGGTGGCCTCGACTTGGAGGACGGCCAGGTCGGCGAACTCGGCCCGGCCGATGACCTCGGCGGGCATCCTGTCGCCGTCGGCGAGGACGACGCGCACCTCCGCCGCATCCTCGACCACGTGGTTGTTGGTCAGCAGCAGCCCGTCGGCCTGGTACACCACGGCCGACCCCGCTCCACCCGGCACGTCCACGCGCGCGACGCTCGGAAGGACCGCCTCGGCGATGGCCTCGACCGGCGAGGACATGTCCTCCAGCGCCGAAAGATCGATCTCGGACTCTCCGTCGTCACCAGGGGTCTCGATGATCGCCTCGGGATCGGGCCGCACGGCCTCGTCCTCGGCGATCGACCGCACGACGGGGACGGCGACCAGCGTGGCGACGAGAGCTGCGACGAGCGCCGAGACCACGGCGGTGACGCCCACCAGCCGTGCGGTGGAGGGGCGCGACGAGCCACGCTGGGGGATGGGCGCGGCCTCCCGTGGGTGCTGCTCCTGCGCCGACCCCGACGGGCCTCCCTCGCCGCCAGGGGTCCGGTGGGCCTCGACGGCCTCGGGGGGCGCTACGGGCACGGTCGGCGCCTCGGACCAGTGTCGAGGGCGGCGCTCGTCGTGACTGTCGGTCATCGCTGGGGTCTCCCTAACATGCAGTTCAGGCACAGTTCGCACGCTGATGTGCCTCACACAGTAGGTACCCGCTCGGCAAGGAACCCACGGGTACAGGCAAAGATCGAGCAAAGGACGATGGTGAACGACGAGGGGGCGCGCCTACTCCTTGTAGAGGACGACGATGGCATCGCCCGACCCTTGGAAGGCGCCTTGCGACGTGAAGGGTACCTGGTCGAACGGGTGAGAACCGGAGCGGAGGCACTGGAGGCTTCCGACCGGATCGACGCGTTGGTGCTCGACCTCGGCCTGCCCGACATCGATGGGTTGGACGTCTGCCGCGAGCTCCGGTCCCGCCGCCCGGCGCTTCCCATTCTGGTGCTGACCGCGCGAACGGCCGAAGCCGACATCGTCGTCGGCCTCGACGCGGGCGCGGACGACTACGTCACCAAGCCCTTCCGACTCGCTGAGCTGACCGCCCGGCTGCGCGCGGTGCTCCGTCGCGCCGAACCACCCCCCGATGGGGTGCTCACCGCTCAGGACGTGTGGCTCGACCTCCGGGCACGGCGCGCATGGCACGGGGATGAAGAGCTCGACTTGTCACCCAAGGAGTTCGAACTGCTCGCCCTTCTCGTGCGCGAAGCCGGCCGGGTCGTCGGACGTGAGCGGATCATGCGCGAGATCTGGGACACGACGTGGATGGGTTCGACCAAGACCATCGACATGCACGTCTCGTGGCTGCGTCGCAAGCTCGGTGATGATGCCGCCAACCCCCGGTACCTGTCCACGGTGCGTGGGGTAGGCCTGCGCTTCGAGACCGGCCCGTGAGACGACGTCTGCTGGCGTCGACGCTGGCCGCGGTCGCGGTCGCGGTCGTCTTGCTCGGTGTGCCGCTGGGGGTCGTCCTGCGCGGCGTCTTGGAGGGACAGGCCCTGCAGGCGACGACCCGAGAAGCCGAGCAGATCCGGACCCTGCTGGCTCGGGAGGCGCAATCGCCTGGCGAAGCCGCCGCGCTGACAGAGCTCGGGGCGTTGGCAACCGGCGCCCGCGTCACGCTGGTGGATCG
>SLAO01000081.1 GCA_007126835.1 Nitriliruptorales bacterium | reverse complement strand
TCCTGAAGAAGGACGTCGACAACCTCGGCGACGCCGGCGAGGTCGTCGACGTGGCCGACGGCTACGGCAACAACTACCTGATGCCGCGGGGTCTGGCGATGCGTGCCACCAAGGGCGCGCTCGCCGACGCCGAGGTGATCCGCCGCGCCCGCAGCAAGCGCGCCGAGGTGTCCTACGAGCAAGCCGAGCAGGAAAAGGCCGAGCTCGAGGCGTCGCCGGTGACCCTGAGCGCCAAGGCCGGCGAAGATGGGCAGCTGTACGGGTCGGTCGGTGTGTCCGCGCTGACCAAGGCGATCCAGCAGCAGCTCGGCGTGCACATCGAGAAGAAGCGCTTGCGCCTCGAGCGGCCGCTGAAGTCGGTGGGTGAGCACGAGGTGCCCGTGCACGTATACCGCGACGTGGAGGCGACGCTGCGCGTGGAGATCACCCCAGCCGCCGAGTAGGCAACACCGCGATCGACCACCGGCCCCGGCAGCTCCTGCCGGGGCCGTCGTGCGTCTCCCGCCGGGCGTGCTCGGGGCACCCGTGCAAGTGTCCGCTCAACGCGCAGGCGCCCTGTGGAGCGATGGACGAATATCCGCCTGGTGTCCACACGCCTGGCGCACCCGTCCACACCGTCGGGAGGGCCGTCCACAGGGGCTGCCCACCCTCTCCACGGAGCCATCCACAGACGCTCGTCGGAGCGCGAGCAGCTGTCTCATGCTCCGGTTACGGTGCCCATCGTGGCTGAGGCGCTGTCACGACACACCCGCCCTCACCGTCCGGATCAGCGAGAGAGGGAGCGCGCATGGCGAGCCAGCCCGGCGAAGCCGCGGGCGCGAACGTCCGCCACCTCCCCGCTGTCGACGGTGGCTACGACCGAGTGCCGCCACACAATCTCGAAGCCGAGGTCAGCGTGCTCGGCAGCATGCTGCTGTCCAAGGACGCGATCGCCGAGGTCAACGAGGTCGTGCACGCCGACGACTTCTACCGCGGCGCGCATCGCACGCTGTTCGAGGCGATCTGCGACCTCTACGACCGCGGCGAGCCGGTCGACCCCGTCACGCTCGGCGACGAGCTCGAGGGCCGCGGCACCCTCGAATCCGTCGGCGGGGTGGTCGCGATCAGCGACCTCATCAGCCGGGTGCCCACAGCGGCGAACGCGGCCTACTACGCGCGCATCGTCGCCGAGCAGGCGCTGCGCCGGCGGCTGATCGACGCGGGCACGCAGATCACCCGGATCGGCTATAACGGCGAACAGGGGGCCGAGGAGTCGGTCGACGCCGCCGAGGCGCTGATGTACCAGGTCTCGCAGCACGGCCGGGTCAGCGAGTTCACGCCGATGAAGGAGTTGCTGACCGAGTCGTTCGAGCTCATCGAGAAGCTCCACGAAAGCGACTCGGCGGTCACCGGCCTGGCGACGGGGTTCATCGACTTCGACGACCTGACCGCGGGGCTGCAGGACCAGAACCTGGTGATCATCGCCGCACGGCCGGGGATGGGGAAGTCGACGTTGGTCACCAACCTGGCGACCAATGTGGCTGTGGAGCTGCGGCGCCCCGCCGCCCTGTTCAGCCTGGAGATGTCCAAGACCGAGCTCGTCCAGCGCGTGCTCGCGTCCGAGGCCAAGGTCGACTCGGAGCGTCTGCGCACCGGGCGTCTGCAGGACGCCGACTGGCCCAAGCTGTCCCAGGCGATGGGGCGCCTGGCCGAAGCGCCGCTGTTCATCGACGACACCCCCGGGCTCAACATGATGGAGCTGCGCTCCAAGTCGCGCCGGCTCAAGCAAAAGCACGGGCTCGACTTGATCATCGTCGACTACCTGCAGCTGATGCAGTCGCACCGCCGGGCCGAAAGCCGCGTGCAGGAGGTCTCCGAGCTGTCCCGAGGCTTGAAGATCCTCGCCAAGGAGCTCGACGTGCCGGTGATCGCGTTGTCGCAGCTGTCCCGCAAGCCCGAGGACCGCACCGACCGCCGACCCCAGCTGGCCGACCTGCGAGAATCCGGTTCGATCGAGCAAGACGCTGACCTCGTCGCGTTCATCTACCGCGACGAGGTGTACGACCCCGAATCGCCAGCGAAGGGGGAGGCCGAGCTGATCGTGGCCAAGCACCGCAACGGGCCCCTGCGCACGGTGCGCCTGAGCTTCATCGGGCACCACTCCCGCTTTGCGAACATGGCGCGCGGCAGCACCGGTCCGCCGCCGCCTCCCGGCCCGATGTAGGCGGTGAGCAGCGTGGGGCCTTCGCGCAGCGGCGGCGCGGTCGTCGTCGAGCAGCTCGCCGAGCTCGGGGTCGGTGCGGTGTTCTGCGTGCCCGGCGAGAGCTACCTGCCCGTCCTCGACGCGCTGCGCGACGCGCGTGACGAGATCCGCACCGTGGTGGCACGCCACGAGGGCGCCGCCGCCACGATGGCCGAGGCCCACGCCCGGCTGACCGGGCGGCCCGGGGTGTGCCTGGTGACCCGAGGTCCGGGCGCGACCCACGCGATGGTCGGGCTGCACACGGCGTGGCAAGGCTCCACGCCGATGCTGCTGCTCGTGGGGCAGGTGCCGCGCCGGCATCTCGGCCGGGACGCGTTCCAGGAGCTCGACTGCCGAGGGATGCAAGGCACGCTGGCCAAGCGCGTCGAGCGCGTCATGGCCGCTGACCGCCTGTCTGAAACGCTGGCGCGAGCGGCGGCCATCGCCACGTCGGGCCGGCCGGGACCGGTGATCGTCGAGCTGCCCGAAGACGTGCTGGCCGAGGCCACCACCGCCGCCGTCGTGGCGCCGGCGCCGGCGCCGGATCCCGCGCCGTCGGAGGATCAGCTGGCGCAGGTCCAGGCGCTGCTGCACGTCGCCGAACGGCCGTTGGTCGTCGTCGGAGGCGGCGGCTGGACCCCCACGGCCCGGGCGGACTTGTCTGCCTGGCTCGACGCCAGCGGTGTGCCGGTCGCTGCGGGTTTTCGCCGGGCCGACGTCGTCGATCATGGCCACCCCTGCTACGTCGGGCACCTGGGGATCCCCACCGACCCGGAGCTGGCTCGGCGGGTGCGCGACGCCGACGTGGTGCTGGCGCTCGGCAGCCGGCTGGGCGAGATCACCACCAGCGGGTGGGAGCTGATCGAGGCGCCGCTCCCGCGACAACGCGTCATCCACGTCCACCCCGACGGGCAGACGCTCGGTTCGGTCGTGCGACCCTGGCTGCCGATCAGCGCCACGCCCACGGCCATGGCGGGGGCACTGCGCCGCCACGTCACCGCCGACCCCTCCCGCTGGGCAGGCTGGCGCCAAGCGGCCAAGCAGCAACTGCACGCGTTCGTCACCCCAGAGGATCCGCGAGGGGCGCTGGACCTCGCTCATGTGGTCGCGGCCCTCGACGAGGCGCTCGACGACGACGCGGTGGTCACCAGCGGCGCCGGCAACTACGCCATCTGGGTGCAGCGCTTCCTGCGTGCCACCGGCCAACGGCGTCACCTCGGCCCGCAAAGCGGGGCGATGGGGTACGGGCTGCCAGCCGCTATCGCCGCTGCCGTCGAGCACCCAGGTCGTCAGATCGTGGCCGTCGCCGGTGACGGGTGCGTGCAGATGACCGGCGCCGAGCTCGCCACCGCCGTCCAAGAGCACGCCGCGCTGGTTCTGCTCGTCGTGGACAACCGGCGATACGGCACGATCCGCATGCACCAGGAACGCCGCTATCCCGGCCGTGTGCACGCCACCGACCTGCTGGGCCCCGACTTCGTGCAATGGGCCCGGTCCTACGGCGCGCACGCCGAAGCCGTGGAGCGCACCGACGCGTTCGCCGAAGCGTTGGCTCGCGCCCTTGCGTTCGATGGGCCGGCGGTCGTTCATCTGCTCGTTGACCCCGATCAGCTCACCCCTGACCGGACCGTGGCGGACGAAGCCGGCCAGCAGGCTGCCGAGACCAGCTGATGGCCGGCAGCCAGACCCCCGCGACGAGGGCTGCCAGCCAGGCAGGGATCGACTACACGGTGCACAGCTACGAGCACGACCCCCGCGCCGAGTCGTACGGCCAGGAAGCCGCTGACGCGCTGGGCGTCGACGCGCATCGGGTGTTCAAGACCCTGGTCGCTCGGACAGACAGCGGCGACCTGGTCTGCGGGGTCGTGCCCGTGCGCTGCCAGCTCGACGTCAAGGCGCTCGCCCGGGCGGTGGGGGCGAAGAAGGCGACGATGGCGCCGGCAACCGAAGCCGAGCGGGCCACGGGTTACGTGCTCGGCGGCATCAGCCCGCTGGGTCAGAAGCGCTCCCTGCCCACCGTGGTCGACGTCACCGCCGAGCAGCACGCCACCGTGCTCGTCAGCGCCGGGCGTCGCGGCCTCGAGATCGAGCTGTCCCCGGCGGACCTGTGCGCGATGACGGCGGGCACCACGGCGCCGATCGCCCGATAGCCGACGACAGCTGGGCCGGGGTACTGGGGAAGCCCGGCAGGCACACCGGCGACGCGGTAAGGGCACGGGCGACGCGGCAAGGGCACCGTCAACCCGGCAGGCACACCGTCAACGCGGCGGGCTCCACCAACGCCGGACCGACCCAACGACGAGCCAACACACACCCGTGCAACCCCATTAGCCTGTCGGATCATGGAGGAGCTGACGACAGTGGAGTGCCGGGTGCTGGGCGCCCTGATCGAAAAGGCGCTGGCCACGCCGCAGCAGTACCCGCTGTCGGAGCAGGCGCTGCTGTCCGCCTGCAACCAGACCAGCAACCGCGAGCCGGTCACCGACTACGGGGTGACTGACGTCCGGCGTGGCCTCATCGGCCTGCGACGGGCCGGTCTCGCCCGCGAGATGCACCAGCCAGGCGCCAGGGTCGAGAAGCACCGCCATACCGCCGACGACGCTTTGGAGGTCGGCACCGAAGCACTCGCCGTGCTCGGCCTGCTGCTCCTGCGCGGGCCCCAAACGCCCGGCGAGCTGCGCACGAGGTCCACGCGGCTGCATCCCTTCGCGTCGGTCGCCGACGTCGTCGGCGTGCTCGACGACCTCGCCGCGCGCCAGCCGCCTCTCGTCAAGCGGCTGGAACGCCGACCGGGACAAAAGGAATCCCGCTACGCCCACCTGCTCGGCGAGGACGAGGACGACGGCGCTTCCGCGTTCGAGCAGCCGGCACACGAGCGGCCTGCCGCGGAACTGGCACCGAGGCCCGAGGCCGCGGGCCAACCCCCAGGAGCTCCGCCCACCGGTGAGCGCGAGGGCGCCTCCGACGGCAGTGCGGACGTCGCCGCGCTGCGGGCCGAGCTCGCCGACCTGCGCGAGCGCGTGGCGGCGTTGGAGCGCCGCATCGACGGGGGCTGACGCCAACGCGTGTCAGCACGGGCGCGTGCCACCCGTCCAAAGACCCGGCAAGCTCGATCCTGCCGGACGCGGGCTGCTCACAGACGGATCGACAACCTACCGATCGGTTCGAGCAGCGCCGCTTCCTCCTCGGCGAGGTGGTCCAGCAACGCGTCGCCGAGCTTGGCGACCGCGGTTTGCGCCTCGCCCAGGCGCCGGTCGTCGTCGACCGTGGCCACCAGCGCGTCGTCGACCTGTTCGAGGAGGTCGGCGATCGTCTCGTGCTGCTGCCCGAGCCGGTCGAGCACCGGTCCCAGCGACGCGTCGGCGGCGCGCAGCTCCGGGAACATCGCAGAGTCCTCGATGGCGTGGTGGATCGCCACCACGCGGCAGTACGAGGCGCAAAATGCCCCCAGCGTCCAGTAGTTCTGCCGCATCGTCATCTGGTTGAGGTGCCCGCGTGCGGCTTCGGCGCTGGTGACGCCCTCGGCGACCTCGGCGACGACACCCTGGAGCCGCTCCAGCTCTTCGCGCAGGTGCTGATGCACCGCCAGGAGCGTTTGCTGGCTGGCCTGACCCACCGCGGTGGCGGCGCCGTCACCGGCGGCCTCGGCGTGACCGGCCGTGGGCTGCCCGCCGATGACCGAGGCAGCGCGCGGTGCGGGTTCCGGCTCGGCAGTCCGGGTTCTACGGCTGGCGGCCACGGTCTCGACCACGCCGGGTGCGACCTCCTCGGCAAACCGCCGGAGGTCCCGCTCGGCGTCATCACCGGGTCCCAGGACGAACGTGTCGAAGCCCAGCTGTAGGGCCAGCTCGGCCAGCTGCTCGATCCAGCGCGCCGGCGGGCCCTGCAACAGCCCGGTGTCTCGCTGGTTGAACGTCCCGGCGATGTTGTAGATGCGGCGCACCTCTGCCGGGTCGCGGCCTGCGTCGCGTGCGGCGTCGTCGAGGATGGCCGTCATCGCACCGACCCGGTCCGGTGGCGCGTACGCCAACGTGGGAACCCACGCGTCGGCTCGGCGCCCGGTAAGCGCGAGCATCCGCGGCTGGTAGGCCCCCACCCAGAGCTCGATGGGATGGGCCGGCAGCGGGCCGGGCTCGATGCCCGCCAGCCGGTAGTGCGTCCCCTCGAAGTGCACCGGCGGACCGGGTTGCCACAGACGCCGCATCAGCGTGATCGCCTCGTCGAGCGCGTCGACGTGCTCGCCGGCGGAACGCACGGGACCGCCCATGGCCTCGATCGCGTCGAAGAAGTAGCCCGATCCAAGGCCCAGCTCGACCCGCCCGTCGGTCAGGACGTCCAAGGCGGCGGCGCTGCGCGCGAGCACCGCTGGGGGCCGCAGCGGGAGGTTGGCCACGTTCGGTGCCAACCGGATCCGCTCGGTGCGCGCCGCCAGGTAGGACAGCAGCGTCCACGTGTCCAGGAAGCGAGGTTGGTAGGGATGGTCCTGGAACGTGAGCAGGTCCAGCCCCGCGTCCTCGGCCGTGGCGGCGAGACCGAGCAGCTGCGCGGGCTCGTTCGCGTCGGGCGTCAGAAACGCGCCGAAGCGCAGGGCGCGGCCGTAGTCGGTCACTGGTGCACCCTGCCGGTCGTGTGCATGGTCCCTCCGGTCCTTGATGCGCGGGACGGTCGCCCCTCGCCCTGGATCCCAGCGGTGCGCAACACTACGCGCTCGCAGGCCCACGCGGGCCACCGAGACCGCACCGATGCGGGGCTCGCCGCGTCAGGCGGCGTCGCTTGCCGCCGCGGGCCGAGAGGAGCTCGAACGCATGCGCGGTGCAGTGCTGTCCCAGGTCGACGACTTGGCCGTGAAAGAGGTGCCGACCCCGTCGCCCGGCCCCGGGGAGGTGCTGCTGCGCGTCGGCGCGAACACGCTGTGCGGCACCGACGTGCGCATCAAGAGCGGCGCCAAGACCCAGGCGGTGGGGCTGCCGGTCATCATGGGCCACGAGGTCGCAGGCCACATCGCCGAGGTCGGCCCGGGCGTGGAGGGCTTCGAGGTCGGGGCTCCGGCGGCGCTGATGCCGGGGATCCCCTGCCGGCGCTGCTGGGAGTGCGCCCATGACCTCGAGAATGCCTGCGACCTGCTGCGCATCGTCGGCTACTCCATCGACGGGGGCTTGGCTGAGTACCTCCTCGTGCCCGCCGAGTCCGTCGACGCCGGCTGCCTGTTCACCGTCGACGCCGACGTCCCGTCCGAGGCGCTGGCGTTGACCGAGCCGCTAGCCTGTGCCGTCACCGGCCACCGATTGGCCCCCGTCGAGGTCGGCGACACGGTGCTGGTCATGGGCGCCGGCCCGATCGGCCTGCTCCACCTGCAGCTGTCCCAGCTGTCGGGCGCGCGCTCGGTGATCGTCAGTCAACCGGGGCAGCAGCGTCGCGCGCACGCCGAGCGCTTCGGCGCGACCGTGACGGTCGACCCCACCATCGACGACCTCGCAGAGGTCGTCGGCGCCCAGACCGGCGGCCGCGGTGCCGACCTGGTGATCATCTGCGCCGGCGCGGTCGAGCTCGTCAACGAGGCGTTGACGCTGTCTCGCACCGGGGGCCGGGTCAACATCTTCGCCGGCCTGCCCGGCGACGGCGCGAGCCAGATCCAGGGCAACGTCGTGCACTACCGGCAGGTGTCGCTGACCGGGTCGTCGAACACCCGCCGGAGGGACTATCAGACCGCGCTGGGGCTCATCGCCTCCGGCCGGGTCGACACGGCGTCGCTGGTGACCCACCGCTACCCGCTGTCGCGACTCGACGCGGCGTTTGCCAGCGTCACCGCGCGCGACGGGCTCAAGGTCGCGGTGCTGCCCGGCGCCGACGCCACCTCCACCTGACGCACCGCACCAAGCCTCGACCCACGCACGTGGGCCACGCCCGGCACCACCACGGTCACGACACGAAAGGCTCACCATGAAGAAGCTGATCAACGAGGTCGACGATGTGGTACGCGAGACGCTCGAAGGCGTCGCAGCCTGCCATCCCTACCGGGTGCGCAAGCTCGACGGCCACCACATCCTCGTCCGCGCCGACGGCCCCGTCGCCGGCAAGGTCGCGCTGCTCAGCGGCGGCGGCGCCGGTCACGAGCCCGCGTTCTGGGGAGGCATCGGCCCCGGGCTGATCGACGGGGCGGTGCAAGGTGAGGTGTTCACGTCGCCCACGCCCGACGAGATCCTCGCTGGCCTGCGCACCGTCGACGGTGGCGCCGGCGTCATCCAGCTGTACAACAACTACACCGGCGACGTCATGAACTTCGACCTCGCCCAGGAGGAGGCCGCCGCCGACGGGCTGCGGGTCGACACCCTGCTCGTCAACGACGACGTGTCGGTCGAGGACGGGCCTACGTCGGTGGGTCGGCGGGGCATCGCCGGCAACTTCTTAGTCCAGAAGGTCGCCGGCGCCGCCGCGGCGGAAGGACGTGACTTCGACGAGGTCCTCTCCGTCGGACGCAAGGCGATCTCGGAGCTGCGGAGCATGGGCATGGCGCTGGCGCCCTGCACGGTCCCCGCCGCGGGGGAGCCGACGTTCACCCTGGGCGAGGAGGAGATGGAGATCGGCATGGGGCTGCACGGTGAGCCGGGAGTCTCGCGACGGCCGCTCGAGCCTGCCGATGCCGTCGCGACGGAGCTGACCACCCGCGCCGCCGACGACCTCGGCGTCACCGCGGGCGACCGCGTCGTGGTGCTGGTCAACGGGCTCGGCGCCACACCACCGATGGAGCTGTACATCATCGCGCGCAAGGTGCTCGAACTGCTGGGCGACCGCGGCGTCGCTGTCCACCGCTCGTACGTCATGGAGGCCGCCACGTCGATGGAGATGGCCGGCTGCTCGGTGTCGCTGCTGCGGGTCGACGACGACCTCGTGCACCTCGTCGACGCCCCGGCTGACGCGATCGCGTTCACGCAGGTCTGAGG
>SLAO01000141.1 GCA_007126835.1 Nitriliruptorales bacterium | reverse complement strand
CGGCGGTCTCGACAGCGGGGTCGCGCCACACCGACCACAGCCCGGCGAAGGTCATCGGCGCCTCGTCGGCCCGCCGGATGTAGTGAGGGGTCTTGGGCCCGCGCACGTGGCGCTGCCACTCGTAGAAGCCGTCAGCGGGGATCAGGCAGCGGCGCTTGCGAAACGACGCGCTGAACGAGTTCTTGTCCGCGGCGGTCTCGCTGCGGGCGTTGATGAGCCGGTTGCCGATCTTGGGATCCTTGGCCCACCCCGGCACCAAGCCCCACTTGAAGGTCACGAGGTGGCGCCGGTCGTCGTGCTCGGCGGCGGCGTAGACCTCCTGGGAGGGGGCGACGTTGTAGCTGGGTCCCAGGTCAGGGGCCTGCCGCTCGTCGACGACCAGGAAGCGGGTGATCCCGTCGGCGTCGGTAGCCGACACGAACCTGCCACACATCGGTGCGCTCCTCGGACCGCCGCGGTGTCCGTGCCGGTTGTGGGTCGCCGGGGACTCGAACCCCGAACCTACGGATTAAGAGTCCGTTGCTCTGGCCAGTTGAGCTAGCGACCCGCGACGGAGTCTAGCCACGGGCCCACGGGGGCGCACTCGAGCCAGCACAAGGCTGCTCGGGCCTGCGCGTGGTTGTACGCCGGGTGTGCGGGTATGCCCCGGCCGCGGTCGGGATGCGAGCGGCCGCGCGTCGCCTGGCGCGCCCCGAAGCCGCACCGCGACCTACGAGCAACCCAAGGTGGTCACGACCATGTCCGACGCCGACGCCCCGCAACAAGACGACGCGCAGCAACCGCCCGAGCCGCAGCGTCGACTGTGGCGGGTGGGACGCGCGGCGTGGGCCTTCGTCGGCGTCGTCGCGGCACTGGCGGTGGTCGGCTACGCCGTCTCGCTGGTCTCGGTGCTGGTCATCCCACTGATCCTCGCGTTGTTCCCGGCCACGCTGCTCGTGCCGGTGGCGGCCTGGCTCAAGCGTCGGGGACTACCCGCCGCCGTCGCGTCCCTGGTCTCGATCCTCGCCGGCATCCTCTTGATCGTCGCCGTCATCGGCGGGCTGGTGCCGCTGGTCGCGGCTGAGGCGCCCGACCTCATCGAAGCCGCCGGCGAAGGGATCGGGGAGCTCCAGGAGGTCCTCGAGGACGACTTCGGCGTGGAGATCGGTGGCGTGTCCGACCTCATGGAGCAGGCACAGGAGATGGCACCCGACGCCGGCGACATGGCCGGCGACGCCGTGGAGGCCGCCACGACCGCGGTCGAGACCGTCATCGGGACGCTGCTGTTGTTCGTCTTCATGTTCTTCTACCTAAAAGACGGCCGACGTCTAGCCGACGGCCTGCTGTCGTTCGCCCCCGACCACGTCACTCCCCACGCCGAGGCGCTGGCCCAGCGCTCGTGGGGCACCCTGGGTTCCTACTTCCGCGGTCAACTGCTGGTCGCCTTCGTCGACGCCGTCCTGATCGGCATCGGCCTGCTCGTCCTCGGCGTGCCCCTGGCGATCCCGCTGGCGGTGCTGATCTTCTTCGGGGGCTTGTTCCCGGTGGTCGGGGCGGTGGTCACCGGCGCGCTGGCGGTGCTGGTCGCGCTGGCCGACCAGGGCCTGGTCGTCGGGGCGATCGTGCTGGGGCTGGTGCTGGTCGTCCAGCAACTCGAGAGCAACGTCCTCGAGCCGCTCATCCTCGGCCGCGCCATCCACCTGCATCCTCTGGTGATCCTGCTTGCGATCACCGCCGGCTCGCTGCTCATCGGCATCCTCGGCGCGTTCCTCGCGGTGCCAGTCGCTGCGGTGGTGGCCAACATCGTGGAGTACGTCCGTGAGCAGCGGGATGACGACGACGAGGCCGGGCCGTCCCAGCGCGAGGAGGAGCAACCCCCGCAGCCGCTGGGTGCAGCCGGCGAGTAGGGGCAACGGCCCCTGGCTCTCCCGGGGGTGCGGGCCATATGTCCGATGAGGTGGGCCATCTGGCTCTGGCTGCTGGCGCGTATCGGTGAAGCATGACAGCTGAACGGTCCCGGCAACCCGGTCGCAGTCGAGATCGGTCTGGTCATCACCGACGAGCCCTTCGAGCCGCAATAGCCGAGACGAAACCACCGAGAACCGCCAAGCCGCCTCTGCTCATGTGCGGGAGCCGGCCGCCGAGGCTGTGACAGGTTTCGCAGCTCGAGAAAAGGGGCCGTGGTGTCAAGTCGACAGGTGCTGCTGGCGGTCGCGGCCAGCGTGGCCATGATTGTGCCTCTGGGGATGCCAGCGGCAGCGGTGGACTCGGGGCGGGTGCCGCCAGCAGAGGAGCCGTCGGCCCAGGACATCGGCGGGACCGCGGAGCGGCTGTCGGACAGCGAGCCGTTCACCGCGTCGGGCGCTCCCACCCTGCCGCGGCCGCAGATCCTGCTGGGCGGTGGCGGTTGGGGGCACGGCGTCGGCATGAGCCAGTACGGTGCGCGGGCGATGGCCGAGGCGGGCCACTCGCACCGGCAGATCCTGCAGCACTACTACCCGGGTGTCTCCCTCGAGACGAGGGCCACGCCGTCGCGCTTCCGGGTGGGGTTGTTGAACCCGGACCCGCCGGGCGCCGGCGACCGCCGCTTTGACTTCTCCCGAGCGCGGATTTACACGGAGCCGAGCAACGCCCAGCGGGTGGCGTGGCAGCGCTGCTCGGCCGCGGGGTCGTGTGCCACGGTCGGGGAGCAGATCGCCGGTGTGACCTGGCGTGCCGAGCGCGGCTCGGACGGACGTCTTCGTGTGGTCGGGGGTGACGGCACGGTGGTGTACCAGCAGACCGCCAGCCACGACGTCGCCTACCTGCGGGTGCGGATGAGCGGCCAGACTGTCCAGGTGCGCGAAAAGCCCGGGCTGCCCGGCAGCAACGGGCGGAGCTATCGCCGGGGAGAGCTGCAGGTCCGCCCCTCGCCGCGGAACGGCAGCGACGTGATGATCGGCGTGCAGCTCGCCGATTCGAGCTTGGCGAGCGCTTTCGACCAGTATCTGTGGGGTCTGGGCGAAGTGCCGTTCAGCTGGCACACGAACGCGCTGAAGGCGCAGGTGCTCGCCGCCCGCACGTTCGCGGCGCGACACCAGCAGATCGGCGGGTGCGCCTGCGACATCACCGACGGCCCGGACACGCAGGTGTACCGGGGGTTCGACTGGGAGCGCGGCGCGACGGGCTCGCGCTGGCGCGACGCGGTGAACCAGACGAGTCGCGAGGTCGTCACCCAGGGCGGCGGCCTCGTGAGCGCTTTCTACTCTTCGAGTCATAGCCGCCGCAGCGAGAACGTCCAGGACAGCTGGGCGTACACCGCGACCACCACGCAGTTTCCGTACCTGAGGAGCGTCGCCGATCCTTGGTCGAGTGACTGGCGTGCCGGCAACCCGAACGTCAGCTGGATCGCCCAGGCCGGTCACCGGGACTTCGCGCGACTTGTGGCTCCGTCGCTCGCGGTCGTCACCCGCGTGGAGGTGATCGCTCGCACCACAGGCGGCAGTCCGGCGACGCTGCGGGTCAGTGGCTTCGACGCAGCCGGCGCCCGGCGGCAGGTGACGTTCTCCGGCTCGCCGACCTACCCCGTCGCCGCCTCGGTGCTGCGCCAGAGCCTGCCGGCGAGCGGCGACGGCAGCTGGGGCGGGCGGCTGAAGTCCCAGCAGCTCGAGCGCATCGGCCTCGCGCCGTTCGTGGACGACTTCGGCGGCGTTCACGAGTACGCCGCGGTCGTGCTCCACAGCAGGGGCATCACTCGGGGCTGCACCGCCGACCGCTACTGCCCCTCGGACCCGAACCGCCGGGACCACATGGCGCGGTTCCTCACAACGGCGCTGGACCTGCCGCCGGGTGAGAAGATGCCGTTCACCGACGTGCCCGCCGACAGCGAGTTCCGCGCGGACATCGCGGCCGTCTACCATGCCGGTATCACCCTCGGCCACGCCGACGGCACCTTCCGCCCTCGCGAGAACGTCACCCGCGGGGAGATGGCCTCGTTCCTCGTCCGCGGGTACGGCTACCCAGCCGCCGGCGATCAGGGGTTCACCGACGTGACCGCCAGCTCCCACCAAGACGCGATCAACGCCCTCGCTGCCGCCGGCGTGACCACGGGCTACACGGACGGCACCTACCGCCCCCAGGCCAACGTGCGTCGCGGAGAGATGGCCAGCTTCATCGCCCGCGCGCTTGGCTACGACCTGTAGCGAAGTCCGCTGACGGCAAGGTGTGCGCGCCACGGAGCATCAACGAGCGCACCCTTCGCCGGTGAACGTCGCGGGGTGGGGCAGGGTCGGCGTGAACGCGAGCCTGATCAGGCTTTCGGTGAGGGTGACCGACGGGAATTGAACCCGCGACCTCCGCGACCACAACGCGGCGCTCTAACCAACTGAGCTACGGCCACCAAGACGTCGCCGCGCGGGGCGCGGCGATTCGACATCGTACACGCGCGCCCGGGAGGATTCGAACCCCCGACCCGCGGAATAGAAGTCCGCTGCTCTGTCCCCTGAGCTACGGGCGCACACTGGAGGTGGAGGCCGTGCACCACCCGGGTGGGCGAGGCGCGCGGCAGGACGGTCGGTTGCCTACGAGCAGCGTAGCAGCATCGACACGTGGGGTTTCAAGGAAGCCTTACCTGCGGTGACATCGTCAAGCCAGGGGGCTATCGTCACCCGCATGGGCGACGATTCCAAACTTGACGGGGGCGGGCCCGCCCCGGACGCGGCGGGTAAGGCCGAACGCGGCAACGGGGGCCTGGACCAGTCCAACATGATCCGCGCCGGCCTCTTCGGGGTGCAGGACGGCATGGTGTCCAACTTCGGGCTCATCATGGGGGTGGCGGGTGCCCAGGTGTCGCCCGAGGCGGTGCTGATCGCCGGCATCGCCGGGTTGCTGTCGGGGGGCCTGTCGATGGGTGCCGGCGAGTACGTCAGCGTCGCCACCCAGCGCGAGATGCTCGAGGCCGGGCAGGTCGTCGAAGCCGACGACAACGTCCGCGCCACCCGCGCAGCCTTTGCAAGCTCAGGGTTGTTCGCCCTCGGCGCGTTCATCCCGCTGCTGCCGTTCCTGTTCACCGCGGGGATGCTCGCGGTGACGATCAGCTCGATCCTGACCGGGGTCTCGCTGTTCACGGCCGGAGCGATCCTGACGAAGCTGACCAAGCGCAGTCCCTGGCGGTCGGGGGTGCGCATCCTCGTCATCGGCGGCGGCGCCGGCATCCTCGCCTACGTGGTGGGCTCGGGGCTGGGTGTCGCCGTCGGGTAGGGCTCGGCCCCGGGCTGCTCGGTGGGAGAGGGCCCGCTTCCTGGGGCTGCGCGGGGCCCGCCGCCGGGCCGCGTCAGTCCTCGTGGCCGGCAAGCGCGGGTTCGCGGGGCGACGCCGCGGCGGTGTGCTCCCCGGGCGAGCGGCGTCGGTGCCAGCGATCCCACAGCGCGAGGACGCTGGGCAGCACCAGCACCGCGGCGAGCAGGGAGAACCCGATCGCGTACACCGTGACGAAGCCCAGCTGGCTAAACGGCACCAACGTCGAGGTGATCAGCACCCCGAAGCCGATCCCCGTGGTCATCGCCGACCCGGCCAGTGCCCCACCGGTGCGCCGGGCCGTGGCGCGCAGCGCGGCGTGCGCGTCGGCGTACGTGGCGCGCATCTCCAGGAACCGGTGGGTGACGTGGATCGTGAACGGCACCCCGATGCCGATCGCCAAGGCGGCCAGCGTCGCGGTCACGGGGGTCAGCGGGATGCCTGTCAGGGCCATCGTCCCGAATGTCCACGCCAGGACGAGGCCGACGGGGGCGATGGTCAGCACGCCCAGCATCGGCCGTCTGGCGGTGATCCAGAAGTTGACGACCAGCAGCAGCATCGCGGCGCCCAGTGCGACTGCCAGCGAGCGCAGCTGCGTGTCCTCGATGTCGGCGGTCACCCCGGCCTGGACGATCTCCGCCGAGGTCGGGATCGCCGTGACGCCGGCGTCGGCGACCGGCTCGAACCGGCGCTGCAGATCCTCGGCCAGGGCCCCGGCATCGGACTCGCCGGCGCTGGTGCGGATCGCCACGCGGCCGGTGAACCCGTCGCCGTCGCGAGCCAGGACCGGCTCGGCGGCCTCGGGCGCCTCGGTGAGCAGTAGTTCGTAGGCGGCGGCGACGTCGGCGTCAGCCTCGGCGCGGCCGTCGGGGGTTAGCCCTAGCTCGGCGAGCTGCGGGCCGAGCTCGTCGCCGGATTCGGCCAGCGCGATCCCCAGCGCCGAGACGACCGAGTCGGCGTCGGCGTCGTCGCCGACCGAGTCGACGGCGGGGGAGGACGCCAGGTCGTCGAGCACGTCGACCAGCGCGTTGTGCGTCTCCGGCGTGGCCACGTCCCCGGTCAGCAGCACCTCGGTGGTCTCGTCGAAGCCGCCGCCGAAGTCCTCCTGGAGGGTGTCGAAGGTCGCCAGCATCGGCGCGTCGGTGGGCACGAAATCAGTGACGCTGAACTCGGTGTCGAGTTGGGTGAAGCCGTAGCCGCCCAAGCCGGCCAGGGCGACCGCGGCGGCGACGGTGGCCACCGGCGCGCGCTCTGCCAGCCAGGCGGTGCGCTCGGCCAGCGACGGCAGCAGCCGCTGCCCGGAGGTCTGCAGCGACGCGGCCGGCAACGTGTCTTGGCGCACGGCGCGACGGTCGAGCAGCAGCCGGGCGGCGGGCACCAGCGTCAGGGTGATCACGAACGCCGCGGCGATGCCGGTGGCGGCCAGCACACCGAACGTGCGCAGGAAGCCAACCGGGCTGGCGAGGTTGGTCAGAAAGCCCACCACGGTGGTGGCGGTCGCAAGGGCCAGCGCGATGCCCACCGTGCGCAGCGCCGTGCCAATCACGGCATCGGGATCGTTGCCGGCCCCGACCTCCTCGCGGTAGCGGGCGAGCACGTGGATGGAGTAGTCGACGCCCAGACCGATGATCAAGATCGGCACGATCTGCGTTTGGGGGCTGAAGTAGCCGGTCAGTCCCAGGTAGTCAGGGCCCAGCAGCACGCCTGCGCCTTGCATCCACACGATGGCCAGCAGGATCGCCAGCAGCGTCAGCCCCACGTCGGCGGCGGTCCGCCTTGCGATGGCCAGTTTGGTGCCCGGCCGGGGGCGTACCCAGTAGACGGTGGCCAGGACCGCCAGGATGATGGCCGCTGCGGTGCCGAACAGGCGCCCGACCTCGGGGCCGATGTCCTGGTCGTCGAACAGCAGGGCGAAGCTGAACGGCTCGACCTCTACCTCAGGTGGAAGCTGTGCGGCCTCGATGGCCGCAACGGCGTCGCGCTGCAGGGCGGCGGTGGCCTCCTCGTCGAGGCCGGCGGCGTCGAAGAAGACCAGCACCAGTCCTGCCTCGGGCGCGTCGGCGCCCTCGGCGAGCAAGCCGGCGGCCTGCTCGGCGACCTGGGCGGGCGCCTGCTCTTCGCCGGCGGCCTGAAGCTCGGCGACCTCGTCGTCGCTGAGGTCGGCCGGATCGATCTGCTGGGCCTCGATGACCGCTTCTGCGCTGGCCAGGAAGCTCAGGATCGCCGGGCGACCGCCTTGATCGGAGAGGCGGTCGGCCGCGGCGCTGTCCTCGACTGCGGTGCGGATCGCTTGGCTTGCCTGCAGCCCCTCAGCCCCGCGCACGTCTTGGCCCGGGGTCCGGACCACGACCTGGAGAACGGCCTCGTCACCGCCGAATCGATCATCGAGGATCTGCTGGGCGTCAACCTCGGGGCTGTCGACCGTGGCGGCGTCGTCCTCGACCGTCTGGGACTGACTCGCAAGGCCGGCCAGCGCCACGCTGACAAGCCCGATGGCCACCAGCACGACGACCGGCCGTTTGGTGACGACGCGCACGAGCACGTCGAAGAGTGTGCGCATCTGCCCGCATCTCCTGGTTCTGCCCGGATCTCCTGATGTGGTGATCGTGCCTCTGTCGAGGGCCGATGGAACCGATCCGGGACACAGGCGGAGCATTTCCCGCTACAGGGACTAATAAACGATAAGACCCCGCGCATGGTCCCGGCGCGCTGGACGTGGAGGGACAGCGAACCCTGGGCGTTGCGCGGTGTGGGTTCACGCCACGGTTGGTGCAAGCCCACGCACGCTGGCGTCGGCAGCCGGCCGACAACGGGCGCTTGGCCCTGGGGCGCCGGGCCGTCAGCCTCCATCGTCGGCACGCGGGCGGGAAGGCTCCCTGTGCGCTTCCTGACCTGCCCCCGAGGCGGATGGTCCGCAGAGAGGGGGCGCGCAAAGAAGCAACCGTTCGGCACCCGGGGTCCACGCTCGTGGACCGACGCCAAGAATCGCCCGTCACGCAGGTGATCGATCCCTGCGCTGACAGCAATCGGAGTCCGAAAGCGGGGTAGCACCGATGGAGCCGATCGAGATACTCGCAATGATCATCGCCTCGTTCGCCGGTGGCGTCCTCGGCGCGGCACTGGGCGCCCTCCCGGCCTTCGTCTTCATGGGGTTCGTCATCATCGGCGGTGAAGCTCTCCGGATCGCCGCGATCAACATCGCCGGCGTCGAATTCCCTGGCTACACGTTCGAGCTTGCCTTCGGGGCGTTCTTCGGACCGCACATCGCGTTCGCCGGTGGCGCGGCCGCGCTCGCCTACGCGGCCAAGAAGGGGTACATGGGGCCCGGGTTCGGCGGCAACTGGGCTCCCCACAAAGGCAAGAACATCCTCATCGCCTTCGCAGGGCGGCACGCCGACGTCCTCTTGGTCGGCGGCCTGTTCGGCATCCTCGGGTGGGTGATCTTCTACGTCTCCGGGGAGTTGCTCGCGCTGCCATGGGACCCGATCGCGGTCGCGGTGGTCCTGTCAGCGCTGATCCACCGGCTGGTGTTCAGGTACGCGATCATCGGCGAGATCCGTGGCAACAACATCTTCGACGTCTCGCCCTTCGAGCGTGGTGAGACGCACGAGACCGACGGGACAGGCGGCAGGCCAGCGGAGCGCGGCAACGCAGAGGTCTGGCTGCCGTGGTTCTACAAGTGGGGAAACGTCGCGATCATCGGACTGGCGTTCGGAGTCCTGGGCGGGATCACCTTCTACTGGACCGGCAGCATGTTCCTGGCCTTCGGTTTCAGCGCGGCAACCCTCATGTTCCTCAACTTGTCGTTCTCCGACGACTTCGCCGCGCCCCAGGTCCCGGTCCCTGCCACCCACCACATCACGCTGCCGGCCGCCACGGCTGTTGCAGCGTATGGCGGGTTCGAGGCTG
>SLAO01000026.1 GCA_007126835.1 Nitriliruptorales bacterium | reverse complement strand
GCTTGGCCTGGCTCATAGCTTCCTCCGAAAGGCGGTGGTGACGCGGGTTGGAACACGGCACGGTCGGTTGGTATTCCCCGTCGACGGGGACCGTCACCCCCACACGGAGGGCCGGGAATGAATCGGTGAGGGGCGCTTCGAAGCGCCCCTCACCGGCGGCTCGGCTGACGGGGGGACAGTCGAACCGCAACCTGTCGGCCACCGACAACGGCACGTGGGCAGCCAACCTCCGGGCCAGAGTAACGGAGGGCGGACGGTGAACAAAATCTCGGCGCGGTGAGCTAGTCGATTCCCTGCGCCGCGAGCCACCGCTCTGCGTCGATCGCAGCTCGGCAACCCGTCCCGGCTGCGGTGACGGCCTGGCGGTAGGTGCGATCGACCACGTCGCCGGCGGCGAAGACTCCCTCGACGCTGGTGGCGGTCCCCGGCTCGTCGACGAGGATGTATCCCTCCTCGTCGAGGTCGAGCTGCCCGCGGAACAACCCGGTGGTGGGGTCGTGGCCGATCGCGAGGAACAGTCCCTGCGCTGAGTGCACCCAGGTCTCGCCGGTTTGCACATCACGCAGGCGGACGCCCTCGACGACCTCGTCACCGATCACGTCGTCGACCACGGCGTTCCACACGAAGTCGATGCGGTCGTTCTTGAACGCACGCTCCTGCATGATCTTGGAGGCGCGAAGCTGGTCTCGCCGGTGCACGATGGTCACCTTGGAGGCGAACTTGGTCAGGAAGGTGGCCTCTTCCATGGCGGAGTCGCCGCCCCCGACGACCACGAGCTCGCGGTCGCGGAAGAAGAAGCCATCGCAGGTGGCGCAACTCGACACCCCCTTGCCGATGAGGCGCTGCTCGCTGGGCAGCCCGAGCCACCGGGCGGTGGCCCCGGTCGAGATGACCACGCTGTGCGCCTCGTACCACGTGTCGCCGACCTGAGCGCGGAACGGGCGCTGACCCAGATCGACCTCGTCGACGTCGGCGGTGATGATCTCGGTCCCGAACCGCTCGGCTTGCTTGCGCATGTCGGCCATCAGCGCGGGCCCCATGATCCCGTCGGGAAACCCGGGATAGTTCTCGACGTCGGTGGTCAGCATCAGCTGCCCTCCGGCCTCCCGGCCCTCGACGAGCAGCGGGGCGAGGTCCGCGCGGGCTGCGTACAGCGCGGCGGTGTAGCCCGCCGGGCCGGAGCCGATGATGATCACGTTGCGGGGGTTGTTGTCCATGGGTCCGGCGTTCCTTGCGTGGGGGTCCTGCTGGCTCAAGACGGTACGGAGGCGTGCAACGGCCGTGCCCCATAGGGTATTCCATCGGCCGCGGACCTAGACTGGACACGAATGGGCAGCCAACCCTCACCCTGCGTGAACCATCCGGACAGGACCACGCGGCTGTCGTGCGCGGCATGCGGTGACCCCATCTGTCCTCAGTGCGTCCGCTCGAGCTCTGTAGGGCAGCGGTGTCCGCGCTGCGCGCGCCCGGTCAAGATGGCCCGCGCGAGGGGCAAGCCGGAGCATTACGTCCGGGCGATCGCCGCAGGAGCCGGGGTGGCGCTGGCCGGGGGATTGGTCGCCACCGCGATCGGCTTCGGCAGCCTCATCGTGTCCGGAGTGACCGGGTTCGGTGTGGGCCGGGCTGTGCGATGGGGCACGCGTGGCCAGTCCCAGCCCCCGTTCCCGGCGCTGGCCGTCGGCGTGGCTGTGGGCGGGTTCGCCATCGCGTTCACGGTGGTCTTCGGCACCCCGGTGCCCACCCGCGGCTTGCTGCCGCTGGCCTACGTGATCGGGGGATTCTTCGCGTACCGCGGCGTGGAGGGCTGACGGCTACGGTCCGTCGAGGGACCGGCGATCCACGATCCGGCAGGTAGACGCCTCGACCGTGACGACCTCGACCCGCTCCAGCGGACCGTCCGCGCCGGCAGCGACGAGGTAGGAGGCGACCTCGCGGCCGTCCAGCGTGCCGCTGACCACTGCCACAGGCACGACCACGTCGGCGGGGTCGTCGCGCAGGTCCAACCGGCAGGCGCTGGGATCTGAGCCATCCTGCAACGGCGGTCCCTCGGCCAGCACCGTCCACTGCTCGTCGGCGGCGGCGTCCGCGTCGTCGGCCGGCGTCCCGAGCAGCGCTTGCGCGTCGCTGACGGCGCTCGAGGTCGCGACGTCGTCGCGCGGGTCGTCAACGAGGTCCTCAGCGACCCCGCTCTCGGCGTCAGGGCGTGCTTCCTCGCCTTGGGGGCCGTCGCCGGCGGCCTCGGGGGCCTCGTCGGCGTCAGGCGCAGGAGCCTCTTCCTGCGCATCGTCGAGGGTTGTCATGCGATCCTCGGCTTCCTCGGCGACATCGTCCCCCGCGGGGCTGGTCAGCAGGGTGATCCCACCGACCAGGGCGACAGCGGCTACCGCGGCAGCCACCGCCCCGAGCCGCCGGGGCGTCTGCACGAAGCGCCGGCCGCGCGTCGCGGCTGCAGGCTGCTGCGCGATGGTCTCGCCGCGCGGCGAGGCGGGAGCCTCAGGGGGGATGGTCACCGGAGCGACGTGGGTCTGGACACGCTCGGCCAGCCCTTCGGGTGGTTCGACGGTGTCGACTGCGCGCAGTTCCGCGAGGATGTCGGCGATCTGGTCTAGTCGAGCGGCGAGGGCGGGGTCCTCGGCAAGGCGCGCTTCGAGGCGGCGAGCCGCGAGGTCGTCGAGGTCGCCGGCGAGGTAGGCCGACAGCTCGGCGTCGTCGCCTGGGGGCGGGGGCCAGGTGTCGTCGGTCATCACGTAGTTGGAGGTCGTTCGGGCGGCAGAGGTTCCCGCGCAGACGCGATTGTGCGGTCCGTCGAGGTGGCCTGCTGGCCAGGGTCTCCGGACGAGCCGGGGTGGCTAGTGGAGCCGAGATGCTCGGTGGTGTCGGCGGCGCCGTCGGAGCTCAGGGCGCGGAGGTCGCCCAGCAGCGTGGCCAGCCGGGCGTGACCGCGGTGGACCCGCGACTTGACGGTACCGACGGCCACGCCCTCGCTCTCGGCGATCTCGGCCAACGGCCAGCCGCCGACGTCGTGCAGGACCACCGCGCGCCGCTGCGCCTCGTCGAGCTGCGCGAGGGCACGGTGGAGATCGTCGCTGACCTCCCGGGCGGCCAGCAGGTCCTCGATGGTGTGATCGGGGCTGCTGTGGCGGTCCTCGATCGGCACGGTCTGCGGCCGGCGGCTGCGCTTGCGGGCCAGGTCGTTGCAGGCGTTGGTCGCCACTCGGTACAGCCACGTGGAGAACTGCGCTCTGCCCTCGAACGACGAAGCACGCCGCAGCAGCGCTACGAAGGTCTCCTGTGTGGCGTCCTCAGCGTCGTCGGGATCGCGGAAGTACCGCAGGCAGATACCGTACACCCGGGGGGTATGACGCTCCACGAGCTCGCTTAACGCCTCCTGGTCGCCGGCCGCCGCCGCTCGGACGAGCTGGGCGTCGTCGGGCGCGTCGCTCATTCCGGCTCGCCCTGCAGCTCGACGTCGGAGATCGTCGCCCGCGCTCCTCCCTCGATCTCGGCCAGAGGCGGCACGATGTAGACCAGCACGTAGCGGCCAGAGGCGGCGCGCAGGGTCACGTCCTCGCTTTCCGCGGCGTCGGTGATCTCCCCGGCGACGGTCCACTCGTCGGCGTCGGTGTGCGGCGCGTCGGCGACGCGAAGCTCGTAGCTGATCCCCGGGGTCTGGGTCTGCACCGTGGCGCTGACCAGCTCGTGCGGGGCTCCCAGGTCGAGGATGGCGCCCACCCCCGGCTTGAGGTTGCCGAAGTCGACGTCCTCGTAGCGCTCGGTCTGCCAGGCGGTGTCTGGGTCACCGTCGACCATGTACGGCAGCTGTTGGTCGTTCTCGGCGGCGTCTCCGCCGGCGTAGCCGTCGACCTCGACCGGGTCGAACGCCTCGATGCCTTCGACCTCGAGGACGACGGGGTCGGCGAGGGGGTCAGCGCCAGGCTCAACCTGGCCCTGGTCCGAGGCCGTCAGGCTGGGCACACGATCGGATTCCAGGACCCCGGTGGCCAACCCCACGCCGATCAGCGTGGCGGCAACGACCAGCAAGGCGATGACCGGGGCGAGCCAGGTGCCTTCCGAGCGCAGGAACGACCTCGCGGGGCGTTCGTCCACCGCGGCGTCGGCAGCCAGCTCCGCGGTTTCCTCGTCATCGGGTGGGGCGACGAGGATCGCCGGGGTGGCCGATGCCCACGGTCCCAGCGCGCTGCCGAGGTCCCTGACGTCGTCGTACCGCCCGTCGGCGTCGCGCACCAGGCCCCGCATGATCACGTCGTCGAGACCCTTCGGAACATCCGGCCGAACCGCGCGCAGTGGCAGCGGGTCCTCGGTCAGGCGCTGGGCGGCCATCGCCATCGGCGCCTCAGCTTCGAACGGCCGGCGGCCCGTGAGGGCCTCGTACAGCACGCACGCCAGGCCGTACTGGTCCGCTCGGCCGTCAACGGGGTCCCCACGCACCTGCTCAGGCGACACGTAGGCCGCTGTTCCGAGCACCGTGCCGGTCTGGGTGAGGTCGCGGGCGGACTCGGCAACTTTGGCGATGCCGAAGTCGGCGATCTTCACGCTGCCGTCTCGACCCACGAGGATGTTCGCCGGTTTCACGTCGCGGTGAACCAGCCCTCGTGCGTGGGCATAACCCAACGCGTCGGCCACCTGCACTCCGATGGCCGCGGCGGTCTCGACGTCGAGCCGGCCACGCTCGGCCAGGAGGTCGCGCAGGGTCTCTCCGTCGACGTACTCCATGACGAGGTAGGTGTGATCCGCCCGCGCGCCCGTGTCATAGATGCCGACGATGCCAGGGTGGCCGAGCTTTGCGGCCGCGACCGCCTCGCGCCGAAAGCGCTCCCGCAGCGCCTCGTCGGCGGTGAGATGCTCGTGTAGCAGCTTGACCGCCACCGTGCGGGCCAGTGTCTCATCGTGGGCACGCCACACGGTGGCCATGCCGCCCGAGGCGATGCGCTCCTCGAGGAGGTATCGCCCGCCGAGGACACGTTGGGGGGGCGCGGCCTCCGCGGGAGCGGGCACGCGCTGGTCGTCCTGAGTCATCTCTACCTGCTGACGGGGGCGGTCCCTCCGAGTGTAGTCGAGGGGTCCGCGCTCACCGGGGTTTGCGCGCGCGGGCCGTGGCTGTGCCCAGCAGCCGGTCCCGCAGTGGGGGGATCCGGTCCGACACCAGCACGGGGGCCTCGCGTGAGACGGTCACAGCCACCCGGTCGTCGTCGATGACGACGTCGCGGACAATCGCACCGTTGGTCGCCGCGGCGGCACGGTCTGCGGCGGCCTCGACCGCTCCGACGCTGGCGGGACCGTCGAGGGCACGGGCGCCCTCCCGAGCGGCACGTTGCGCAGCGCCGTCGAGTTGCACCTCATTGACGACGACCGCGCCGACCTCAAACGCGACCAGTGCGATCAGCAGCAGACCCGCGATGGTGCGCAGCAGCCCATCGAGGATGATGTCGCCTCGCTCCCCCATGCGTCGCCTCCCACCCGTCCGAACTAGTCCTTACTCGGCATCATCGGTCGGTCTGACCGGATGCTGAAGGCCCTCTGCGCAGAAGTCCCCGGACCGACGGCAGCTGCCGTAGCCCGAGTGCGCGCGCGACCGTGACGTAGGCCAGGCCGGCCGGGACCAGGACCGCGGGAGCCTCGGCCAGCGGGGGCAGGTCGAACGTCACCAGCCGCAGCGCCCATCCCACGCCCACGGCGACGACCGAAGCGGCCAGGACGCGCAGCAACGTGCCGCCACCGAGCGAGGGTGCCACGCCGCTTCGGCGACGCACCGCACGGCGCAGCAACCCGAACTCGACCCATGACGACAGCCCGGCGGCCAGCGCAAGCCCGACCGCGCCGAGCCGGTACATGCCCTCCTGCTCCCGCAGCTCAGCGGCCAGCGGGGCGAACGCCGGAAGGTCGCCGACGAGCTCGACGCCGCCGGCGTCGGTCAGGGCGAACTGGTCGAGCTGGAGCATCAGCACCACGCCGACCCCCGCGGCGACGAGCACGCGCATCGCGGCGATCTGCGCCGGCACGCGCGTGTTGCCCGTGGCGTACAGCGACGACTGCAGCAACCGCGCCGAGGTGGTCGACAGCAGGCCGACGCTGAACGCCGCCAGCACCAGCCAGACCAGGCGCGCGTCGAGCCCCCCGAAGGCTCCGCTTTGGTAGACGGCTCCGACCACGACCTCCCCGAGGAGCATGAACGCCAGGGTGGTGGGCACGACGAAGAAGGCGATGCGCGCCAGACCCGCCTCGAGGCGCTCGCCTACCGTCGACTGGTCGTCGGGCGACAGGCTGGACAGCTCGGGGAGCTCCGCGGCGGCCACCGACATGCCAAACAAGCTGATGGGCAGCAGGTACAGCGGTTGCGCGTAGTGCAGCGCCGCGACCGCGCCGAGGGCCAAAAGGCTGGCGAGCGCGAGTTCCACGAACGTCATGAGCTGGACCACGCCGCGGCCGGCCACGACCGGCCCGAACGCCCGCAGCACGCGCCGGACGCCGTCCAGACTCACGTCGAGAGTGGGGCGCACGCCGCCGAGCAGGCGTACCACCGACGGCACCTGGACCGCCAGCTGGAGCACGCTACCGGCCAACGCCCCCCAGGCCAGCGCGATCACGAGCGACGTGGGCGACAGCCCGGCGAGGCCGAACCCGACGAGGACCGCGACCTGCGCGCCGTTCCACAGCACCGGGGCGACGTAGGACAAAAAGAAGCGCCGATGGCTGTTGAGCACCCCCAGGCACCACGCGGACAGGACCAGCACGCCGATCCCGGGAAACAAGATGCGCATCAGCGTCACGGTCAGGTCGTAGCGATCACCGGTGAATCCTGGGGCGATCAACGCCGTCAACGGCCCGGCCAGCAGGACTCCCACGAGGGTCAACCCGGCAGCGACGACCGCCAGCAGACCCGCGATGGCCCCCGCGACGCGTCCGGCTTCCTCCTCCCGCCCCTCCGACAGCAGCCGGCTGTAGACGGGGATGAACGAGGCCGACAGGACCCCTTCGCCGAGGAGGTTCTGCAGGAGGTTGGGGATCCGGAACGCGGCGCTGAACGCGTCGACGACACCCCCGGTGGCAAAGAAGTGCCCCATCGCACGAAGCCGGACGAACCCGGCGATACGCGACAGCAGGATGCCGGCGGCCACCAGCGAGGAACCACGCCGGCTCACGAACGGGCCTCGTCACCGTGAGCGGGCCTCGTCGCCGACGTGGTTGCCAGGCTCGCACCCTGCCTGCGGACCCGGGCTCCGCCTCGCAGCATGTCCCGGGTTACCCAGGCCACGAGGAGCAGGCCGGCGGCCACGGTCACGACCACGGCGGTGATGCTGACCGCGGTGGAGCGCACGAGGACCTGCCCGGCGGCCATGACCGTGCGGTCGCCGGGGTCGGCGACCTCGACGCTGACGGGGTACGTGCCCCCCGGTGCGCGCGACTCGACGGCGAAGGTCTCGGTGACCACCTCGTCGGGGGGCAACTCGACGACGCGCCCGTCGGCGTCCTCGACGTCGTAGCGGGTGGTGGCCAGGCGCACCCGGACTCGCAGCGGCTGGTCCGCGTCGTTTGCCAACGTGACCGGCACGACCCCTTCGATGCCGGTCAGCGTGATCGGCGGACCGGGGGTGATAGACACCGCGCCGGACAGCGAGGAGACCTCCCCGCGGACGTGGGACACCAGCACCTGACGCAATGAGGCGCCCGCGCGGCCGCGCAGATCCACCGACAGCGCGGCGTCGAGTTGACGGCGCAGCTCTTCGGTCCGGCCGCCGGCGTCCGCGAGCACGTCGTCGACCATCCCAAGGTCCGCGCGTGCGGCTGCCACGCGCCCCACGTGGTCACCGGGCAGCTCGGCATCGCGGGCCTCGGTCGGGTACGGCATCCCCACGTCACCGCCGGGCGGGACGTCTCGAACCAGGTCCGGTAGCGTGACCGGGGTCAGCCAGCTTGCGCGGTTCACCCGGTGGCCCACCGATTCGGCCGTCGGCGCGGGAAACGCCGACGGAGCGACGACCAGGCCGCGGTCCTCGACCCCCGGCCGTTCGAAGTACACCGCGGCGGTCTCGGCCAGCCAACGCTGCGCGACCATCGCCGGGGAATCCCGCGTGTCGCGTTCGAGCCGTTGAGTCAGCCATCGGTCGGGCACCACCGCCCGGAGCTGCCCGGTGCCCGGCGTCGCTCGGATCGCGTCGGGTGTGCGGGGTAGCTCCCGGTCGGCGTCGAGGCCGAGGTCGTCCTCGTGGAGCAGGGCTGCGCTGGCCTCCGACGCGCTGATCAGCCGCGCCGTCTCCAGGTCGAGAGGCGCGGCCGGAACGACGATCGACGCGTCGACGTCGCCGCCCAGGTAGGTGCTGGCCACGGTGCGGCCGGCGTCGACCAGGCGGGTCACCTCGTCGGCGTGGCCGGCCCGGCGCAGGGCCACCAAGTCGGCGTTGCCGTAGGGACGTGCGACGTACGCGACGTCGTCGGCGCCAGTCAGCGCCTCCGCGATCGCCGGCTCGCTTTCGGCGGCGTCGGCCAACGCGCGGCCGTCCACGGCCAGCGTTGCGGGCACGCCGAGGGCCCCGAGTGCCTGCCCGGTGCGTTGGAGGCGCCCGACGACCAAGCTGACGGCCTCATCGTCGGGCCGCCCGGCTTCGTCCCAGGTCAGCGGGCCATCCGCTGCCAGGACAACCGACAGGCGCAGCGGTTGCTCGACCGAATCGGCGACCACCACGGCCGAGGTGGTGACCTGGTCGCGGCCGCCGGCTCCTGCGAGAGCGATGGTGACGGGGTAGACCCCGTCGGCAGCGTCGGTCAGGCCGACGTCGGCGATGTCGATGTCGAACGACGCCGACGCGGTCTCACCCGCGGGCAGCGTGGGCAGCCCCACCGTCGCAGCGCCGATCGGCTGGGACGACGGTCCGTCGTCCAGGGCGGACTGCAGGGCGAAGCGGCTGCGGGTGCGGGGATGCACCGCCAGCCGGACGTCGACCTCGGCCGTGGTCGCGTGGCGCGGCGCGCGGGCGGTGACCTCCGCGCGGATCCGGTGGCCCACGACCCCCTCCACCGAGTGGACCTCGAGCCGGGGCACGGCGGCCTCTGGCGCGTCGGGGGCGGACGTCGCTGCCGCAGTGGAGGAAGCCGCGGCGAGCACGACGGCGGTCAGCGCGGCGGCGGCCAGCACGACGGCGGCGAGCACGACGGCGG
>SLAO01000108.1 GCA_007126835.1 Nitriliruptorales bacterium | reverse complement strand
CTGGGCGCGCGGGGGGCGGGGCTGCTGGGCGCGCGGGGCGGGGGCGCTGCACCGCCTCACCACCGGGGCGGCACACTACCGCTCCGTGACCCGTCAACGTCCTGCCCGAGCCGCGCGGTGGCCCACCGCAGACGCAGTCGCCGTGCAGGCGCTTGCGTCGCTGTGGATGACGGGCTCTACGGCTGAGGGCTGCGAAGCGTGAGCAGCGCCGGAGGAGCCGACGCAGCAAAGCCACGCCCGCCGCTGCCCCTGATCTTCGCCATCACCGTCACGGGCATCACCGGCAACACCGTCATCACCCCGTCGCTGCCCGAGATCCTGACCGGAGTCGGCGCCCGTCCCGAGCTGGCGGGTCTGCTCATCGGGGCCGCCACCCTGCCCGGGATCGCCCTGGCCCCGATCATCGGTGTGCTGGCCGACCGCTACGGGCGGCGGGAGGTGGTCGTTCCCTGCCTCGCGTTGTTCGGGATCGCGGGCGGGCTCGCTGCGCTGGCACCCAACCTGTCCGTGCTGGTCGGGTTGCGCCTGTTGCAGGGCGCCGGCTCGGCAGGGTTGATCAACCTCGCCGTGGTGCTCATCGGCGACCACTGGGAAGGTGCGGACCGGGTCCGGATACTGGGCCGCAACGCGGCGGTGCTGACCAGCAGCCTCGCGGTCCTGCCGGCGGCAGGCGGTGCCCTGACCGACCTCGCGGGCTGGCGCGCCCCGTTCGTCGTCTACCTCGTCGGGCTGCCGGCTGCCTGGTTCGTGTGGCGCCGGCTGCCCCCCTCGATCCCGCGCGACGTCGCGATCCGTGACCAGATCCGCGGTGCCGTCCCGATGCTGCGCACCCCGGCGGTCATCGGCACGCTCGGCCTCGGGTTCGTGACGTTCGCGCTGATCTTCGGGCTGCTGCTCACGGCCTTGCCCATCCACCTCGCCGAGGGGTTCGGGATCGGGCCGAGCTTGCGCGGCGTCTTCTTGGGGCTGCCGGCCCTGGCCAACACCGCAGTGGCCCTGTCGATCGGCCGGTTCCAGCGCTTCACCTTCCGACAGCAGCTCGGTGCCGCCGCAGCGATGTTCGTCGTCGGTCTCGGCGGGGTCGCGGCCGCGCCGACCCTGCTGCTGCTGGTCGCAGCCATTGTCTGCTTCGGCGCCGGCGAGGGGCTCATGCTGCCGAACCTGCAAGCCGCCGCAGCGGGGGCCGGCACGGACGAGCAGCGCGGCACCATCGTCGCGCTGTTCGTCAGCGCGGCCCGGCTGGGTCAGACGCTCGGGCCGATCGGTGCCGGCGCGGCCCTTGGACTGGTCGGGGCGGAGGGGACGTTCGCCGTCGGCGCGGCCATCTCGGCGGCCATGCTCGTCGCGATCGTCGTCCGCCGGCGCTGATGGCTTTGCGGCCAACGGTGCGCGCGCGGACCGTCGGCCGGAGAGGCGGAGTGGCGGCTCAGTTCATGCGAAGAGGCTGCCCTGTACCGCACCCGCATCGCCGGACTGCTTCCCACCGGCAAGCGTCGCCGCCAGCTTGGTGCCAAAGCGCCGCACGAGCGCGGCCGGGTCGTCGGCAGCCAAGCGCAGGGCCTCCTCTGCGCGCCCCTCGGCGACGAGCACCTCGAGTGCGCGGCGACGCACCGCGGCGGCCGAGCTTGCGAGCCCGGCGTCGAGGATGGTTCGTCGGGCTTGCGGCGATAGCGCGTCGGCCGCGTCGAGCAGCCCAAGTGTGACGGCGCTGCCGTGCTCGTCGGGCAGCGACCGGGCACGTTCGAGCAACGCGGCGGGGTCATCGCAGGCTCGCCGCGCCAGCCGCTCGGTAGCCCAGCGCCGCAGCGGCGGACGGATCCAGCGCCGCACCGGCGCCATGCCGTCCGACGAGAACTCCTCGGCGTTCCAGTCCAGCCAGGCCACCGGCACCTTCAGCCACAGCTCGTCGACCCACGCGAACGTGTCGGCGAGGTCGTCGAGGTCTTCGTCAGGGACGCATCCGGAGTCGGCGATGTCGCGCACGAGCCGGCCGGTGGCCTTGTCCCAGCGATTGTCGGTGCACAACAGCAGCGCGGTGAACGACGCGCCCTCGGGGTCGTCGTCGTGGTGGCGTCGGAACAGCGCGGAAGGTTCGAAGGCGTCTGCGCTGCCGCGCCGGCCCGGTCCCCCGAGCAAGGCAGCGTACAGTGACTCGATCCCGTCGTTGATCCACAACGCGCTGAAGTCGTCGAAATTGTCGAGGATCTCGTCGTCCCAGGCGCTGGTGTCCACCACGACCTCGACGGGCTTGTCAGTGGACTGGTGCGACATGCGACCTCCTCGGTCGTCACCTAGGGGAAGCGTCGGCGGGTTGCCGCCGGAGGGTAGCGGCCCCGGGTGGCATTTCCGTGGACCTACGCGCGGTCGGCCTGCCACCAATCGCGAATCTCGATGATCTCGCGGCGGCGTGCCGAGTCGAGGTAGCGGGCGCTCCCGAGTCGCGGATAGGAGGCGCCGAACTCGTCGACGCCGGCGGCTCGGAGCAGCGTGCTGGCGCGCTGGCTGACGCTGCCCGAGACCCCGAAGCATCCGAGCAGCTCCTTGGCCGCCAGCCGGCCAGGCCGCAACCAGCCGTTGGCCTTCGCGACCGCCCAGGCGATCGCTGCCGCGGCGGTGTCGGTGCGACCACGACGGCGGAACACCTCCGCGTCGCCTGCGACGACGTCGGCGAGCAGTCGCCGGCACGCCGTGCGGACCTCGGTGTCGAGCAGCTGTCCGCAGCAGCGGTCGAGGTGGTCGAGCACCTCCGCCACTCGGCCACTGACGTCGTCGGGCACGACGGACCAGTCGAACGGCTCGTCGGGCAGCGGGGTGTCGTCGAGGTTGGCGAGCACCTCGGGTCCGCCGACGTCGCCAGCCAGCGAATCGAGTACCAGCTCGCCGGTGTCCAGGGAGCCCCAGATGGCGTCGTCGGCACCGGGGCCCACGCCCATCGCGGCGAGCAGCGCGGCGGCCCCCTGCGGCCTGGGGCTACGGATCGCCTGCTGGTAGTCAGCCTCGTGGGCGTCGACCGCGGCGAGGGTCTCCTCGGTCAACGAGGACCGGATGCCGCGCTGGTCATGACTAAAGCGGATGAAGCTGCGCAGCACCGCCGGCGCGCGGGTCAGAAACGACACGTCGGCGACGACCTTGCGCGGCAGCCAATCGCCCAGAAGGATCTCGACAGCGACCGAGCTCCACCGCAGCGGGTCGCCGGGCCCGTAGTCGCAGCCGAACCACAGCAGCGTGTCGACCATCTCGCGGTCTTCGGCGTCGTGGCCCTGACCGTAGGCAGAGGCCATGAACTCCGCTGCCAGCGCGGCCCGGTCCTCCTCGCTCCACTCGGGGCGCTCGTACCCCCTACCGCCCTCGGGTAGATGACCGACCATCCACGTCAAGAGGGGCCGGCACGCCGGCCACGTCTCGCTTTCCAGCGGCGGGAAGCTGATCGCCCACAGGGCGACTGCCTCGTCGATCCGCGCTCGCGCGTCAGCGGGGTCGAGGTCCGCTGCGCGCACATCGGGGTCGTTGCCTGCGGCGTCGAGGAAGTCCGCGCGCAGCTCATCGAGCGCCGAGGGCACGACGAACGCGTCCTTGGCGACGGTGCCGAGGTTGTGGTCGATGTAGACGACCGCCGTGAGCGCGTCTCCGGCGCCCGTTCGGGCCTGGACCATGACGTTGTCGCCGTCGCCGAGCACGTGGGTGGTCTCGGCCGCGCCTTCGATCCGCAACGGCGCCAGGCCGGTCAGCCACCCGGGCAGGGGGTGCCGGCGCCGGGCGACTTCGCGGCTGAGGCGACGGGCGAGCACCTGGTCGGGCACGAGCTGGGCGAGCACGGCGAGCAGTGCGGTCGTCTCGCGCAGGTCGACGTCGACGAACGAATCGGCGAGCTGGCCGAGGTCCGGGACCTCCGGGCCCGCGTCCGGCGCGCCGAAGGGGTCGTCGCGCTTCGGGTCGACCGCCTCGAGCAGGGAGCTCGCGAACCCCAGCAGCCGCCACGGGTGCGGCTCGTCGAGCATCTCTCCCACCTCGGTGAGGAGGTCGGGCTCGTCGGCAGGTGGCCCGGGGGGAGGTGCTGACGGCCTGGCGGTGCGATGCCGTGGCCGCGGCGAACGGCGGGGCTTGCGACGCTTCTTCGGCATGCGGGTTCCTCGCGGGTCGGGGCCCGGTAGGGTAGCCGCCAACCCCCGGCCCGCTAGCTTGCCTCGCTGTTGTCGAGGTGTGACCTGACCGCCTCGACCGTCATCGGCAGTCGGTGACCGGCGCCGGTGATCACGGTCGGGGTCAGGACGTCGCCGTGGTTGTGGTCGGCAACGAACTGCGCGGCGGCCTGGTCCTTCCACACGTTGACCCAGCGGATGTGGTTCCGCTCGGAGCGGCGCAACCCGGCCAGCAACCGGGTGCAGTACATGCAGCCGGGCTTCCAGTAGACGATGACGTCGTCGTCGCTCGAGGCCGCCTGCGCCCGGTCGTGGGGGACGTGGCGGCCGCGGCGCAGGGGCGATAGCCACCACCCGAGGGCCAGGAGCACTGCGAGTCCCACCGCGGCCGCCGGGCTGGGGCCGGCACCCTCGATCGCCTCCCACCCGAGCATGGCAGCGACGAGTAGCACCGCCACCGTCGGCACCCACCGTTCGACCCGGTCCCGCAGCACGCGTGCCCCCTGGCGTCGCTGGTGGCAAGTGGCCCGACCACCACCACGGGTCGTGCTGCGGAGAGGGTACCGCGGGGGTCGGCCATCGGTGCGCCGGGGTGCTTGACGCGGCGGGGTGAACTCCGGAGAGTTGCTGGCAGTCGGGGGAAAGGAGGGTCATGGGCGCCATTGGCGCGAGGTTCGCGGCGCTGCAGGGGTCGCTGGTCGGCTGCACCGTGGCTGTGGTCGGCGCCGTGGGGGTCATCCTCGGGGTGGGGGCGCTGCTGTCCGAGATCAACCCCGCCGACTGCGCGTTGGCGCTGCAGCTCGCCGGTGATGGAGGCGCGTACGAGCGGGCCATGCGGGGCCCCTGCGCCGACGTCGCCGTCACCGCGGCGCTGTGGTGGGACATGCTGTTCTTGCTGGTGTACGCCAGCGGCCTGGCCATGATCTGCTGGCTCGGAGCCCGGGCGCTGTGGGAGGGTCGACCGCGCCAGTTGGCGATCAACGCCAGCATCGCGGCGGTGATGGCGGGGGCGGCCGACGCCGTCGAGAACGGCGTCCTGCTCTACGTTGAAGCCAGCGGCGACCTCGGACCGCTGTGGGCGTCGCAAGCAGCTGCGCTGGTGAAGTGGGTGGCGCTCGTGCCGGCGGGGGCCGTCGCGCTTGCGGTGACCGTGACGCTGGTGGGTCGCCTGCTGCTGTGGCCCCGCCGCGGGTCCGGGCCGATCCCGACCTGGCCCGCCGCTCCCGGCGAGGCAGAGACGCAGGCAGCGACCGACCAGGAACCCGACCGGTTCAGCATGTGGCAGGACAACTGCGCCCTGCCGCCGCCACCCGCCGGGCAGGAGCCGGGCCGGGTGGGGATCTGCCTGTCCGGCGGGGGCATCCGCTCGGCGACGTTCGCGCTGGGAGCGATCCAGGCGCTGGGGGAGCGCGGCGTGCTGGCGCAAGCCGACTACGTCGCCGCGGTCTCGGGTGGGGCGTACCACGCCGGCTCGCACCAGTTGCTCCGGGCGCGGGCGCGCCGCGCCGGCCACTCGATCGAGGTCGCCGACGCCTTAGCCGCCGGGACCCCAGAGGAGGACCACCGGCGGCGCCACGGCAAGTACATCGCCGACGGCGCGGCCGGCTGGGCGGTAGCCGTCGGGGTGGTCGTGCGCAATCTCGCGATGAGCGTCGCGCTGCTGTACGCCGTCTTACTGCTCGGCGCGCGGCTGCTCGGCGCCGGCTACGGTGCGCTGGGGCCGTGGGCGGCGCAGCTGTTCGACACGGCCCCGTCGCCTCCGGCGCCGGCGTGGGCTTGGCCGCCGTTCGGTCCCGGGACCTGGGCGGCGGTGCTGGCACTGCTCGGGCTGGCGTTGCTTTCCTGGGTGGCCAGCAGCAGATGGCCCGCGCTCTGGTCTGAGGACGCCACCACCCACGTTGAAGGCCCCGGCGCGTGGCGTGCGGGGACCGAGGCGCTGGCAGCCACCGCCCTACGGCTGGCCGGGCTTGCGGCCCTGGTGCTGCTGGGAGGTCCGTTGCTGGTCCGGTTCATCGAGTGGCTGCCCCAGGCGCCGTTCGTGCCCGACGTGCCGGTCGCAGGCGCCGCCGCTTCGGGGGGCCTGCTGGGCGTCGCGGTCACCCTGTGGAACATGCTCAGCGGCAGTCGCGACGACGGCGCCGTGGCCACCGGCAAGCGTCTCCGCGCCCTGGCGAGCCGGGCGGAGTTCGCCACCCGCGCGCTGCTGTCGTTCGCGGTGATCGCTGGGCTCACCGTGGCAGCCGTGTTGGTAATTGGCGTCGAGCTCGCGCGCGCGGTCGGCGACTACCTGCCAGCCGACACGACCCCGCTGGCGCTGACCAGCGACGCCCGCCTGCTCGTGCCGCTGGCCGCCTTGGTCTTGGGGTGGGTCCTGCTCGACCAGACCCGGTCGATGAGCCTGCACCCCTTCTACAAACGACGACTCGCGAGCAGCTTCATCATCGAGCGCGCCGACGACGCCAGCGCGCGCGAGGTCGACTACCGCATCCCCACGCTGCTGTCCGAGTACGCCGCTCCTGGCCCTGACAGCAGCCAAGGCGGGCCACAGCTTCTGATCTGCGCCGCAGCCAACGTGTCGGGACCGGGGCTCGCACCTCCCGGTCGGAGGGTCACGCCCTTTGTCTTCAGCCACGACTGGATCGGGGGGCCGCGGCTTGGTTACTTCCCGACCCGTGCCCTGGAACGCGCCGTCGCGGGCCGCGCCTACGAGACCGACGTGACGACCCTGGGCGCGATGGCGATGTCGGGGGCTGCGTTCGCCTCGGCGATGGGGCGCCTCGGGGGACCCTTCAACACGCTGCTGGCCCTGACCAACACCCGCCTTGGGGCGTGGTTGCCCAACCCTCGGTACCACCGGCGAGTGCCCGCGACCGGGGCAGGCAGTGCGAGGGGGCACGCGTCGACGGCGCCGCCGCTGGAGCGCTTTCGACGCCCGCTGCCGTACGCGCGCCGCCTCCCGTACTGGGCTCGCGAGATCACCGGCTCGTACTCCCTCGACGACCGGTTCGTCTACGTCACCGACGGCGGCCACTACGAGAATCTCGGCCTTGTCGAGCTCCTGCGACGCGGGTGCGAGACGATCTACTGCATCGACGCCGGCGGAGGTGACGCCCAGGGGCTCGCTCACGCCGCCGCCCTCGCCTACGAGGAGCTCGGGGTCCGCATCGACATCGACGGCTTTCGGTTGGCCCCCAGCAGTGCGGTTGGTGCCAGCGGCGACGATCCGGTGCTCGAGCAGCTTCGAGGGCGGCTGGCCCGCACCGCGGTGCTCGAGGGCACCATCGTCTATCCCGACGTGGGCCCCGCAGCCGGGCGCCGCGGGACCTTGCACGTGGGAAGGGGGGTCCTCACGCCCACCGCGCCGTTCCCCGTGCTGGCACATGCCCTGCGGTCGGAGACCTTCCCCAGCGACACGACCGCCGACCAGTGGTTCGACGTCGAGCAGTTCGAGGCCTACCGTGCCCTGGGACGCTGGGTCGGCGAGCAGCTCGTCCCGCCCGACCAGCAACACCCGTCATGATCACGAGCCCGCTCGAGTTCGAGTCGTCGTCAGGGCTTGACGCGGCCGGTCTCGTAGGCCCACATGGCGATCTCGACGCGGTTTCGAGCGTCGAGCTTGCGCATGAGGCTGGCGAGGTGGGTCTTGACGGTGCTGAGGCTGATGTGCAGGTCGTCGGCGATCTCGTGGTTGGTCCAACCCTGAGCGACCGGGACCAGGACCTGCTCTTCCCGGATGGTGAGCGGTTCGATGGGCTGCGCGGAGTTCTGGCTGATCGCCTACATGGTCATCAAGGGGGTGCGTACGCCGGCGTCCGGGCTCGCAGCGGCCTCCGTGGCATCAGGCGCGGCCGGAGACCGCAACGACAGTCCCGGTTGGGCTACGCGCCGGTCCTGACCATGTCGACGACGCTACCCCCCTGGTCCACGCGACGGCCGTGCCTGGCGCCGTCCGCGATCGCGGCGATCCGGCCGGCCCGGGTTTCGGGCTTTGCCGCACTGACGACCCACCACAACATCTGCTTGCGAGCCGATGCGGGAAACCCGTCCCAGTGCGCGTCATCAGCTGGAGCCGGCGCTGCTCATCGAGGGTGTTGACCGTCGAGTCGATCCAGCCGAAACACAGCGCCTCCTCGACAGCCGCTTCGTAGGCGATGGCGCCGCGTCCCGTGCCGCGTCTCCACGACGCGAGCCACACCCCTCGTCTCGCTGCGTGATGGGCGGTGAGCCGCTCGCCAGGCTTGGCGCGTGAGTGGGTGGTAGATCGGGTAGCCGAACTTCCAGGTCGCCGGGTGGTCCGACGCGGTCGGCGGAACGCCTGGTTGTCCCACGGCTTGTTCCCGCCTTGGTGCCGCCATGCGGCTGTACGTTATCCGCCGAGGCGGCGGTCGCAGTCGTCCAGGGCCGGACCTCGCCTACGCACCACGCCACATCGTTGTCGCCAGCGGAGGCGGAGATGCAGCAAAGGGTGAGCCTGGTCACGCTCGGGGTACGGGACAAGCAGCGGGCCCGTGCGTTCTACGAGTCGTTGGGGTGGCGCGGCGTGGGCGGGACGGGTGACGAGCCGGTGTTCTTCCAAGCAGGCGAGATGATCGTGGCGCTCTGGGACCGCGCTGCGCTGGCGACGGACTCCTGCGTGTCCGACGGGGGCGGATGGGGCGGTGTGACCCTCGCGCACTGCGTCGGCTCGCGGGACGAGGTCGACACGATCACCGACGCTGCTCGACAGGCCGGCGCGCAGGTGGGCCGCGAGCCGGCCGACACCTTCTGGGGCGGGTACTCCTCGATCTTCGTCGACCCGGACGGCCACCCCTGGGAGATCGCCTACAACCCAGGGTGGCGTCTCACCCCCGAAGGAGCGGTGTTCCTCGCCGACGCATGACCGCCGGGACTGCGGGGCCTCACTCGATCCAGGCTTCGTCGCCCACCCCGTCGGCGTCGACGCTGGCGGGATGGGCGTGCTCGGGGCTCCAGGTGATGTCGTCGAAGCGGTCGACCGCCTCCTTGGCGGCCTCCTCAACAGAGTCTGCGTTTCGCTCGTTGCGGGGGACCGGACCGCACGCGACCAGCAGCACCGCGACCAGCAGCACCGCG
>SLAO01000037.1 GCA_007126835.1 Nitriliruptorales bacterium | reverse complement strand
GCTACGGCGGCGGTGACCTCGTGGAGGTGGCGGTGGTGGGGGACCGGGTGACGGTCCGCATGGCCGACTTCTTCCGGCGGCCGCTCAACCTGACCCGTCACGAGGCCTTGACGCTGCTGCTCGCCGCCCGCTCGCTGGCGAGCGTCCCGGCACTGGCGGACTCCTCGCCGTTGCGGCGCGCCACCGACAAGCTCTCTCGGGCGCTGGGGGTCCCCGCCGAGCCCTTCCCGGTGGACCTGACCGCACCGGGAGACGAGCTCCTCGGCATGTTGAGCACAGCAGTGGACCGGCGCCGTGTCGTGCGCCTGGTGTACCGGTCGGCGACCGACGAGCAAGACCGCGAGCGCGAGGTGGAGCCCTGGGTCCTCGTCGCGGGGCAAGGGGGGTGGTATCTCCGCGGGTGGTGCCGGCGTGCATGCGCACCCCGGGACTTCCGCACCGACCGCATGCGTCAGGTGTCGCTGTCGGACGAGTCCAGCCCGCAGCCGCCGGCGTCAGCGACCCTGGCCCCTCCGTCCTACATGCCTTCCGACGACGATGTCCGCCTGGTGCTCGACCTCACCCCGGCGGCGTGGTGGGTGCTCGACGCCGTGACCGTGGAGTCCGTCGAGGCAGTGGGGGCAGTGGAGCCTGAGAAGGCGGGTGAGTTCGCGGAAGCGGTGGAGCGCGAGGGGCCGGGTGGCACCGGCATGCCGGGCGACACCGGCACGCCGGGCGACACGGGCATGCCGGGCGAGCCGAGCACGCCGGTCGAGCTGCGCCGGGCCACGATCCCGGCGCGGTCGGTCGAGTGGGGCGCCCGACTGGCGGTCGCGCTGGGCGGCACCGCCACGGTCGTGGGACCGCCCGCGGTCGTGGAGCGAGTCGGAGCGCTTGCCCAAGAGGCGTTGCGCGCCTACGGCTAAAGGGTCGCGCGAAACAGCCGAGGAACCCCCTGACGGCATTTCGCGCAGAGCCGTGGAGGCGAACACCATGACGACGATCAAGGCCACGTGCCCCTCCTGCGGGGAGGTGACCCTGACTCCCGTCGACATCGACCTGCGTGTGGACCCACACGACCAGTCGGCAGCGTCGTACGGGTTCGCCTGTCCGAGTTGCGGCGAGGAGGTCCGGAAGGCCGCCGACGAGCGCATCGTGCGCCTGCTCATCTCAGGGGGGGTCGAAGCCCAGCCCGTCGAGGCGGCACGTCCGACCCTGGCCGAGCGTTCCACCGGGCCGCAATTGCAGCCCGACGACCTCCTCGACTTCCACGCGCTGCTCGAGCAAGACGACTGGTTCGACCACCTGCTGTCGGCCAGGGCAGACACGCGCCCTAGCTGACCCCGACCCCGGCGGCGCGTGGCTGGACAGCGCGGGGAGATCTCGCCTGCATGCTGGCACCATGGGGGCATGCAGCTGCTGCGTGCCCCCCGCACGACCCGCGCCGCCGTCGCGGTCCTGACGGCGGTGCTCGGCCTGCTGCTGGCAGCCCCCGCCGGCGCCGACGAAGCCCCCCCAACCGGCTCGGTGTTGACCATGGAGGTCAGCGGCGCGATCACCGCGGTGACCGAGGACCGGATCTCCGACGCGATCGACGAGGCCGAGACCAGCGGGGCGAACGCGCTGCTGATTCAGCTTGACACGCCCGGCGGTCAGCTCGAGACCACGCGCAACATCGTGCAGGCCATGCTGCTCGCCGACGTGCCGGTCATCGTCCACGTCGCACCGGCGGGAGCTCGCGCGGGGGCGGCGGGCACGTTCATCACCTACGCGGCCCACGTCGCGGTGATGAACAGCGGCACCACCATCGGAGCGGCGACCCCGGTGGACATGGAAGGCGGCGAGGTCACCGACAAGATCCTCCAGGACAGCGTGAGCTACGCCGAAGCGCTGGCCGAAGAACGGGGACGCGACACCGACTTCATCGTCGACGCCGTCGTCGACGGCCGGGCCGAGCGCGCCACTGTGGCTCACGAGCTGGGGGCAGTCGATCTGCTCGCCGGCAGCCAGGAGGAGCTGCTGGCGGCGGTGGACGGTCAGGAGGTGACCCTCGAATCCGGCGAGACTGTCACCCTTGCCACCGCGGACGCGACGGTGGTCGAGATCGAGCAGACCTGGATGCGCACCCTCCTGGGCGCGATCGCCACTCCCGACATCGCGTTCTTGCTGATCACGATCGGGACCCTCGCCGTCATCTACGAGCTGGCCAACCCCGGTGTCGGACTCGGAGGTGCCATCGGCGGGGTCATGCTGATCCTGGCCTTCTACTCCTTGAGCGTCCTGCCGACCACCATCGCGGGGGTTGCCCTGCTGGCGCTCGGCCTGGCGCTGCTGGTGGGGGAGCTGTTCGTCCCGGGCGTCGGCGTGATGGCAGGCGGGGGAGCGATCGCGCTGCTCGCCGCCGGCCTCCTGTTGTTCGACGGTACCACCGGTCTCGGGGTCAGTTGGATCGTGCTGCTGCCCACCGTGCTGCTCGCGGCAGGTGCCGCCGTGGGGTTGGGGGTCATGCTCGCACGTCAGCGCGGCCGCCCGTCGAGTACCGGTGCTGAGGCGCTCGAGGGGGCCACCGCCGAGGTCCGGCGGGTCGGCGAGCGGCGGCTGCAGGTGTGGCTGGACGGCAGTCTGTGGGAGGCTACGTGCCCCAGCGGCGCAGAGCTCAAGCCAGGTGATACGGTCACGGTCGTCGGCCGGGAGGGGCTACGCCTCTTCGTGGAACCCCAGGACGAGCCGAAGGAGCAACCGTGGACCTCGACACGCTGATCGGTGTCGCCCTCGCGGTCGCCGTGGTGGCGATCGTGCTGAGTCAGTCCATCCAGATCGTCAAGGAGTACGAGCGCGGGGTCATCTTCCGCCTCGGGCGCTCGCGCGGCGCCAAGGGCCCGGGGTTGTTCTTCATCATCCCGATCATCGACAAGATGGTGAAGGTCAGCCTGCAGACGGTGACGATGGACATCCCGCCGCAGGACATCATCACCAAGGACAACGTCACCGTCCGCGTCAACGCGGTCACGTACTTCCGGGTGATCGACCCCGCCGACGCGGTGATCGAGGTCGAGAACTACGGCTTTGCGACCTCACAGATCGCCCAGACCACGCTGCGCAGCATCATCGGGCAGGCCGACCTCGACGACATCCTGACGCAGCGAGACGAGATCAACGCCAAGCTCCAGGAGATCATCGACAGCCACACCGACCCGTGGGGCGTCAAGGTTTCGGTGGTCGAGGTCAAGGACGTCGAGCTGGCCGAGTCGATGCGGCGCGCGATGGCCGCTCAGGCCGAGGCCGAGCGCGACCGGCGCGCGAAGGTCATCCACGCCAAGGGCGAGCAGGAAGCCGCCGAGACGCTCTCCCAGGCCGCCGAGCAGCTCGAGCGCCACCCCGCCGCCCTGCAGCTGCGGCTGCTGTCGACGATGACCGAGGTGGCCGCGGAGAAGAACTCGACGCTGATCTTCCCGCTGCCCGTCGAGATGCTCCGCTTCTTCGAGAACGTCACGCCGCCGAGCATCCCGCGCTCGCCGTCGTGAGCCCCGCGCTGTCAAGGCCGATGCCGGACTGCCGTGCGGGAGCATCCTGGCGGGTCCCGAGGCCAAGGAACAAGAGATGACGGCGCTTGTCGTGACCGCCCTGGCGATCGTCGTCGTGGTGATCGCGGTCACTGGGGTCGTCGCCGCACGGCTCGTGGCTGTGGTCAAAGCGTCCGCTGCCGGGGTCGAACGCAGCGCTGACCGTCTTCGACCCCTGGCTGCAGAGCTGGGCGACGAGGTGGCAGTTACTCAGACGGAGCTCGCCGCTCTTCAGGACCGGACGTCCCGAAACGCCGAGCAGAAAGACCCACGCCAGACCGGCGAGACCCCGTAGACTGGGATCCAGCGACCAGGAGGCGAGTATGCCTGCAATATTCGGGTTCACGATCCCGCAGGGGCCTGAGCTGATCCTGATCCTTGGGATCGTCGTGCTGCTGTTCGGGGCCAAGAAGCTGCCCGAGCTCGGTGGTGCGGTCGGCAAGACGATCACGAGCTTCAAAAAGGGCGTGACCGAGGGCCAAGCCGAGATCGACGAGGAAGACGAAGTGGCAGCAGGCGAAGAGGCCGACCACTCGGACACCTCCTCGTCTCCATAGCCTTCTGCAGCCGGGCACGTAGCGGCGCATGACCGCGACAGCGACCCCACGTGACGCGGCGGGAGGAGAAGGGGAGCCCCGCGGCGGCGAGATGACGCTCGTGGAGCATCTCCACGAGCTGCGCAGTCGCATCGGCAAGAGCCTGCTGGCGCTTGCCATCGGGTTCGCGGTGGGTTTCGTCTTGCGCGAGCAAGTGCTGGCGCTGATTCGCGAGCCCTACTGCAACCTTCCCGATGGCGTTCGCGCGGGCCCAGCCGCGGTCTCGGGGGGCGACGAGTGCGCACTGATCGTCACCCGCGTGCTCGACGGGTTGACGATCTCGATCAAGATCGCCGCGATCGTCGCGGTGGTAGTCGCCGCTCCCGTGGTCTGCTACCAGATCCTGCGGTTCGTGATGCCGGGCCTGCGCCCGATCGAGAAGCGCTACGCGATCCCGTTCTTGATCGCCGGGTGGATCTTGTTCCTGGGCGGGGCGGCGTTTGCGTACTTCGTCATCCCCCGGGGCCTGGCGCTGCTGCTGTCGTTTGCCGGGGAGGGGTTATTCCCGCTGCTGGCCGCGCGCGAGTACGTCGACTTCATGCTGTTCACCGTGATCGCGTTCGGATTGTCGTTCGAGTTCCCGTTGATCCTGACGATGCTCATCCTCATGGACGTCGTCGGCCCCGACGGGCTGCGCAAGTACCGCCGTCACGCGATCTTCGGCACGTTCGTCGCCTCGGCGATCATCACCCCCACGGGCGACCCGTTCACGATGTCGGCGTTGGCCTTGCCCCTGCTGGTCTTCTACGAAGGATGCGTCATCCTGGCCCGGATCAAGGCCAAACGGCGACAGCGTCAGGGGTTGGAGACCTAGCGTGCCCAGCCCCGAGGTCTTCGCGGACCGCCTGGCCTTCGCTCTCGACGACTTCCAACTCGATGGCCTGCGCGCCCTCGAGCGTGGCACCAGCGTGCTGGTCGCGGCCCCCACCGGCGCCGGCAAGACCGTGGTCGGCGAGTACGCGGTCTGGCGTGCGCTGCAGCGCGACCGCAAGTGCTTCTACACCACCCCGATCAAGGCGCTGTCGAACCAGAAGTACGACGAGCTGTGCGAGGTGTACGGCATCGACCGTGTGGGGCTGCTGACCGGCGACCGCTCAATCCGCGGGGACGCCCCCGTCGTGGTCATGACCACCGAGGTCCTGCGCAACATGCTCTACGAGGCCTCGCCCACCCTGGCTGGCTTGGAAGCTGTGGTGCTCGACGAGGTCCACTACCTGGCCGACCGCGAACGCGGCGCCGTCTGGGAGGAGGTCATCGTCCAGCTGCCCGCCGGCGTGCAGCTCGCGTGCCTGTCGGCAACCGTGTCGAACGCCGAGGAGTTCGGTGCCTGGTTGGACTGGGTGCGCGGGGCAGCCCTCGCCGATGCCGGGGAGGACCCCGCGCCGCAGGGCTGTGAGGTCGTCATCTCGGATCGACGGCCCGTCCCCCTGGACTACCACTACGCGTTCAACGACCGGCTCGAGCCGGTGTTTCGTGCCGGCGGCAAGCACAGTGGGCGCAAGCCCAAACACGCGAAGATCGAGGCCGCCAAGCAGGGCAAGGGCGGCGTGCCCAACCCCGACATCGTCATGCTGGAGCGTCAGCAGTCGGGGGGGCGGCGTGGCCGGCGGGGCGGCCGGGCGCCGGGGGGCACGCGAGTCCGCCCACCGCGGAGGTCGGCCTTGGTCCAGACCCTGGCCGAGCGGCACTGGCTTCCTGCGATCGTGTTCGTCTTCAGCCGGCAGGGCTGCGACGCGGCGGTCGGCCAGCTCGTCAGCGACGGCCTCTCGCTGACCTCTGAGGAGGAGCGGGCCAGCATTCGCAGCGTGGTAGATGAGCGCGTGGCGGAGCTCTCGGCCGACGACCTCGGCGTGCTCGGCTTCGGCCCGTGGCTTGCGGGGCTCGAGCGCGGGATCGCCGCGCACCACGCCGGCATGGTCCCCGCGTTCAAGGAGGCCGTCGAGGAGCTGTTCGTCCGGGGCCTTCTCCGAGTGTGCTTCGCCACCGAGACGCTGGCGCTGGGGATCAACATGCCCGCTCGTACCGTGGTCATCGAGCGCCTCGAGAAGTGGGACGGCCAGCAGCACGCCCTCTTGACGTCCGGGCAGTTCACCCAACTCACCGGCCGTGCGGGGCGGCGCGGCCTCGACAAGCGCGGACACGCCGTGGTGATGCACCAGACCGATGTGGACTTCGCGACGGTGGCCTCGCTGGTGGGTCGGCGCGTCGAGCCGCTGCGCTCGCGGTTCACCCCCTCATACAACATGGCGGTCAACATGCTGCGCCGCCACGACCGGGCGACCGCCGAATCGCTGCTGGCGCGCTCGTTCGCGCAGTGGCAGACCGACGCGGGCGTCGCCGACGACTCCGAGCGCCTCGCGCGCAACCGACGCGCCCTTGCTGGCTATGCGGAGAACCTCGTGTCGTCGCGAGGCGACTTCGCCGAGTACTGGTCGCTGCGCCGAATGCTGTCCCGGGTCGAGGGCCAAGGCGCCAAGCGACGGCGCAACGCCCGCGCGAACGCCGTTCACGAGGGTCTGGCGGCGCTGGCTCCCGGTGACGTCGTCGCCGTCGACGACGACGAGGTCGTCGCGGTGGTGGGCGGTCACCGGACGAAGTCGGGGATCCCGATCGCTCAGGTCGTCACGCCCGATCACAAGCTGACCCGGATCGGTCCGCGCGAGCTGGACCAACCGCCGCAGAAGGTGGGGCAGGTCAGCCTGCCCGACGCCGGCGGGCCCAGGCAGGCTGCTTACCGCAAGGAGGTCGCCAACGCGCTCCGGCGGGTTGAGGTGCCCGTGCGAAGCCGGTGGCGGGGCCCGAGCGAGGCAGCGGATTCGACATCGACCGTCGAGGCGGCTCGCCTGCGCGAGCAGGTGCGCGCCCACCCCGTCCACGCCGACCCCGAGCTGCCAGAGATCGAAGAGTGGGCCCACCGTCACGACCGCCTCGCCGAGGACACCGCCAAGCTCGAGGAGCAGATCTCTCGGCGCACCGGCTCGCTGGTGGCGCGCTTCGACCGCATCGTCGACATCCTCACCGAGCTCGGCTATCTGGAAGGGGATGCCTCCGCGCCCGCGCCCACTGGGCGGGGACGGCAGCTTGCCGGGCTGTACGCCGAGACGGATCTGCTGGTGGCCCAGTGTCTTCGCCGCGGCGTGCTGGCCGGTCTCGACGCGCCTGACCTTGCCGCGGTGGCCAGTTCGTTCACCTACGAGGCGCGGCAGAAGGACCCCCCCGAGCCGGTCGCGCCGACGACGCGGGTGGCAGAGCGCCTCGATGCCGCACAGTCCGAATGGGAGCGCCTGGCGGCTCGGGAGGAGGACGCCAACCTGCCGACGACCCGCCCTCCCGACGCCGGGTTCGCAGAGATCGCCTGGCGCTGGACGTCGGGTGCCGAGCTCGACGACGCGCTTGCCGGATCGGTGATGACCGCCGGTGATTTCGTGCGCAACATCAAGCAGACCGCCGACCTGCTGCGACAGCTGCGCGACGTGGCCGAGGACCCTGAGCTGGAGGCGATGGCGCAGCAGGCCCAACGCCGGATGGTCCGCGGGGTCGTCGCCCACGCCGGCCTGTAGGGAGGTTCGCGACAGCGCGTCAACGCTGCCATGCTGCAGGCTGCGGCCCCGCGAGCAGGCCGCTCATGTAGCGCAGCGGTAGCGGCCCCGAGCAGGCCGCTCATGTAGCGAAGCGGTAGCGGAAAGGCACCGTCGATGTCCTCCCCGTTGGGTCCCGCTCGACTGATCGCCAACCCTCGAGCGGGTCGGGCGCGGGCGGGGCGGCGCACGCTGGCGCAGCTTCGCACGGCGCTCGACGAATACGGGCTCGAGCACGACGTCGTCGAGACGCGGAGCCCGGACGACGCGTCGCAGCGGGCGCGCGACGCTGTGGACGAGGGGTTCCGCTACCTCGTGGCTGTCGGGGGCGACGGCACGCTCGGCGGGGTCGTCGATGGCCTGTTCAAGGACGGCACGGCCATCGCGGAGGACCTGGTCGTCGGCGCGGTGCCGACCGGGACGGGCGCCGACTTCACGCGCACGGTCGGGGTACACCTGCGGCCCCGGCTGGCCGCCAGGCGTCTGGCCAAACCGGGCACGATGGCGGTTGACGTCGGGATCGTCGAATGCGTCGGGGTCGACGGCAACCCTCTGACCCGGCATTTTGTCAACTGTGCCCAGGCCGGCTACGGCGCCGAGGTGGTCCGCATCGCCGCGCGCCTTCCTCGCGCCCTGGGCCGGTTTCGCTACCTGTTCTCGGCATGGGGGGGCATTCGCGCGGTGGAGCGCTCGACCGCGCAGCTGGGCCTCGCGCATGCCTCCCGGACCGAGGACATCATCGAGCTCGTCGTCGCCAACGGGCAGTTCTTTGGTGGGGGGATGCGCGTTGCGCCGCGGGCCATGCCCGACGACGCGCGTTTCAACGTGCTGGCGTTCACCGGCGACGCAGGGCAGGTCTTCCGCCTGACCACGCAGCTGTTCCAAGGCCAGCACCTGCCCAACCCGCAGATCTCCGAGTGGCAGTCGCCCCACCTCGACGTGGACGCCTCACCGGCGATGGCCGTGGAGGCCGACGGCGAGTTCCTCGGCCGCACGCCCGCGTCGTTCCGCTTGCTGCGCGGAGCGCTGACGTTCAAGGTGTGATCGACCGCTAGCATCTCCTGGGATGAGGCCTGCTCCCAACGACAGCCAGTGAGGTCGAGGTCGTCGATGTCCACCAACCAACTCGACCGTGCGGCAACCGCGATGGCCGAATCCGACACCGAGGCGCTGCTGATCGGGCCCGGGGCCGACCTTCGCTACCTGACCGGCTACGTGGCCTTGCCCCTGGAACGGCTCACGTTGCTCGTCGCCCGCGCCGACGGTCGCCACGGCCTCGTCGTCCCCCGTCTCGAGGCCCAGCGCGCCAAGGACAGCGGTCTGCCAGAAGGGCTGGAGCTGGTGACGTTCGAGGAGACCGACGACCCGTTCGGCTTGGTGGTACGCCTGCTCGACGGGGTGGATCGCCGGGGCCGTCTCGCGGTAGGTGATCGCCTGTGGGCGATGTTCGTCCTCGGGCTGCAGGGGACGCTGCCCGAGGCGCGCTGGACCCTGGCGTCCGACATCGTGGGGCCATTGCGCATGCGCAAGGGCGCCAGTGAGATCGACGCACTCCGGCGGGCGGCCCGGGCCATCGACCGGGTCCACGCTCAGGTGCCGGAGATCCTGCGACCGGGGCGAAGCGAGGGCGAGGCGGGGCGCGACATCGCGGACTTGATCATCGACGAGGGCCATGAGCAGGTGAACTTCGTGATCGTGGGGTCGGGACCCAACGGCGCCTCGCCACATCACGAGACGGGGGAGCGTGTC
>SLAO01000007.1 GCA_007126835.1 Nitriliruptorales bacterium | reverse complement strand
CGGTACTCGTCGGTGCCGGCGTAGCCCAGGCTGATGCCCTCCTCGGCGATGGCGTTGATCATCCCACGCCTGGCCGCGGGAAGCTGCCCGACGTCGGAGAACGGCCCGTCCTCCACAACCGGGTCGAGGTCGAGGGCGCGGCCGAGGAACTCGGCCATCTGCACCCGCGAAACGCTCTCCGACGGACCGAAGCGCGTTGCGGACAAGCCCCTGGTGATTCCCTCCTCGGCGAGCACGACCGCGGCGTACTCGTGCACCCCGCCAAGGTCGTCGGTAAACGGCGCAAAGCCGATCCGGTCGAGTTGCTGGGAGCGCAAGCGGCCGCCCAAACCACCCTGCCCCACGGGCAGTCGCTGGCGCAGCACCGAGCTGGCGACGGCATGCGTCGCCGACCCGGCGTACTCGACTTGCCGTCGCTGCCCGTCCTCGTCCAAGCCGGTCAACTGCAGCGTCCGGGGGGTGCCCCCGTCAGTGCGGTCCACGACCTCGACCCGGGTCACGACCTCCAAGTCCGGGGCGACGATGCCGGCGAGGTCATCGTGGGCGGCCTCGGCCGTCCAGCTGCGGTTGGGGTTACCCGCCGCCTCCGACCGCGACCAGGAGTCGTCGACGCTGCGCAGGTACGGCAACGTCCCGGTGAACGCCCAGCTGTCCTCGCTGTTCTCACTGCGGCCGTGGTGGCTCGAGGAGTAGTACGCCTCGATGAGCCGTCCCTCGTAAGTCACGGCCTCCCCGGAGGTGCCGTCCACGGCGTCGCGCCACGCGTCGCCGCCAGCACTGCGCTCACGGTCGTAGCCCCGGTAGACCTGGGTGTCAGGGCCGTCGGTGATGTGACAGGCGCAGCCTTCCGAGAAGCTGGAAGCCGCACGCGCGGCGAACGTCCGCCCGGCGACGGCTTGCGCCTTCAGCGCGTCGGCCGGCCAGACAAACGGCACCTCGGCCAGCCCGTAGAGGTAGGTGTCGAGGTCGGGCAGGACCACCGACGCCATCACGTGGCCCTCGTCCCGCAGTGACGGACGCACCTGGAGCTCGCCGTGGCGGTAGCTGCGCCCTTCCTGGCCGGTGTTGCCCGACAGCTGTGGCAACTGGACCACGTCGCCGGCAAGGCGAACGCGCAAGAACTGCTCTGACTGGTCGGACTGCGCCGACACCGACGGCGCGCCATCCTCGTCGTCCTCGTCGTCGGGAGGGACCACGTCGCCGGCTTCGTTGCGCAGCCGGACCTTCCCGTCGCTGCGCTCCACCCGCCAGGTGGCCTCCGCGGGCTGTTCGGCGAGTCCTTCACATCCATCCGAGGGTGAGCACCTCTCCCAGGTGACCTCCCCCGTTTCGGCGTACGCTTCAAGATGGTCGAAGTCGAAGCGACGGTCGCCGCTGCCCTTCGGCCGCGGGTTGAGCAGCCCCACCCGGTATGAGCCGTCCACCGAGGCCGATGACAGCTGCGTGCCCGGGTAGTAGTGCTCGAGGATCTCGGCATAGGGCCGGCCTGCCAACGCTTGCGCCCTGGCCCCGTACTGGCTCATGCCGACGCTGTGCCCCCACCCACCCCCGCGCAGCAGCATCGTCGGGCGGGGTGCGTCGAGGTCGCCGGTCAGCTCCAGGGGGGGCGATGGCTCCCTGTCGGACGCGCCCTCGCCTTCGGGCGCGTGGGCAGCGTCGCCGTCTCCGCGGGCGTCATCCGCGGCCGCGGCGTCTGGCGTGATCACCATTGCGGCGGCCAACACCAGGGCCAAGAAAGGGCCGCTCGACGCGAGAACTTTGCGAGAAAAGCGCCGCGCCACATCCAGGAATTTCAAAGCCTGCCCGCTTTCCACCGGTGGGAGGGGTCAAAACCTTTCCGCGAAAAACTTCGCGTGCACCCTAACCCGCTAATAGGCCGAGATCACGCAGCTTTGACGCCGTAGGACAGGTCGGACCTGCCCGTCCGGACGGGGGAGCCGCTGGTCACGGAGGCGCCAGACTCGCCGCAGTCGGGCAACGGGCAGTACGGGCAGCACGGGCGAACAACAATCAACGCGGGCCAACTGGTCCATCCGTCCAATCGGTCGTGCTCAAGCGTGCCCCAAAACGTCCGACCCCTTGCGGGGGGTTACGAGACGCCTAGGGAGCTTGATGGAGACCATGACCACGCCGATCATCCGCCGCCGGTTTACTCGCGTTCTGATCCTTGCAGGACTCGTAGGACTGCTCGCCGCTTTGTTGCCAGCGGTCGCCGGCGCCGGACCGGAGATCCATCCCACGCAGTTCGACCAGATCGACGGCCTGCCAGCGGCAGCCACCATCGCCTCCACCGGTAGCAGCGACGAGGTGCTGACCGAGCCGACCGAGGCCCCCATGCCGTTCGACACCGTGGGCTTCGACCACCCCGACGGCGTGGACGTCGAGGTCCGCACTTCCGAGGATGGACAGGAGTGGTCCCCCTGGTTCGAGGCCGACGCCATCGAGGCGGATGACTCCGGACCCGAGGCCGACGAGGGCGCCGACGACTCCTGGCTGACCAAGACAGAGCCGGTCTACGTCCGCGAGGCGTCGTGGCTGCAAGTACGCCTGCCTCCCGGCAGCGACCCCTCCGAGCTCTCGGTCGAGTTGCTCGACTCCAGCGGTCAGTCGGAGTCGCTGACCTCGCGGATCGGCAGCAAGCTGCGGGCCGCGTGGACGTCCACCCCGCAGGCGCAAGCCTCGGCCAACCGGCCCAGCGTGGTCAGCCGCGCCGGATGGGGCGCCAATGAATCCTGGCGCAGCGGCTCGCCGCGCTACTCCTCCAACGTGCGCTACGGCGTGGTGCACCACACCGCCGGCACCAACGCTTACAGCCGCAGCGACAGCCCGGCGCGGGTGCGCAGCTACTACTCGTACCACACCCGCACCCTGGGCTGGGCCGACATCGGCTACAACATCCTGGTCGACCGCTACGGGGTGGTCTACGAGGGCCGGGCCGGCGGGTTGGAGCGCGGCGTCATCGGCGCGCACGCCCGGGGCTTCAACGCCGGCTCGTTCGGCATCTCGGTGATGGGCAACTTCCAGAACGTCACGCCGCCCGCCGAGGCGCTGCGCTCGCTCGAGCAAGCCGTCGCCTGGAAGTTCGACATCCACGGGATCGACCCCGACGCCACGATCAACGTCACCAGCGGTGGCTCACCGACCCACCCGGCCGGGACCACCGCGCGGATCCCCACCCTCATCGGACACCGCGACGTGGGCTCGACCGCCTGCCCGGGCACCCAGTTCTACGGGCAGCTCAACAACATCCGCAGCCGGGTGTCCAACCTGGTTGCCCAGGCCAACGTGCGCTTCCTCGACGTCAACTACAGCGGCGCCCACGGCGCCGACATCGACGCCATCGCCGAAGCCGGCATCACCGAAGGCTGCGGGCCGCGCGAGTACTGCCCCAAGCGCAACGTCACACGCGGCGAGATGGCCTCGTTCATCACGCGCACGCTGTCGATGCCCGCTGTGGACGGCTCGACGTTCAGCGACGTCAGCGACAGCGACGGGCACCGCGGCGCGATCTACGCGCTAGCCGAGGCCGGGATCACCCGCGGCTGCGACGACGGCATGTACTGCCCCTACACCGACGTCACCCGGGCGCAGATGGCGTCGTTTTTGACCCGAGCCTTGGACTTACCCGACGGGTCGGACTCGCCGTTCACCGACTTGTGGTCGGGCTCGGCGCACTCCGAGGACATCGCCGCGCTGGCCGCGTCGGGCATCACGCAAGGCTGCGCCCCCGACCGCTTCTGTCCCAACGACACAGTGACCCGAGATCAGATGGCTTCGTTCTTAGAACGCGCTCGACGGATGGGGTTCTAGCATGCGACTGACCCGCACGCCCTTGACGGCGCTGCTGACCTTGCTCGCCGCGGCTTTGATGGTGCCGCCCGGAGTCGCCACCGCGGACGATCTGCGCTCCCGGTACGAAGAGGTCGTCGACATCACCTTCCCGGTGGCCGGCGACACGAGCTACATCAACGACTACGAGTTCGACCGCGGCGGTGGCAGCCGCAAGCACCAGGCCACCGACATCATGGCCCCCCACGGCCGTCCGGTGCACGCCGCCCAGGGCGGCGAGGTGTCGTTCATCACCGGCCTGGACAACAACCCCCCGAGCTACGGCTACATGGTCACCATCCGCGGTGACGACGGCCGGTCCTACAGCTACATCCACCTCGGGCGCCAAGACGGTCCCGCCTCAGGCGCGTACGTCAGCGGCCTTTCGCGCGGCACCCGAGTCGAGCGGGGCGAGAAGATCGGCTACGTCGGCTCGTCAGGCAACGCCAGCCCGTCGGCTCCGCACCTGCACTTCGAGATCAAGGACCCGTCGATCACCCAGCCGTATCCGGTGGCGGGCAACTACACCCACATCGGGCGCATCAACCCCTACTTCAGCCTGCGCGCTGCGGAGGACCGCGGCGACATCCCCGGCGCCGAGGTCCTCGCCGACGTGTGCGAAACGTCCGAGGACAAGCCGTTCTGCGACGTGAGCGGCGGCGCCCACGCCGAGGACATCAAGCGGCTGTTCGACAGCGAGGTCGTCCGCGGCTGCGAGGAGGGCCGGTACTGCCCCGATGACACGGTGACCCGGGCCGAGGCGGTTGCGCTGATCGTGCGCGGCTGGGACCTGCCCAAGGCCGACCCCAACGGCTTCGACGACGTGTCGCCTAACCGCTGGTTCGCCGAGTACGTGGGCGGAGCGGCAGCGGCTGACGTCACCGAGGGCTGCGACGAGCGGGCGTTCTGCCCCGACCGCGGTCTGACCCGAGGCGAGATGGCAAGCCTGCTGGCGCGCAAGCTCGACCTCGATTTGGACATCGACCTCGAGGCGGCCCTGGTTGACGACGATGACCTGACGTTCGCCGACCTCGGGGGCACGACCCACGACGCGGCCATCTACGCGCTGGCCGAGACCGACATCGCCCGCGGCTACGGCGACGGCTCGTTCCGCCCGAATCGTGACATCTCCCGTGCTGAGATGGCATCCTTCATCCAGCGCGCCCTCGACTGGTAGGAGATGTCATACGCCGGCTCCGCCCGCGGACGGTGGCTGCCACGGCCTCGCTGTTCGCTCTAGCTGCCCTTTCCCTGCTCTTCACGGGCGGCACTACCGCCGAAGGCGCGGCTGACACCGGCCTGTCGTCGGCCTCGCTGTCATCTGACCCAGCGTCGTCGGCGATCACAGACAGCGCAGGGCGCGTCCAAGTCGTCGTCGAGCTCGAGGGCGCTGCCTCTGGCGGCGAGCTCGATGACTCAGCCACCTATTCGGCCCTGTCCGACCGGCAAGACAACACGCTCGAGGCGCTGACCAAGGTCGCGGGCGACGTGGTCGCGGTCGGTCGCTTCTCGTCGTTGCCGTACCTGACGGTCCGCGTGGACCCCGACCGCCTCGAAGCCGTCGAGGCCCTGCCCGACGTCCGCAGCGTGACGCCGGATGTCGCCTACGAACCCGACCACACCTACGAGCCGACCCTTGATCGTTCGGCACCAGTCATCGGGGCCGACCAGACGACCGCAGCCGGCTTCGACGGTCGGGACTGGGCCGTGGCGATCATCGACTCGGGGGTGGATACGTCCCACCCCTCGCTTGAGGGGAGGGTCGTCGCCGAGGCCTGCTTCTCGTACACCGGGCACTGCCCCAACGGTCAGACCGAGCAGACCGGCCCCGGCAGCGCGCAACCTTGCGAGCTCGACGAGCACCACTGCGGCCACGGCACCCACGTCGCGTCGATCGCCGCGGGGGCAACCGCAGAGACCGACGCCGGACTCAACCCGCAGGGGGTGGCTCCTCAGGCCGACATCCTGGCCGTGCAGGTGTCATCGACGGTCAACGACACCGTCACCTTCGCCGGCAGCGACGTCGCCAAAGCACTCGAATGGGTCCACGAGCAGGCCGGCTCGCGCAACGTCGCCGCCGCCAACGTGTCGCTAGGCACCGAGCTGGTGTACGACATCCCCTGCGACAACCGGGCCGGGGCCACCACCGAGGCGATCTCACTGCTACGCGACCTCGACGTCCCCACGGTCGTGGCCGCCGGCAACGGCAACCCCGGCGCCCAGGACCGAGTCGCGATGCCCGCCTGCATCAGCAACGCGATCAGCGTCAGCGCGTCCACCGCCGGCGACACGCTCGCATCATTTACCAACGTCGCCGACGCGGTCTCCCTGGTCGCGCCCGGCGAAGGAATCCGCGCCGCGTGGCCCCAGTCGAGCGTAGTCGAGATGACGGGCACATCGATGGCCGCGCCCCACGTCGCCGGCGGATGGGCCACGCTGCGCCAAGTGCGCCCCGCCGACTCTGTCGGCGAACATCTGCGGGTCCTGCGCGAGACCGCCGTTGACGTCCCGTTCGGGGCTTCGGGTGCGTTGCCGCGCATCGACCTCGGCGCGGCGCACATGGCCTTAGGCACCCTCAACCAGGAGCCGCGGCCTCCTGGACGGCCGATCGACGTGGCCGCAACCGCCGCGGACGGCAGCGCGACCGTGTCCTGGGAGGCGCCGATATGGGACGGCGGCGAGGACATCGGCGGGTACGAGATCCGGTCCGACGACGACGAGATCGCGACCTTGGTCGCCGGCCCCCAAGACCGTGAAATCGAAGTCGGCGGGTTGACCAACGGGCGGCGATATCGCTTCACGGTTGTCGCCCACAACGAAATCGGCACCGGCCGCTCGTCGAGTCGCAGCAACGTGGTGATCCCCAAGTCACCCCCACCCCCGCACGCATTCGACGACGTCCGCCGTGATTCGTACTTCGACGCCGCGGTTTCTTGGGCGTTGGCAGAAGGCGTGACACAAGGCACCAGCAAGGCACGTTACAGCCCGCACCGCGACGTGACGCGGCGCCAGATGGCGGCGTTTCTGTGGCGAATGATGGATGCGCCAGAGCCGACCGAGTCGTCGCCATTCGACGACGTCGACGATGATGCCTACTACGCCGATGCGGTGGCCTGGCTCGCGGAGGAGGGGGTGACCCAGGGTCGGTCGGCGACCAGTTTCGCGCCCGGTGATCCGGTCACCCGCGGCGAGATGGCGGCGTTCCTCTGGCGGATCAGCGGTGCGCTGCCAACTGAGCCCGACCACGCCCTTTTTGACGTCCCGCCGGACCGCTTCTACACCGAGGCCGTGGCGTGGGCCGCGCGCCATGAGATCACCACGGGCACCGTCGAAGGGGCGTTCGAGCCGAACCAAGCCGTCAAGCGAGGGCAGATGGCGGCATTTCTCCATCGGTTGGCGTCGACCCCCTCGGCTTGGGACCCGCGTCTGGAACCCCCCGCCACCATCGCCTTCTAGGCTCTTCGTTCTCGAAGTGGGGAACCGGGGTGACGAGCAGACCGGCGGAGGTTCCTTTGTGAATGCCTGAAGCTTGCTGCGACACCCGACCGCGCGGCGTCCACCCTCGTCCGCCTCAACTTGTGCGGCCGGCATGCCGTCAGTACGTTCCTCCACGGCTACAGCACGCAGCATGAGTTCCAACTCGCCGGCGGCGCGACGCCCTGGGAGACCGGCCAACGCACCGGACCGGCCCCTGAAGGGGCACGCAGAGGGGCTGCGCTCCGCGCACGCCCAAGGGCGGGCGCAAGACCGGCGGGTGGGGCGACCCGTGGTACCGACTCGGCCCACGGCAGGGGCAGACCGCAGGATGAAGGGATCCGCATGACAGCGATTCACCGAAATTCCGACCGAGTACTAAGGCGTGGCCTCGCCATTCTGGCCGCGCTAGCCCTGTCGCTCGCATTGCTGCCGCTGACGGGCAGCGCGTCGGCCGACACCGAGGCCCGCGGCATCGACGCAGCGTGTACGGGCGTTGATCTGGATGCGTTTGCCTTCCCAGACATCGGTGGCTTCTCCGCCGACGTCCAGGATGCGATCAAGTGCCAGGCCGCCTACGGCGTCACCGTCGGGTTCATCGACGGGTCGTATCGGCCGGGCCAGGAGATCCCGCGCTACCAGATGGCGCTGTTCCTCGGGCGCATGGTCGAGTACGCGACGCAGTGGACCGACCGCGAGCCGCCTGCTGTCGACCCCGATGATCTGCCTTTCACCGACGTCGCGAACCTGTCCGAAGAGGCCCAGGACGCGATCGCCGTGCTGTATGACCTCGACATCACCACGGGCAAGACCGAAACGACCTTCGAGCCGCAAGGGCACGTGAGCCGGCGGGACATGTCCTCATTCCTCGTGCGGTTGCAAACGTGGCTGGACGGTGGAGACGTCGAGGTCAGCAGCGACGTGTTCCCCGACGTGCCCGACGACTTGGCGCGCGCAAGTGACGTGAACACGCTGGCCGCAAAGGGCGTCGTGCAGGGCTTCGCCGACGGCGACTTCCGGCCGCACGCCCCCGTGATCCGCGGCCACATGGCGCTGTTCGTCATGCGCTTCCTCGACTTCGAGATCGACGCCGAGGTCCTGCCGCTGCCGTTGAGCGACCTCAAGCTGCTTTCGTTCAACGACTTCCACGGTCGGATCGGGACGACGGAGTCACCGTCCGCGGCGTACCTGTCGACGCACATGAACGCGATCCGCGACGCGCACCCGGACACCTTGTTCGTCGACGCAGGAGACCTCGTGGGCGGGACCCCCGTGCTGTCCAACCTGTTCCACGACGAACCCACGGTCGAGGTGATGAACACCCTCGGCCTGGACGTCCAAACGGTCGGCAACCACGAGTTCGACGCCGGCCAGGACGAAATCCTGCGGCGGCTGGAGGGTGGCTGCTTCGACGATGACTGCGAGTATCGGGACGACACGGAGTTCGAGGGCCAGGACTTCACGACCCTGTCAAGCAACGTCATCGTCGAAGACACCGGAGAGACGCTGACCTACCCCTACGACATCATCGAGGTCGCCGGAGTCGACGTCGGCTTCATCGGCGTGACGACCGAGGACACGCCAACCGTGGTGCACCCTGACGGCATCGTCGGCCTGGAGTTCTTGCCCGAGGCCGAGGCGGTCAACAACACCGTGCCGATGCTCGAAGACGAGGGCGCGGACGTCATCGTCGTGCTCATGCACGAGGGCGGTCGTCAGGACGGCGACGCGGACCAGTGCGAGAACTTCCGCGGCGCGGCGGCGGGCATCCACCCGCAGTTCGACGACGCTGTCGACGTGGTCGTCGATGGCCACACCCACGAGGCGTACGTGTGCGACGTCGAGGGTGAGCCGCTGGTCACCCAGGCCTACCAGTACGGTGAGATGTTCACCGAGATCGACCTGCTCTTCGACCATCGCAGTGGCGAGATCGTGGACCGCTCCGCGACGAACCATGAGGTGACCGACGACGTTGACCCCGACCCCGACGTGGTCGAGATCATCGAGTTCTACGAGGAGATCGCCGGTCCCCTGATGGCCGAGGTCGTCGGCCAGTCCACAGTGGAGATCCCCCGCACCACCCGAGAGGAGGAGTCCAAACAAGGCAACGTCGCCACTGACGCGCTTCTCGACCAGTACGACGTGGACTTCGCGTTCCAGAACTCGGG
>SLAO01000152.1 GCA_007126835.1 Nitriliruptorales bacterium | reverse complement strand
GTGCAGATGTACCAGCCGCACCCGAAATGTCCGAGAAGCGGTGGCCGCAACCAGCGATCAGACGGCACCGAGGAAGCACCAGCGGCCCGACAGCCCAGCGGCCCGACAGCCCAGCGGCCCGACAGCCCAGCGACCGACAGCCCAGCGACCCAGCGGCCCAACGGCCCGACAGCCCAGGGGCCCGACACCTCAGCGGCCCAGCGACCCGACGGCTCAGCCGCCGGTCGCCGCACCGGGCAAAGCATCCGGGGCGGATCGACTCTCACGGTGGTGACCGGCTGCGGGCTTGGCGGAGCGACCGGCTGCGGACTGGGCGCGGCGGCCTCGCGCCACCTCGGTGTCCAGCGCATCGAGCGGCTGGGCGAATGGCGCCGGCGCGTCGACCAGCCAATCAAGCCACGCAGCGGCCTCGGCCAGGCCTGCCCGGTCGAGCGCGTACAGACGGCGATTGCCGTCGGCCCGGGCTGTGACAAGCCCGCTGTCGCGCAGCACCCGAAGGTGCTGGGACACCGCGGGCTGCGAGACCGGGTGATCGGCGACCAGCCCCGCGCGCAGAGTGCCCACCGACTGCTCCCCCTCGGCGAGCAGCTCGAGGATCCGGCGCCTGGTCGGATCGCCCAACGCGGTGAATGCCGACACGGTCACGCCTGTGGCGGCTCGGTGTAGAACGCGACGGTGCGCTCGGCCGCTTCGCGGGCAGCGGCGGGGTCATCGCCGTCGCTGACCGCACCGTCGGCCCAGCTGATGGCGGCGTGGCGGACGAACGCCACACCGGGGTCGGTCAGCGTCCACGCGTTGGCCTCGGTCGGATCAAGCGGGGCGTGGGTGTCGACATGCAGACCCAGTCCCAGCAGCCCGAGATCCCATCCGACGCCGGCGGCGCCTGGCCCGTACTCCGCCCAGAAGCCCGGATCTGCCGGCGCCTCGTGCGCCAGCTCCAGCGCGGTCCCGTCGTCGACGGGCGACAACGCGACCTCGAGCCACGACACCTGCCCGGCGAACTCCCAGGTCACCGCGAACGTCGCCGGTGGGTCACACCGCTCGACGGTGCCCGCGGCGTTGCCCTCGAGCTGGTAGCGGCCGCCGGGGCGCAGGTCGCCGCTGACCGGCAGGAACCATCGCGGGATGCGCTCCGGGTTGGTGACCGCGTCCCACAAGTCGTCCCGATCGGTTGCGTAGGTGCGTCGCGCCACGACTACCCGGGTCGAGACGCCGTCCCGGGAGCCGGTCCTAACTTCACGCGTCACCAAGCCGGCCGCTGCTGCAGGGTCGAGCCCCATGGTTTGGCCTCCTCGTCACGAGCAACGTTCGTAGGAGAGTATATAAGCAGACACTTATGCGTTGTCCAGACGTCGTCCATGTGGACCCCCCTCCCGACCGAGCCATCCCCCCAGGTTGCCTGCCTCTTCCGAGCGGATGAGGAGCGCCGGCCTGGGCGGTTTAGGCCGGGGCGCACCGGGTACGCAGCGTCGACACTCCAGGGCCGTCCAACTCGTCACAGAACGCGCCGCGGCCGGTCATGGCCATCACCAGCGCCAGGGTCCGCCCGGAGACCAGCGCCCCGGAGCCCGCCGCGAACACCCCGTCGGTCGCGACAAGTCGCAGGTCACGCACGCGGCTCTTGGCAACGACGACCATGTCCGAGCGCCGGTAGTAGTGAGCCACCGCGGTGAGCACCTCGAGCGGGTAGTCGCGGTGCAGGCCCAGCGGCGTGCGGATGTCCTGACCGTGCACGACCGTCTCGCCGAGCATCGCAACAACCGGCAGGGGCGGCTTCGTAGTGCTCGTCGAAACGGCTCGGAATCGGTCGAGCGTCTCGGCTGGCGTGGTACCGAGGTGCTCGGCCAGCCGCGTCGCCACCTGCGCGTCGAAGTCGAACCGGCAACGGACCACGCCCGAGAACCAGCGCAGCGGTGACAGGCTGGCCGAAGCCGTCAGGTGGGCCAGCACCTCGCGAACGGTGAAGCTGCTGCACAGCGACGGCGTGAACCACGCCTCGTCGTCGAGCACCGCGAGGTCGTCAGCGAGCGCCGCCCGCTCGGCATGTACCTGCGGCCATAGCGCAGCCCCTCGTCCGGGAGCCCGTTGGTCGATCTCGTTCACGAGTTCCTCGCACGAACCCGCGTCGCGGCGTCGTCATGGTGCATGATGTTCCTTCCGGTCGCTGGCCAGCCACCCTCGGCCTGCACGGCCCTCACCAGGGCTAGACGCAGGGTTAGACACGCTGGGGGCACAGGACTCATCGCTTAGTTGATGCCGCAAGCCCTATTCGGGCCACCGCTGACCTGTGCGTTTCTGCGCTAAGAACGCCGGCTACGTGACCGGTACGGAGGCGCCCCCTGCTGTGCCCTCGTCGGCGTCGCCGGCGGCGCCGGCCTCGGCACCTGGTGGAAGCGACAGCGTTGTAGAACTGCTTTCTGTATAGTAGTTCTGCTACAAGCTCTGGTCGGAGAACCCTGCGATTGGCGATGTGGCATGACCCCTGCTGGCCTGGAACCACCCGTACCGGACACGGCCGGGGCACCGGTCGTGCATGTCCGAGGTCTCCGGATGCGCTACGGCGACCACGACGTCCTCAGCGGCATCGACCTCGACGTGCACCGCGGGGAGGTCGTGGTGCTGCTCGGCCCCAATGGCGCCGGGAAGACCACGACGGTCGAGATCCTGGAGGGCTTCCGGCGGCCCTCGGCGGGTTCGGTCGAGGTGCTCGGGGTCGACCCGCTGCTCGCCGACGAGGCCTGGCGCGCCCGCGTCGGGGTCGTCCTGCAGTCCTGGCGCGACCACGCGCGCTGGACGCCACGCGATCTGCTCGACCACCTCGGTTTGTACTACATCCCGTTCACGACAAGCCATCGACCACGCCCCGTGCCGACGGCTGAGCTCATCGACCTGGTGGGCCTGGACGAGGCTGCGGATCAGCGGATCATGACGCTGTCGGGGGGACAGCGACGCCGCCTCGACGTCGCAGTCGGCATCGTCGGGCGTCCCGAGCTGCTGTTCCTGGACGAGCCGACCGCCGGGTTCGACCCGCAGGCACGGAGGGAGTTCCACGACCTGGTGCACCGCCTGACCGACCTGGAGGGCACGACGGTGCTGCTGACCACCCATGATCTGGCCGAGGCGGAGAAGCTGTCAGACCGCATCCTCATCCTGGCGGGCGGCCGCATCGTCGCCGATGGCTCGCCCGACGCTCTCGCGCTGCAGATCCGTGCCAGCGCGGAGGTGCGCTGGACCCAGGAGGGCCAGCGCTTCGTGCACGCTGCCGCGGACGCCACCGCGTTCGTGCGCCAGCTGCTTGCCGACCACCCGCACGGCATCGAGGACCTCGAGGTCCGGCGAGCCAGCCTGGAGGACACCTACCTCGAGCTCGTCCGTTCCCACCTCGACGGCGAGGTAGCCCACGCTCCGGTCGGCCTTGCCGGGAAGGACGGCTGATGTCGCCGCGTCTGCACGCCGCCAAGGTGGGGGTCCGCCGTGGCTGGCACGAGTTCGTCATCGGACTGCGCAGCCCTCAGGACCAGGGCTTCTACGTGGGCATGGGGCTCGGGGCGCTGGCGCTGATGTGGTTCAACCGCGACGAGACCTTCGAGGGCACCCCATTGACCCTCCCCCAGGTCGCGCTGCCCAGCTTGCTGGCCGGCATCGTGATGTTCGCCATCGTCGTCGGACCGGCGTACGCGCTCGCGCTCGAGCGCGAGGACGGCACGCTGCTGCGCAGCCGCGTGGCGCCGTACGGGCTGCACGGCTACCTCATCGGCGTCGGGACGCTGACCGTCGTGTCGCTGTTACCGCTGCTCATGATCGTGCTCGGCGGGTCGGCGCTGCTGTTCACCGACGCGGTCTCCGCCGACGCGTCGCGATGGGCGCTCGTCGTGGTGACGCTGCTGCTGGGCATCCTGGCCAACCTGCCGCTGGGGTTTGCCATCGGCGCGCTGGTGCGCAGGATCCAGCAGGTCACCACGTGGGGCATGCTGCCGATCATCGGGTTGGCTTGGATCTCCGGCATCTTCGGCAGCATGGCCGGCCTGTGGGACTGGGTCCAGATCCTGGCCCAGGTCTTCCCGATGTACTGGCTGGGTCACCTCATGCGCTACGCGTTCCTGCCGGAGGCCGCCGTGGCCGGGGAGCTGTACACCGCCTGGCGGATCGGTCCCGGCATCGCGGTGCTGGTTGCCTGGACCGTGCTCGGGTCGGTGCTTGCGACCGTCCTCGTCCGGCGCATGGCCCGCCGCCAGTCCGGGGCCGCCGTCGCCGAAGCCCGTGACCAGGCCGCCCACCAGCTCGTCCGATGACAGACACCGTCCACAACCGCATCGCCCTGCTTCGCGCTGAGCAGGGCGTCACCCGCCGCCAGCTGGCCGATGCCCTGGGCGTGCACTACCAGACCATCGGCTACCTCGAGCGCGGCGAGTACAGCCCGAGCTTGCATCTCGCCCTGCGCATTGCGGAGTTCTTCGACCTGCCCGTGGAGGTCGTGTTCTCCATCGAGCCGTTCCCACGAATCAGCGACCAGGAGCGCAGCGCCTGACCCTGGCGACCAACTGCGTCGGTGCAGAGCGCGCACCTGTGGGTTTGGCAACAGGTGCGAGCCGTTGAGCCGATCGTCGGCAGCGAGGTCGTCGACAACGCGAAGGGCGGCGGCCGGTCCCGCGCCATCGACCGGGCGACCGCCCCGTTGAGGTCGACCACCGGCGAAGGTGCCACTCGCCCGAGGCCTCGTACACCGCCACGATGCGCTGCCTGTCGGTGTCCTCGACCGGCGGCGCGACTGCGTGACATTCGGCAATGGCCGCCTGCAGCCCGTACGCGCCCAGGCCGCGACCCACGTCTCTGGTCCGTGCCAGCGCGGCACGACCACCAGGAACGCTCGAAACGCACCGGCGATCGTCTCGCGTCCGTGCGTCTCCCCTTGGACATCGTAGGGGCCGCCCGTGCCCCCACCACTGGCGAAACGGGGCGAAGCGATCGCCCTGCGATGTCATCCACTCGGCCGCTCCCTCGTCGAGGGCCGTCGCGTCACGACGTGTCGGCGGGGAGGTGCAACCGCATGAGCACCCTGGGAAAGCCGCCGGACACCGACTGCGTGTCGGCCGCCTTGGCGAAGCCGGCCCGCTCGAAGAGCCCTCGGGTGCCGACGTACGCCATGGTCTGATCGACCTTCTCGCCCTGGTTGTCCACGGGGTAGCCCTCGACGGCTGGGGCGCCGTTGGAACGCGCGTACGCCACGGCGCCGGCGAGCAGATGATGGGAGATCCCCTTGCCACGGTGACCCGGCCGCACGCGGATGCACCACACCGACCACACAGGAAGGTCGTCGACGTGTGGGATCTTGCGCGATCGCGCGAAGGGCAGCTCTGACCGAGGCGCCACGGCGGCCCATCCAGCAACTTCGCCGTCGTCGTACGCCAGCACGCCGGGACCGCGGTCGCGACCGCAGAGCGTTTTGACGTACTTCCCCCGGGCGGGACCGACCAACTGCCTGTTCGTCTTCGAGTCGAGCCGATGGCTCAGGCACCAGCACACCGAGGACTCCGGATTCTTGGGCCCCAGCATGACGGCGACGTCGTCGAACCGATCCGTCGCCGGTGCGATCTCGATGGTCACAGCCACCTCGCGAGTCTTGCGGCCGGCCGGTCGTGCTCGACGGCGGCTCGTTCCTGCCCTCGGGTCCGCTTCCTCCATCGTGCCGGATGCTCTCGCGAGGCGGAAGTCCGAAACGCCGGATCGGGGACCTCGTTGGGAGTCGGCAGGGGCGACTGGGGGTGATTCCAGCACGACGTTGCGATTGCGACTCCCAGGGACGTCGCAATCGCAACGTCGTGCACCAAACCGCTCACTGGGAAGGGTGGTATAGCCCGGTTTGTGATGGTCTCACCGCGTGGCCACCCCCCGGGCACGTCACACCCCCGGGCTGACCTTATCCCCCCGGGGCGACCCGCCGTGGGTAACCCCGGGACGATCCACCGTGGGTAACCCCGGGGCGACCCACCGCGGGCGACCCCGGGGCGCCGGCGCACTCCCGACCCCGCTGCAGTTGAGCAGCCAGCCGACGCCCATCGTCGCGCGGGCGCCTCTCAGAACAGCACGCGGGTGGCCATCAGGCCCTCGGCCGGTGCGCGGCCGGACAAGATGCGGCAGAACTCGATCGGGTCGAACTCGAGGTGCGGCCCGTCCTGGCCTTGGTGGAACGCTCCGCCTGCCGGACCATGCAACGTCAGGTGGAACGGTCGACCGTGGCGTTCGGCCCACTCGGCCACCACGTCCTCGACGACGCGTCGGTCCGAGTCACCGTCGAGGCCGACCGGCCGACCGGTCGCGCGGGCGATGTCGACGCGGTGCAGCCACACGTCGCGGGTGTAGATCACATCCATCGTGTGGCCAAGCGACAGCGTGGTTGGCATGCCCACAGCGTTCGAGCCGCCCTGGTCGAGGCGCAGCTGGATGCGGCGCAGCGGGCGCGGCAGGCGCATCCGGCCCCGCACTGCGGCAGGCGCCACGCGGCGGAGCTCGGCGATGCGCTCCTCTGGCGACAGGGCAACGTGGTCGCGCACCTGCAGCTCGTTCGTCGCGTCGAGGCTGTTGCCGTCGAACTCGTGGGCGTGACGCTTGGCCCACCACTCCTGGCGCGCCGCTTCGCGCAGAGACGCGCCGGCCTTGCCCGCGCCGATGAGATGGCCCACCATCGCCGCCACGTCCCACCTTGAACACTCGGTCGGCGCGCGCCACTCCTCGGGTTCTAACCTCTCCAGCAGCTCGAGCAGTCGCTCGTAGGCCCCGAGCGCAACTTCGCGGGCGTCGGTGGCTCGGGAGATCCGACGGATCTGCTCCACCGAGCGGGTCGTCTCCACGCTCATGCCCCCCTCCTTCCTTGCGTGACGTGCGTGACGTACATCTCAGCGGCCTCACGACTCAGCCGGCGCCAACGATCCCCGCCGGGGTCGTTGGCCAACTGCTGCGAGGCCAGCCCGGAGTACAGGCCGGTCAGCAGGTCGAAATGGCGCGGGTCCTCAATGCCGAGCCGCGCGAGCCCCTCGACCGAGCGCTCGTACGAGGCCACCGACGCCGCATAGGCCTCGGGCGAGGGCTCCCACCCCGGCACCGCCGCCGTGAACATCAGCTGAAACCGCGCCACCGATGCACAGCAGAAGTCCACGAACGCCTCGAGACTGCGCTCCAGCGTCCCGACCGCATCGCCCGGATCGAGCTCGAGATCCGTATCCACGGCGTCGAGCTCGCGGTAGCCCTGAGCGAACATCGCGTCGTAGATCGCCGCCTTGCTGTCGAAGTAGGTGTACAGCGACGGCGCCCGCATCCCCACTTCGCCGGCGAGCTCCCGCAGCGACAAGCCGGCGATCCCGTCGCGCTCGGCCAGTCGCCAGGCCGCCTCCAGGATCTCCGCCCGTGTCTGCTGGCGCCGCCGCTCCCGCACCGGGGTGGGGGTGGACGTCGACACTGGCTATTCCTATCACTGAAAGATTCTGCTAACGCTGTTAGATTACCTACATCCACAACCCCTGTCAACATCTGAACGGCTCGCCAGCTTGTGTCCCCTGCCCTGCCCCAGTGGCCGCGAAGCAGAGCGCGGCGGACCCTGCGCGACCTGACGAGATCCGGCCAAACGCACCACGGCACCGGCCACGCACCTTGGGCGATGAGTCTGCGTGCTCCGCGCAGTCTGAAGCCAAGAGAACGGCCGTCTCGGGCTCGGCGAACGAGCGCCTTCGGGAGAGGACACGCAAGATGCGAGAACTGGTAGTGCAGACGTTTCTGACCCTCGACGGCGTCATGCAGGCGCCCGGCGGGCCCGGCGAGGACGACAGCGGCGGCTTCGCGCACGGCGGCTGGTCCGTCAACTACTGGGACCAGGCCATGGGCGAGGCGATGGACCAGGCGATGGGGACCCCGTTCGACCTCGTGCTTGGACGCAGGACCTACGACATCTTCGCCGCCCACTGGCCCCACGCCTCCGAGGACGACGGGGCCAAGCCGTTGAACGACGCCATCAAGCACGTCGCCTCGCGCGGACGACCAACCCTGGGTTGGGCCAACTCGGTGCTGCTCGACGAGCCGGTGGCCGACGCCGTCGCAGCGCTGAAGGCTGACAACGGTCCGGAGCTACAAGTGCACGGCAGCGGGAACCTCGTGCAGACCCTGCTGCGCCACGGGCTCGTCGACCGCTTCCGCCTGTGGGTCTTCCCCCTCGTCATCGGATCGGGCAAGCGCCTGTTCGCAGGCGGCACGATCCCCTCCGGGCTTCGGCTGGTCGACCACGCGATCTCCACCACCGGCGTCGTGATGGCCACCTACGAGCCAGCCGGCGACTTCGAGACCGGCTCGTTCGCCCTCGAGTGAACGCACAGGCAACGGCGATCGTCAGCCAGCTCGAGGCCCTCGGGTCCCAGGCCGAGGTCGCGAAGGTGCGCAAGCGCCTCGCACCGGATGAGGAGGCCTTCGGGGTGCGCATGCGCGACCTGTTCGACCTGGCAAAGGCCAACACCGACCTGCCCTTGGCCGAGGTCCACCGGCTGCTGGACCATCCCGCGTACGAGCCCCGGATGGCCGCGATGTGCATCCTGGACTTCCTTGCTCGCCGCCGGCTGACCGACGCGACGCGCCGAGAGCTCTACGAGGCGTATCTCGACCGCCACGACCGCATCACCACTTGGGACATGGTCGATCGCGGCGCGCCCCGGGTGGTTGGCGGGCATCTCGCGGGCCAGTCACCCGCACCGCTGCACGCCCTGGCCGCCTCGTCCGAGCCACTCGAGCGACGGACCGCGATCACCGCGCCGTTGCATTTCGTGCGCGCCGGCAACGCCGACGACCTCGCCGCGGGCTTCGCCATCGCAGCTGGGCTCGTCAGCGACAGCGATCCGGTGGTGCACAAGCCGGTTGGGATCTACCTTAAACACGCCGGCGCCAGGGATCCCGTCGCCCTGCGGAGCTTCCTGACCGAGCACGCGGCCGCGATGCCCCGCCCCGCCCTCCGCCTGGCGGTCGAGAAGCTCGAACCAGCAGACCGCCAGCGGTATCTGTCGTAGCGTCGCGCGCTACGTGACTGAGAGGCTGATCGGGCGGGCCCGACCACGCAGGAGGCAGTGATGGCTGATGGTGACGTAGAGCCGACCGGGGACCCCTTCGACACGAAGGCAGCGGGCTGGGACGACGACCCCAAGAAGTGGGAGCGGGCGCGTCGAGTCGCGCAGTGTCTCCGCGCCGCCGTGGACCTGCGGGCCGACACGCGGCTGTTCGAGTACGGCGCGGGCACCGGAATGCTGAGCAGCGAGCTACGCGACGAGGTCGGCAGCGTCACGGTCGCCGACCGCTCGGCGGGGATGCTCGAGGTACTGCGAGCGAAGGCGGCCGCTGGCGGCTCCCTCGAGGGGGCCCAGGTCCTGGATCTCGACGTCCTCCGCGACCCGTTGCTCTCGGAGCGCTTCGACCTCGTCGCCACGGTGATGACCCTGCACCACATCCCCGAGATCGACCAGGTCGTGGCCGCGCTGGCGTCGCTGCTCGACTCGGGCGGGCATCTCGCGGCCGCCGATCTGGAAGCCGAGGACGGCTCCTTCCACGACGACGAGTTCGACGGCCACGATGGTTTCGAGCGCGAGCATCTGCGATCGCTGCTCACCGGGGCAGGGCTGGTCGACGTGGCCTTTGGCTCCTGCGGTGTGGTGGAAAAGCACGGGCGGGACTACCCGCTGTTCCTCGTCACCGCTCGCAAGCCCTGACGGCACCGCGGCCGCACCGACCGGCTCGACGGGTTCGGTTCGGCGCCGATGGGACCGGCGCCAACGGTCCGAGGTCGGGTTCCGCCGGTCAGCGGTACAGCGCCTCGATCTCGTCGAGAAAGCGGTCCTCGACCACACGCCGCCGCAGCTTCTGCGTCGGGGTCACCGCTCCGCTATCGATGCTCAGCTGCTCGGACACCACCCGGTATGCGCGGATGCCTTCCGCGCGCGAGACCGAGGCGTTAGCGGCAGCGACGGCGGCGTCGAGCTCCGCCCGCAGCGCCGCCTCGTCGGCCGGCTGCCCGGCGGCGCCCCGACGCTTTCCGAGCTCATCACCGTCGAGGAACAACACCGCTCCCACGAACGGTCGCCCGTCACCGACGACGACGCACTGGTCGACCAGCGGGTGGGCACGGACACGATCCTCGAGCGGCCCAGGGACGACGTTCTTGCCGCCGGCGGTGACAATCGTGTCCTTCTTCCGTCCGGTGACGACGAGCTCGCCGGTGTCGGTCACCGCGCCGAGGTCGCCGGTGTGCAGCCACCCTTCACGGATGGTCGCGTCGGTCGCAGCGGGTTGGTGCCAGTACCCGCCGAATACCTGCGGGCCGCGGACCAGGATCTCGCCATCGCCGGCTACGCGCACCGTGGTCGCGGGGTAGACGTGACCGACGGTGCCGTGCTCCACGCGACCAACCGGCCCGCCGGACACGATCGGGGAGGTCTCGGTGAGCCCGTAGCCCTGCAGGACAGTGATGCCCACGCCGTCGAAGAACCGCCCGAGATCGGCCTGGAGGGCGGCCCCGCCACAGATCGCCAGCGTCATCTTGCCGCCGAACGCGTCGCGCACCTTGGCGTAGACGAGCGGATCGAACAGGCGGCGCTGCAGCCGCATCCACGGTGAGGGTCGCAACTTCTTCTGTTCGTCAGCCCATCGCACCGCCACCGCGCTGGCCCGGTCGAACACACGCCGCAGCCCGCGGTCGGCGGCCTTCTGGCCAGCGGCCTGGCGGACCTTCTCAAAGATCCGGGGGACCGCGACGATGAAAGTGGGTTCGAACGCGCGCAGCTCATCGGGGAGCCGGTCGATGCTCGTGGGAAAACCGCTCAGCGCCCCCTGCTCGATGGAGGCGTGCAGCTGCATCCTCGCAAGCGCGTGGGCGAGGGGCAGGAAGATCAGCGAGCGAGCTCCGGGTCCGAACAGCTCGGGGACCTGTTCGACGGTCTGGCGGGCGTTGGCGCAGAGATTGGCGTGCGTGAGCTCGCAGCCCTTCGGCTCGCCGGTCGTCCCCGACGAGTAGATCAGCGCGGCGAGATCGTCGCCGGTGAGAGCGGCGATCCTCGCCTCCACCTCGTCGAGGCGGTCACGCCCGTCCTCGCGCAGACGCTGCCTCGCGCCGGCTTCGAACGCCAGGACCTCGGGCTCAGCCGGCAGGTCTTTGCAGAGTTCCGCGACGAGCTCGGCCTGCGCGGCGGTTTCGACGAGCACGAGCTTGGCGCCACTGTCGGACAGGATCCAGGTGATCTGCTCGACCGAGCTCGTGTCGTAGATCGGCACGGTGACCCCGCCCGCGGCGAGGATGCCGTGGTCGCCGCAGACCCAGTCCACCCCGTTGGAGGCAAGCAGCGCGACGCGGTCCCCCGGACGCACACCGTGCGCGATCAGCCCTGCCGCCAGGTCGCGCACCTCGCGGCGAACCTCGGCCGCGGAGTGCTCGGCGAACCCCTCATGCTGCGATGATGCCAGCAGCGGACGGGTGGGCTCGTTCTCCGCCCAGTGCCAGAGGGGCGACAGGAGGTGCGCCTCCGGCTCACCAGTGAGGGGCGGCCCGCTGACCTGCGCCTCCCGAGTCTGTGCCTGCCACGTTGTCGTCATGGAACCTACGGTACCGTAACCACATCGCTCGCGGGCACGCAGGGTCAGCCGCACCATGCTGACGAGATCGCCGTGGCCGCCGTCGTCAACGTGGCTGCCGCGCACCAGCATCCCATCGCCGAATGTGAGCTGCGCGTGATCGATGAGACCCCCTTCCCTTCCACGGCCAGGTGGCGCTCGAAGCCGAACGCCTGGACGAATGCCACTCCCCCAGCGCTGGATCGATCCCCCGGCATCGGCAGGCCGTGGTGCGATTCGGGAGCCGGGCGGTATCAGACCCGGCGTTGGTCGGTCATGGGCCGCCAGCGGCCAACGAAAACTTCAGCCGGCCAGGTCAGCAGCAGGATCGCCAGACCCGCGACCGGCAGGATGAATGCGACGGCAAGCCCAAGCAGCGTGACCGTCGCGCTCGCTCCCCACTCGGCGAGCAGCCAGCGAAACGATGCGGGCGGCATCGGGTGCCGCCAGGCGGCGACGATCTGCGCGCGCACGAGCAGAAGCAGGTGCAGCACGGCCACGACGCTGAGTAGCGCGAGGTAGGGCACCACCGCGCCGACGGCTGTGGGATCCCGGCCGAGCAGGCTGGTGGGGAACGGCACCAGCGCCACCGCGCCGAGCAGCGCCAGGTTCAGCAGCACGAGGCCCGGCTCCAGCCGGTCAAGGCTGGCCAGGAACTGGTGATGGGTCCACCAGAAGCTGGCAATCACCGCAAAGCTGAGCACGAACGCGATGAGCGGACCCGGCTGGTCCACTAGCACCCCCGCAGTGCGGTCCAGCGACACCGCCGATGCGTCGAGAGTGAACACCAGCAGGGTCAGCGCGATGGCGAACAGCCCGTCGCTGAGGTTGGCCACGCGCGTGAACTCGAGCGCGCCCCGCCCATAGCCCCGCTGCCCGTCTTCGGCTCCGTGGTTGGTTGGCATCGACGACCCTCCACCCGTTTGGTGTCGAGGGCAGTCTGGCCGATTGCGCCCTGCTCGGCGCGCAACACGATCGGATCGCGCTCGGCCGCGGCGTCGATGTGCGACATTGGGCCGCGGCGCGGGTGGACACGACGTGGATCCTGCCGCGCCCCGAGGTGGAGGTGATGCGCTGTGACCCTGCCGCAAGGCCCCACTGGCACCCACGTCGTGTTCGCCGCCGCCGACAGCAAGCCGTACGCGTCGGTGCGCAGCCGGCCCGTGCCCCGGGCCCAGCGGCGGGCGATGGGCCGGGCCATGCGCAAGGAGGTCCCTCGCTCCAGCCTCGGCGGGTGGGACCCGCCGGCCAGCCGCCGCGACCCACTCGAGCAGATCCACCAATCCCACACAGGGCGTCTGGACTGGCTCGTGCCGGTGCGGGTGGGGAGGATGGCAGCCTCGCCCTACGGCTTCCTGCGCGGCACGGCCACGGTGATGGCCGAAGATGTCGCGTCCCTTCCTGCGACCGGGATCAGGCCGGTGATCTGCGGGGACGCCCACGTCGGCAACATCGGGTTCTACGCCTCACCCGAGCGCGAGCTCGTGCTGGACCTCAACGACTTCGACGAGGCGCATCCCGGTGGTTGGGAGTGGGACCTGCGCCGCCTCGCCACCAGCGTGTGGGTGGCTGGCCGTGAGAACGGCGCGGACGAAGACGCCTGCGAGGACGCAGCCCGCGCCTGCGTTTCGGCGTACCGCCTTCAGATGCACGAGCTGTACGAGCAGCCGTTGCTCGACCGTTCGTTCCAGCGACTCGACCTCGAGCGCCTCGATGCCACCGCCTCGGATGCGTCGTTGCGCAAGCAGATCAAACGGGCCGCCCACCGCGCGCAGCGGCGCACCAGCGACCGGGCGCTGCCGCGATTCACCGAGGAGCACGGCGGGCAGCGGCGTCTCGTCGAGGAGCCCCCGCTGATCACCCGGGTCGATGATGACGAACAAGACCGGCTGGCCGAGGGTCTCGACGCGTACCTCGACACCCTCGCGCCTCACTGGAAGCGTGTGCTTGGGGGCTACACGCTCGTTGACATCGTCCACAAGGTCGTGGGCGTGGGCAGCGTCGGGCTGCGGGCCTACGTGGCCTTGCTCGAGGGCTCGAGCCCCGACGATGTCGTCTTCCTCCAGCTCAAGCAGGCCCGGCGCTCCGTGGTCGCACGGTTCGTGCACGGCGACAACGCACTGCACGACCATCAGGGGCAACGGGTCGTGGAGTACCAGCAGGCGCTGCAGACCGTGAGCGACCCGCTGCTCGGCTGGGCAACCGTCGACGACCGCGAGTACTACGTCCGGCAGTTCCGCAACATGAAGGGCGCCATCAACATCGACGAGATCGACGAGGACGCACTGACCGACTACGCGGGCATCTGCGGGCAGCTGCTGGCCAAGGGTCACGCCCGCACGAGCGGCGCGTCGCTGATCGCCGGCTATGTGGGCTCCTCCGACAAGATCGACGCGGTGTTCGCGCAGTTCGCCCGTGCCTATGCCGACCAGACCGAGCGCGACCACCAGGCGCTCGTCGACGCTGTGACACGCGGCCAGATGCCGGCCGTCCACGATGTTTGAGCCGGACGATCGCAACAGATCCGCACCCGCGTGTCACAGGCGCGCCGGCCACTGCGTCGAGAGGGCGAGGGCAGGCCCCGACGGGAGGTGCGTGTGATGCGGTGGCTCCGCAGGGCTTCGCCGGTGCGGCCTTCTGCCCGCTTCGGAAGGGAAGCCCCGGTTTGACCGAGGTCTTCGAGGCCGAACGCGAGCGGCTGTTCGCGATTGCCTACCGGATGCTGGGCAGCGTGGCTGACGCCGAGGACGTCGTTCAAGACGTCTGGCTTGCCTGGCAGCACGTCGACCCGGACGAGCTCGAGCGACCGGCCGCCTACCTGACGCGGATGACCACCAACCGCTGTCTCGACACGCTGCGCGCCGCTCGACGCCACCGGGAGACCTACGTCGGTCCGTGGCTGCCCGAGCCGCTGCTGGCCACAGACGACGACGCTGCGGCTGACGTCGAGCTCGCCGAGTCCGTGCGCGTCGCCTTCCTCGTCGCTCTCGAGTCCCTGTCCCCCGCCGAGCGGGCCGCGTTCGTGCTCCGCGACGCCTTCGGCTACCCGTACGGCGAGCTCGCCGGCATCCTCGATCGTAGCGAGGACGCCTGTCGCCAGCTCGTCGCCCGCGCGCGCCGCCATGTCCAGGCCCGCCGGCCCGGCGAGCCCGCCGATCCCGCCCGCGCGGCCGAGGTTGCCGAGCGGTTCCTCGCTGCGGCCCAGCACGGCGACATCGACGGGCTCTTGGCCGTCTTGCACCCCGACGCCGAGCTCGTCACCGACAGCGGCGGCAAGGTAAGCGCTGCCCGCCGCACCGTCACCGGCGCCGACCGCATCGCCCGGTTCGTCACCGGCGTCACGTCCCGCGCGCTCGACGGGGCCATTCGACCCGTGCTCGTCAACGCCGCGCCCGGCGCGATCATGGCCACCGCCGACGGACCCGCGGTGGTCAGCATCGAGATCGACGGTGATCGGGTGACCGCCCTGTACGTCTTCCGAAACCCCGAAAAGCTCACCCACGTGCACCCCTCCTGATCCGCCCGATCGGCGGCGACGGTGTCACATGCAGGCAGGCTGCGGCGTCGTATGTGGAAAGCGGCGGCAACGCGGCCGGCGAGGTCGGTCGCACCTGCCTTTTCCGGGAGGGCAAGACCATGGACATCGCGTCGACGACCCCCGCATCGCCAACGAGTCCGCGGACCCGCGCCGTCGTCCGAGCCACCACCGTCGGCGCCCTGGCGGCGACCGTTGTCAACCTGATGTTGTGGTGGGTCGGACGTGCGGCGGACGCCAGCTTCGTCGTTGATCCGGCCCTCGGTGACCCGAATCTCGAGGTGGGCGTCGTCAAGGTGATCCTGACGACGCTTGTCCCGTTCGCCGCGGGCGCGGCGCTGTTGGCGCTGGCTGCTTCGCGGTCGCCCCGGTGGGTGACCGTGCTGGTGGTCGTGGCGGGCGTGGTGGCTGTGGTATCGGCCGGTGGTCCGCTGGACGGTGGACACGACACCGCGACCCGCGTGCTCTTGGCCACGATGCACGTGACGACCGGTGCCGCCTTCGTCGTCGCTGCCACCAGGATCAGATCCCGAGCTTGAGGAGCGCGTCTCCGGGCGGAGCTCGCGCAAGGGTGCAACACCGCGGCCACGCTGTCTTGCTCCGGCTTCCCCGACGGCGATCCCGGTCTCCGCGCTTGCTTCTGCCTCTAACAGGAGACAACTTGACCAGCAGCGGCTTCCGGGCGGCACGGCCGGAAGTGCGTAGCCCCGAATGACGCCAGCCCCACCACTTGTGAGGACCGACGCCCATGTCCCCTCAACTGACGCGATCGGTCCGTGCCCGCGCCAAGCCCGCGCTCGAACGCGCCGAGGCCGCGTTACCCCAACGCGTGCGCAGCCTGATCCGACGCATCGGGAACCGGGAGATCGTGCTCGTGGCCAGCAGCTTGGCCTTCTACGGCGTCGTGTCGGCGCTGCCGTTGCTGATGCTGTCCTTCGCAGCCGTCGAGGCCGTCGCAGGAGACGAGGCCTTGGAGACGTTCGCCGACCTGGCCGCCGACACCGGCCCGGAGGGCACGGGCGAGTTCCTCGAGCCGTTGATCGCAGGCGGCGGGGGGCTGACGCTGGCCACCGTGCTGTTCACCCTGTGGCCGGCGACGGCGTACGGGGGTGGTCTTCGCCGCGCGCTCATGCGCTGGTCTGCGCAAAGCGACCTCGTGCCAGGGCTGCGCGGCCGGGTCATCGCCCTGGGGCTGGTGTTGCTGCTGCCGGCGCTGATGCTGGCTGGCCTGCCGCTGATGTTCACCCTGAGCACGCTTGCCGGCAACGGCGCAGCGGGCATGGTCGTCGGGTGGCTGGCGGCGCTCGTCGTGGGTGCCCTGCTCGGCACGATCCTGGCCTCGCTGCTCTACCAAGCGTTCACCCCCGACACGCTCGGCTGGAAAGACACCGCCTCGGGCGCCGCCCTCGCCGCGACCACGACCGCGGTGTTCTCGATGCTGTTCGTGATCTACCTCAGCATCGGCGACACCGAGGAGCGGTTCGGAGGCGGGGCGACCGCGGTGGTCGTCCTGATCGGCCTGTGGCTGTTCATCACCAACATCCTGTTGCTGTCGGGCTACCAGACCGTGATGGAGCTCGCCGAGGAACGAGAGGACTGACAGGCTCGTCGCGACGACCGGGGCAAGCCCCGGCAAGGGGCAGTAGCCGACGCCTGCGATCTCGTGAGCGCACCGCGGGACGGCGACTACGATTTGCCTGATGGCTGACCTCCCGCGTTCCCGCGACGCCGCGACCGCCGGCTGGGACGCGCTCGCCCGGCAGGCTTGGGAAGAGGCGCGGGCGAGTTTCGAGGCGGCGCTTGGCCGCAGCGACGACGCCGAGGCGCTCGACGGGTTGAGCTGGGCGGCCTGGTGGCTTGAGGACGTCGACGTCTGCATCGACGCGCGCGAGCGGGCCTTCCGCGCCTACCGCGACGCCGGCGACGACCGGGGCGCGGCGCGGATGGCGCTGTGGCTCGCCGACGACTATGTCGACCTCCGGGGCGAGCCCGCCGTTGCGGAGGGCTGGTTCAGCCGCGCCGCCCGGCTCCTCGCCGATCTCGAGCCGTGCCCCGAGCACGGCTGGCTGGCGGTCTTCGAGGCGCACTGGGCGCTCGGTCGCGGGGAACCCGAGCTCGCGCTGCGCCGCGCCGGGGACGCCGCGGAGGCCGGGCGTCGGCACGGGCTGGTCGACCTCGAGATGTTCGGCGTGGCGACCGAGGGCGTTGCGCGGCTCGAGCAGGGCGAGGTCGACGAGGGCTTGCGCCGTCTCGGCGAGGCGGCCGCCGCAGCGCTGGCGGGCGAGTACGAGAACCTCGTCCCCGCGTCGTGGTCGTGCTGCCTGCTCATCGCCGCCTGCGAGGACCTGCGCGACTACGACCGCGGCGCCCAGTGGTGCGAGCAGGTCGCCGCGTTCAGCGAGCGCATGAACGCCCGCTTCCTGCGGGGGGTCTGCCGCGCCCACTACGGCGCGATTCTCGCCTGGCGCGGCCGTCTGCGCGACGCCGAGCGCGCCCTCACCGCCGCGGTTGACACCCTCACCGAGCGACGGCCGACATGGCGACCCGAGGCGCTCGCGCGGCTCGGGGAACTGCGCCGGCGCCAGGGCCGGCGCGACGAGGCCACCGAGCTGTTCGACATGGCGCCGGACCACCCGCTGGCCCAGCGGGGACTGGCTGCGCTGAGCCTGGACCGGGGCGACCCCGCAGGCGCACGAGACCTGCTCGAGCGCATGCTGCGCCAGCTCCCGCCAGGGCAGCGGACGCGCCGCTCGGACGCGCTCGAGCTCCTCGTCCGCGCCGAGCTCGCGCTCGGCGACCAGGCGGCGGCGGCCGCCCACGCCGACGAGCTGCAGGCCGTCGCCGAAGCTGTGGGCACCGAGCCGTTGCGGGCGGCCGCGAGCATCGCCGCCGGTCTCGTCGCCGCCGCCTCCGGCGCGCACGAGCACGCCTGCGACCGTTTCGAGGACGCGATCGACGTGCTCGTGCGTTGCCGGGCGCCCGTCGAGGCGGCGGCGGTTCGCGTCGAGCTCGCGGAGTCGCTGTGCTCACTCGGCCGGTTCGAGGTGGCGACCAGTGAGGCACGCACCGCGCTCGAGGCACTTGACGAGGTGGGCCCCCACGAGCGCGAGCGGGCAGAGGCGGTGCTCACGCACTGCCGCGGCCGGGAGTCCCAGGACTCCCCGCTCACCGCCCGGCAGGTCGAGGTGCTACACCTCGTCGCCGCGGGGCTGTCGGATCAGGAGATCGCCGAACGGCTGGTGCTGAGCGAGCACACCGTGCACCGCCACGTCGCGAACATCTTCACGCGGCTCGGCTGCTCGTCCCGCGCGGCCGCGGTCGCTCACGCCACGCGCCTGGACCTGCTCTAAGCGACACATGGCCTGTGCAGGCCATGGCGACGCCGGACCCAAGTTGGCCTGCGCAGGGGAAGCCGGCGGCAGCCCGCGGGGCACATCATCGGGGTACCGCGAGCACGAGGAGGTATCACGATGCAGCAGCTGGCCGAGCACAAGCAAGCGGAGCGGACCACCTGGGCCACCGGCGACTACGACGCGATGATGCGCCAGGAGGGCCTCTACGAGGTCGGCGCGCGCCTCATCCGCCGGGTCGGGGTGCGGCCGGGCGAGGCGGTGCTCGACGTCGCCTGCGGGACCGGCAACACCGCCATCCCCGCCGCGCAGGCGGGCGGCCAGGTGACCGGCCTCGACCTCACACCGGAGCTGCTCGACGTCGCCCGGCGCCGGGCCGCCGAGGCCGGTGCCCACGTCACGTGGCTCGAGGGCGACGCCGAGGACCTCCCCTTCGACGAGGCGAGCTTCGACGTCGTGCTGTCGACCTTCGGTTGCATGTTCGCACCGCGCCACGAGGTCGTTGTCGACGAGCTCGCCCGCGTGCTGCGGCCTGGCGGCCGGATCGGCCTCGTCACCTGGACCCCCGATGGTGCCATCGGCGACTTCTTTGCCACCGCGGCACCACACATGCCGCCCCCGCCGGCGTTTGCAGATCCGCCCCTGGCCTGGGGGCAGGAAACACACGTCGCCGAGCTGTTCGAAGGAACCGGCATCGCGCTCGACTTCCAGCGGGACGTGTGGGACATCGCCCACGACTCGGTCGAGGCGGCGGTCGAGTGCTACTCCACCCTGTTCGGCCCGGTGGCGGCCGCGCGCCAGAGCGCCGAGGCCGAGGGTCGCTGGCCGGCCTTCCGCGACGATCTCACCGCGTTGTTCGAGCGGCTCAACACCACCGGGCGCTCGGACGTCGTCTTCCCTGCCGAGTACCTCGTCACCACCGGCATGCTGAACGGATCACGCGTCCAGCGCCCCACCGAGGTGTGAGACCACGGACATGCCGACCCTTTGGCCCCGCAACATCACCCGACAACGGCGGTACAGGAGATCCCGATGAGCGATGCTGCAGAACTCCACCGCACCATGTTCGATGCCATACAGCGCCGCGACTTCCACGCGCTGGGGCAGCTGTTCGCTGCAGACGCGATCCACACCTCCGGGGACGGCGAGTCCGCGACCGGCCCCGAGCCGGTGATCGCCGAGGTGCAAGCCTTCGTGACCGCGTTTCCGGACTTGGCGATCGACATCCGCCACCAGCACGTCCCGGACGCCTCTCGCTCCATCGTCGAGTACACGTTTCGCGGCACCCAATCGGGGCCGCTGGAGGACGTCCCTCCGACAGGCAACGAGGTCGCCGTCGCTGCCTGCAGCGTGCTGGAAGCCAAGCACGGAACCATCCGCCGCGAATCCGACTACTACGACACGATGGCGATGCTGGCCCAGCTCAACGTGACCCCGGCCTGACCCCCGGACGTACCTCCCCAGCCTCTCGCGCCGTCTGATGCACCGCCGTCACTTACGCGACCGCCCAGTGCCCCGCTGGCGGCAGCTGACGCCGGCGTCCTCCGACGCGGTCACCGGCTCCCACGTGTGCCGTCGAATGGTCACGACGAGCCGGCCGCATCACGGACGCCGGCGTTGGCGATGGCGGCTCGCACGGCCTTGCGGCCTCGGTCGACGATGCCGGGGTCTCGGTGCAGGGTCGAGAAGTAGTTGGCCAGCTCGAGGGCGGCGTAGAGCTCGAACGCGAGCTGGCCGGGCTCGACGTTGGGGTCGAGCTCGCCGTGTTGTTGGGCGGTGGCGATCAGGCCCTCGAGCAGCGCCGCTCCGCCTTGCTGGAAGGTGACGACCTCGTCGTGGATCTCCCCGTCAGGTGCGTCGAACTCGGCCAGGAGTTGCGCGAAGAAGCAGCCGCCAGGGAACACCTCCCGCTCGACGTAGGACAGGTAGGCCTCGCAGAACCCCTCCAGCTGAGCCAGCCCCTCGGGAGCGTCGAGCCCTGGGGTGACGACCTCGCGCTCGAAGACTTCGCGGGCGGCGGCGATGGTCTCTTGCTGCAGGCGCTGCTTGGAGCGGAAGTGAGCGAACACTCCGCTCCGGCTCACCCCGATCTCGCGAGCCAGTCGACCGATGGTCAGGCTCGACAGCCCCTCGATCGAGGCCAGCCGCATGGCGGCTTCGAGGATGGCCGCATGGGTCTGCTCACCGTCGGAGCGGCGCCGTGTCTCGTCCCGTGGTGCGTCCATCGCGTGGCCCGTCCTACCCGTGAGACTGTCTGACAAGTTAGCACATCCATGCCAACTTAGATTACACACCTGTTCTCTCTATGCGGTGTGGGCGTAGCCCCACCGAGGAGGTGCTCCCGCTGCGAATCGAACGGATCCACCGTGCCCGCTCCACCGACGGCACCGAGATCGTCGGCCGCATCCACGGTCAGGGACCCAGTCACGGTGAGCTGACCTCTCCGCATGTCCGCGCACGGATGTGCTCGGATCGCCTGACGAAGCCGCGCATCCGAGGCCTGCTTGGGCCCGCCCACGGAGCTCAGCGAGACGCGACGTCAGCGACTAGGAAAGCCCAAGAAAGGACCGCGACGTCGATCGGGTACGACCGAGCGCCGCGGTGCGAGCACGACGACCCTCGGCTGAGCCGACGACTCACGCCGACGCTGCGTCGCCGCGCCTATCGAGGTCGTGCGGATCGAGGCGGTCGTCGCGCGACGGGGGCACCAGCGCGACCAGCAGGGCAGGGGCGGCCGCGGCGAGCAGTGCCACAGAGCGATCGACGTGGGTGGCCAGCACGCCGAACAGACTCGGCCCGACGATGAACCCGGCCGCGATGAACACGATGGCCAGCGTGAACCCGGTGGTGGGGCGATCGAAGAAGACCTGCTGGCTCCACATCACCACCAGAGCGAACCCGGTGGTGAAGCCCACCCCGAACAGGGCAGCCGACCCGAGGGCCGCGACCATGGACCCGGGCGCGACCAGCAGCACCAGCATCGATCCGCCGACCAGGACGAGCATCGCCGCCAGCGGTCCGCGCAGGCCAAACCGGTTGGCGATCCCACCCCCGAACACCCCTACCGCGGCGCCGGCGATCCCCAGCGCCGCCCACATCGCCGGACCGATCCAGCTTGCCAGGCCAGCGTCTTGTGCTGTGTCGGGCGCGTACGCAAAGTAGGCGCCAGACGTGACCGATACCCCCAAAGCGACGACCAACAGCCGCACCGACCGGGCATTGAAGAACCATCCCAGCCGGAGCCGTTCACGGTCGAGGATCGGACCCGCCCCGGCTGGCGCCAGGACCCTCCATGCCGCCGCGGCCGCGACCAGGCCGACCGCCGCGAACCCCAACCACACGGCCCGCCATCGGTCACCAGCCACCAGCACGAACACGCTGGCGACCATCAGGCCGACCGGAGAGCCGGCGTTGACCAGCGCCAGGGCGCGCCGGCTCCCAGACGATGGGACTTGGACGTCGACCGCATCCGAGAACGGCGCCCACGCCCCGCCGGCGCTTGTGCCCGCCGCAGTGATTCCCACGGCCAGCAGGATCGGGCCGGGCGCAGACGCCGTTATGGCCGCGCCGACCGCCAGCAGCACACACCCGAACACCACTGGCACGCGCGGCCCGAACCGGGCCGTGGCGACCCCGGTGATCACGGTGGCCACCAGGTAGCCGGCCTGTGCTGCACTGGCGTAGAAGCCCAGCACGTCCAAGGACAGGCCGAACTCGTCGCGGAAGGTCGGCACGAACAACCCGTACGCCTGCCGGCCGATGCCATACGTCGCCACCAGCGCGAGCAGACCCGCGCCCCCCACACGCGAGGCCTGGCTGATACTCATGACACCCTTTCACGGCATCCGGCACGACGCACCAGGAGCCCACTCGTCCCTATCTACCGCACCCGGTCATGAGCCGCCGGCCAGTCCGTGGCTCCAAGACATCGAGCGGCGCGCGCCCCCAGCGGCGATCGTCAGCAGCGACCCATGGTAGATCCGTCAAGTACAGGCCCCCGACGGTGTCGTCGACGATCACGGTGGCTACAGGCCGGCGAGCAGGCTGTCGATCGGACATCGCGCGTCGCTGACCGGGCGAGAGACGTACAGGTCGGCGTGGTACCACCCGTCGGCTTCACGGCCGGCGGGGTCGATGCCAAGCGCTTCGAGGTGGGACAGCACGGCGCGCTGCTCGGCGGCGTCAACGAAGCGCCGCCGGGCAAAGGTCCGGCGCGTCAACCGTTCGGTCGCCAGCCCGTGGTCTGCCAGGCACGAGGCGATGCGATCGTACGGGTAGGTTCGCACGACGAGCGCCAGGATCCATGGCGGCGTGCTACCGGCAGAGGACAGGAGTCGGTCGAACGTGCGTTCGGTGACGTAGCCGATGCCCCCGGCGACCGTCACGACGTCCACCGATGACAGCACGCGTCGCAGCATCGCCGACGGTGCGCGCGCCTCGAGATCGTCGGCATAGCCGTCGGCGATCGCTGTCGTCTGCCTGGCGTAGGCGACGGCAGGTTCGGAGACGTCGACGCCGTGCACCACCGGCGAACCTGCCCGCCGATGGCGCGCCAGGTAGTCCCGGTCCTCGTCGACCAGGCGTTGCGTCGACCAGGTGGCGACGGCCGGGGCGCGGTAGCGGGCCGCCAGGTCCCCGTACGTGAGGTCGGTGCGCAGCAGCACCCCGAGCACGCCGTACGAGCAGCACAGGTCAAGCACGGTCGCCGGGCTCGCGAAGTGCCCGAGCAGCGCGTCGACCACGCGGTGCATGTGCGCGGCCTCTACGTAGCCGAGGTCGCCGAGGACGCGGAAGTAGGGCCGCGGATCGGGATGCCGGTAGACGTCATCGAAGCTGGCCTTCAGGCGAACCGCCGCGGCGGCGGGGTCGGCCGAGGGGCCGTTGCGGCGCGGATCGACGAGGCTGCTCATCGCGCCCGCTCGCGCTCGCTGGCTGCCAGCCGCCCCTCGAGCACGACGAGCCGATCGATCGGCGCTGTCGGGTCGCAGACCCCGAGGTCCACCAGGTGATCGATCCGGTGATCGCTGACGGGACCCAGTGGGACGGGGCGCTCTAAGACGGCTGTGACGTCGAGCCCGGACTCCGTCAGCGCGGTGGCCGTCCGGTCGGCATCGGCGAAGGCGGATTGCACCAACAGCAGGCATCCGCCGGGCCGCAGGTGTCGCGCGACACCGGCGCTGATCCGGTCGAGCACCGCGCGCCCGTCCCATCCCGCATCCCAGGCAACTGATCGCGGCCCGGGCCTGACGGCTGGCGTTGGCATGTACGGGGGGTTGGCGATGATGAGGTCGAAGCTGGCGCCGGCGACGGGGGCGAACAGGTCGCCGCGTCGCACGGTGATCCGCCGGCCGCTGAGCGCCGCGTTGATGCGGATGCTGGCGACGGCGCGGCGGTCGCGGTCCACAGCGGTGACCGACGCGGCGGTGCGCGCTGCTGCCAGGGCGAGCAGCCCGGTGCCGGCGCACACTTCCAGCACCTCGGCTCCGCGCGCCCGTTCACGCAGTGCACCGAGCAGGGCGTAGCTGTCGTCACTGGGTGGGTAGACGCCGGGCAGCCGGCGGACACGCATCGGGGCAGCTTGCCGTGTCACGCGTCCACCTCGATGCAGCCGTCGCGTTCCCTTGTGGCCCGCAGGTCCAGCCGGTCGGGCGCGCGCAGCCGCACGGGCACCCCGGTGCGGACGTCGAACTGCCACGTGTGGCGAAAGCACGTCAGCACCGTCCCGTCCAGCGTGCCCTCGGACAGCGGCGCGCCCCGGTGCGGGCAACGATCGACGAAGGCCACGACCTCATCGGGAAGTCGCACGAGACACAGTTGCTCGTCACCGACCTGCACCACGGTGGGCTTGCCGGGAGGCAGGGAATCCGACGCCAGAACAGCGCGGAACGCCATCAGGCAGCCACCGTCCGCAGCGCCGAGCGCCCGAGCCGGAACCGGTCGAGGAGGTGGCGGGCGAACGCGTCCTCGAGGTGCTGGCCACCGAGCACACCGCGGGCGATCTCGTGCCGTGCTTCGGGCTCGTCGCGCACGACGGGGGTGATCATCTCCTCGAGCGCGACCCGTTGGTGGTCCTCGTCAGCGGTGACGTGGAGGTCGTAGAAGCGACGGATGTCCGGGTCGGCGACTCCGAGCCGGTCGAACGCTGCGAGGTAGGACTGCATGGCCTGCGGGGATTCCGCCTCGACGAGGTAGATGTAGCCGTACATGCGCCGGCACAGCCGCCGGTGACGCGCCAACAGCCCCTGATAGTTCAGAACCGCGAGGAACTGGTGGACGGTCCGGTCGAGGTAGGCGTCGTAACCGGTGTCGAGCCCGAGCCGTTCCATCAGCACCTCGTACACCGTCGAGTGCATGTGGTCATACCGGCCCCAGCCGTATTCGTCGAGAAGCACGTCGATGAGGCCAGCCTTCGCGGGCCCGCGCAGCGACGGGATCACCATCGCCCAAGGGTCGGGCTCTTTGAGGAAGAACAGCGACCGCATCGCGACGATGTCGCGCATCTGGTCCAGCGTGATGGTCTCGCGCAGGTAGGCGCCGAAGCCGCTGTCAGGCAGGGGCGGCTCGTCGAGGACGAGGCGCTCCAGCCATGCGGCGAACTCGGCGGCCTCGACGGGGGGCGCCTCGGGCAGCTCGATGCGGGCCAGGGAGCGCTCGAAGCCGGCCTCCAGCGCCTGCAGGACGCTGGCGAGCGTGAGGTCGTGCTCGTTGTGGCGCGGGGCGTCGATCGGCGACCACATCGCCAGCGAGTAGAGCTGGTACATGGCCCGATGCGCGATGTCGAGGGCGGCGGGGTCACCGTCATCGAACGCCCGCGCCGCCACGTTGGCGGCTTCGCCGACCAGGACGGTGGCGTAGGCAGGCTCGCGAGCGGTGTGCGAGGCGAGGTCGGGCGCGGCGATGGCTGAGCCCACAGCCGCGTCGAGGGGTTGGACAGGAAGCTGCGTGGAGGGTGTGGTGAGCATTGGCATCGTGTTCCCCAGCCGACGGCCCGCCAAGCATCACACCGTGCCTGGCAGTCTTGGAGGGGTGCCAGGGTCAGGCACCGCCCGGGAACGATCACAGGCCGACGGGCCGCGCGGCACCCTGGCAGCGGCGCGTTTGGCGCTAGAGCCCCCGGTGTTCCACACCCGGCGCAGGTGCCCGTCGGTGCAGGTGCCGGCTCACAACTACGAGCCACACCAGCACGGTGCCCACCATGAAACGCTGGAGGAGCCCCGCCCGCCAGCCGACGGGGTCAACCTGAGCGGCGACGAGCCAGGCAACGAGCAAGGCGAGCGTTACCGCGCCGGCTACTGTCGACGCCCGGCCCCACCGGGGAGAGCCGACCGGGTCGCGTCGCCCGATCAGCAGCATCGCCACGGCGACTGCGACGAAGCCTAGGACCGCGATGATCCCATGCGCGAGGTCGGTCGCCGTCCCCGCAGCGCAGCCCGGTGAACACGCCAGGAGGCTCAGCGCGGCCATGGCTGTGCCGCACCCCACGACCAGCGCGGCCACAGAGCGTCCAACGCGCGCCGACAGCGCCACGCCGAGTGCCACCACGCCCGCGCCGAACACCACGAAGGTCACGTTCTGGATCACCGGGGCTGGCGCCGCGGTCCCGCCCAGGTCGCTCAGCGGCTGGACGCTGTGGTCGAACCCCTGCCAGGTCATCGTCGCCGCCGCGGTTCCGATCACCAACACGCATGCGGCGACCGGCCCAGCACTGGCGAGGAAGCGCGCCGGGCCCGGCGGCGTCGTGTCCGGGGAGCCCACGTCAACGCTCCTGCCCAAGCCGCGCCGTCACGCGGCACCGCGTTCCACCGTGGCCTCGCTGCTGCTGGCCATGACGTGGCCGATCCTCGCTGTGATCCGCTGCCGCGGACGACGGTCGAGTTCGACGGTAGGGAGCCAGCCGGTCCCCCGCCATCGGGGAGCTCCCGCAGGCGGCATGCGGGAGAACCCCCATCCTGGCGGCGAAGCCCACCGCTGGGGGAACCCGGGCCGAGTGGCCGATCGAGTGCGACCGCCGGATGCCGCACGCGGCGGGGACCGGCCGGCCGCCGCGGGCCAACCTTCGATGGTCAAAGTCCGTTCTGAGCACCCTTGCTCGTGGGACGTAGGCTCGCCAGCGCCGCCGCCGCCGGTGTGGTCAGATCCAGCCTTCTTCCCAGGCGCGGTGGGTGGCGGCGTGGCGGGTGGAGACGCCGAGTTTGGTCATCGCCGAGGACAGGTAGTTGCGCACGGTGCCGGGGGCGAGGTGGACGTGTTCGGCGATGGCCTGGATGGACTCACCGGTGCGTGCGGCGCGCAGGACGTCGAGCTCGCGGGCGGTCAGGGGGCAGTCGGCTTCGGTCAGGGCGGACGCGGCGATGTCGGGGTCGACGTAGCGTTGACCGGCGGCGACGTTGCGGAGGATCTCGGCGAGTCGGGTGGCTGGGGTGGTCTTGGGCACGAACCCGCTGACCCCGGCGGTCAGCGCGCGGCGCAGCACGCCGGGGCGCGCGTGGCGGGTGACGAGCACGATGTGGATCGGTTGCTCGGCGCGGATCTGCTCGGCGGCGACCAGCCCGTCGGCGGGGGGCATCTCGAGGTCGACGACGGCGATGTCGGGTCGGTGCGCTCGGGCGCGGGTGACCGCGTCGGTGGTAGTGGCTGCTTGGGCGACGACGGTCATGTCGTCTTCGAGGTCGAGCAGGGAGGCGAGCGCGCCGCGGATGAGGTCTTCGTCGTCGGCCAGCAGCAGCCGGATCATGAGCTCTGCCCCTGCACTGCCGGGATGCGGGCGGTCACGGTGAACCAGTCGTCTTCGTGTTCCCATTCGAGTGCGCCGCCGGCTGCGCGCAGCCGGTCTGCGAGGGCGCCCAGGCCGGTTCCGCCCCGGCTGGCGGCCTCGCCGGTGGCCGTCGCTCCGTTGTTGCGCACCTCCAGTTGAGCCGTGTCGCCCTCGACGGAGAGGACAATCCGGGCCTGGTCGGCGTGGCTGTGGCGCAGCACGTTGGTGGTCGCTTCGCGAACGACGAGGCCGAGCAGGTGCCGGGCGGGCTCTCCGACGTCGTCGGCGGCGCCCTGCGCATCCTTGTCGAGCCGGCCGTCGATGCCTGCGGCGGCAAGCACGCGGGTGGCGTTGGTCAGCCCCCCGCCAAGCGGCGCCTTGCGGTAGCCCTGCACAACGCTGCGGGTGTCGGC
>SLAO01000086.1 GCA_007126835.1 Nitriliruptorales bacterium | reverse complement strand
GGCGTCAGGCCGAGCAAGCTCCGCGCTGGCACGAGCCATTCGGCGCCGGCCCTCGTCGTCGTCGAGCACCTGCAGGACCAAGCCACCCAGCGCACCCGCCTGCGCCGCTTCGTTTGATAGCGCCACCGCGGCCCCGTGCTCGGCCAGGAAGTCCGCGTTGGCCTGCTGATCGCTGAAGGGACCGGGCACGACGATGGCTGGCAAGCTGACCGCGGGCAGCTCTGCCAACGTCGACGCCCCGGCCCGAGCGATGCACAAGTCAGCAGCGACGAGGGCGTCGACGAGCTGGTCGCCGAGGAACTCGTGCAGGTGGTAGCGAGGCGCGAGATCGGCGGGCAGGTCCGCGGTGCGCTGTTTGAGCTCGGCGTAGTCCAGATGGCCGCACACGTGCACGAAGTGGCAGCGCTCCAGGATCTCGGGTAACACCGCCGCGACCGCGTAGTTCAAAGTCCGCGCCCCGAGACTACCGCCGTACAGCAACAACACGGGCCGGTCGCCTTCGACCTCGAGGCGCTTGCGAGCTTCGGCCCGGTCGGCCTCGAGCAACGCGGGACGAACCGGGTACCCGGTCACGACGGTCTTGCGTTCGGGGAGGAAGCGCACAGCGTCGTCGAACGAGGCCGCGACACGCGTCGCCACCTTGCTCTGCAGCTTGACCGCCAAGCCCGGCCGCACATCGGGCAGGAAGACCACCACCGGCCGGCGCAAGATCCGCCCCGCCAGGGCCACCGGCACGCTGACGTACCCACCCGTCGTCAGGACCACGTGGGGTCGCAGTCGTGACACGAGCGCTAGCGCCTGCACCGTGCCGACCACCAGCGTGGCCAACCCCAGCGCCGTCCGCGCGATCGAACGGCCTCGGAGCGGCTTAGCGGCCACCGCGTGGAACGGCAAGCCGCGCTGACCGACGATGTCGCGCTCCATGCCGCCGGCGGTCCCGACCCACCGGACCGCGGGCATGGGCTCCCCCGAGCGCTCCCATGCCGCCAAGGCCGCCAGCGCGGGGTAGACATGGCCCGCCGTGCCGCCTCCGGACACCAACAGCCGCAGACGATCCCGCTCTTCCACCCCCGACCTCCTCTGCCCAGACTCGCTGTCCAGCCCGCTCGGCCTCGCCGGCGTCTGCGCCCTACCGGGGGGCGCACGCTTCCGGCCGACCCGTGCGAACCCGTCCCGGACCACCTGTCCTACTCGTCCTCCGACTCGGCGTGATGCTCGTCGAGGTGTGAGAGCGTCGTGTCGCCGCGCCCTTCGAGCTGCGGGGACGTCGCGTCGCCGCCGCGGCCTTCGAGCTGTGAGGGCGTGGCGTCGCCGCCGCGCCCTTCGAGCTCGTCGACGGTCATCAGCACGTCGCGCGCCTTGGAGCCGTGCGAGGGACCCACCACGCCGAGCTCTTCGAGCTCGTCCATGATGCGGCCGGCGCGCGCGAACCCGACCTTGAGCTTGCGCTGCAGCATGGAGGTGGAGCCGAGGCCGGACCTGACCACCAGCTCCATCGCCTTGCGCGTCAAGTCGTCGTCGGAGGGGTCGCCCTCGGTGATGTCGGCCATCTCCGCGTCCTCACCGCTGCGGACGATGCCCTCGACGAGCTCGGGCTCGCGCTGGGAGCGTGCGCGGGCGACGACCTTCTCGATCTCCGCCTCGTCCACGAAGCACCCCTGGATCCGGTGCGGCTTCGAGGCGTTGGCCGGCATGAACAGCATGTCCCCGTGCCCGACGAGCTTCTCGGCTCCGCCCTGGTCGAGGATCGTGCGGCTGTCGGCCTGGGTGGCCATGGCCAGGGCGATCCGTGACGGCACGTTGGCTTTGATCAACCCGGTGACGACGTCGACCGACGGACGCTGGGTGGCGACCACGAGATGGATGCCAACCGCCCGGGCCATCTGCGCGATCCGGACGATGCTGCCCTCGACATCGCGAGGCGCGATCATCATCAAGTCCGCGAGCTCGTCGATGATGAACAGCATGTACGGCAGCGGCTCCCACGCCGGCGCCTCGCCCGACGCACCGCCGTCGTTGCGGTCCGCGTGGCCGCTGGACGCCGACGCGGCACGGACCGTGCCTTCGCGCACGGCCGCGTTGTACGCGTCGATGTTGCGGTAGCCGAGCATCGCCAGGCGCTCGTAGCGCTGCTCCATCTCCTTGATGGTCCAGTCGAGCGCCTCGGTGGCCCGCTTGGGGTCGGTCACCACGGGGGTCAGCAGGTGGGGTGCGCCCTCGTAGTGGTTGAGCTCGACGCGCTTGGGGTCGACGAGGATCATGCGGACCTCGGCGGGGCTGGCCCGCATGAGGATCGAGGTGACGACCCCGTTCATCGTCACCGACTTGCCCGAGCCCGTGGCCCCGGCGATCAGCAGGTGGGGCATCGACGCGAGGTTGACCATCACCGGGTTGCCGGCGATGTCCACGCCCAACGCGACCCCGAGCGGGTGTCCCTGGGCGTCGGCCTCGGGGCTGCGCAGCACGTCGCCGAGCGTGATCAGGCCCCGCTCCCGGTTGGGCACCTCGATGCCGATCGCGGACTTGCCCGGGATCGGCGCGACGATGCGGATCTCCGGGGTCGCCAGCGCGTAGGAGATGTCGTCGACGAGCTTGGTGACGGCGCCGACACGGACCCCCTCACCGAGCTGGAGCTCGAAGCGGGTCACGGTCGGTCCCGAGGAGATCCGGCCGACCTGGGCGTCGACCCCGAACTGCCGCAGCGTGTGCTCGAGGGCCCGGGTCATCTGGTCGCGGGCGCGCTTGCCGCCGGTAGCCGCCCGTCCCGTCCGCAGCAAGTCGAGCTCGGGTAGCTCGTAGTCGGCCCATGGATCGTCGGGCGGTGGGGGCAGGCGCGTCGCGGCGGCGGCGGTCTCGACGCCTTGCGGCAGCATCTGGGTGTCCGATGCGCCCTGTCCGTCGTCGGCTTCGCCCGGCCCGTCGCCCTCGAGGCCGGCTTCGTCGGCCTCGAAGGCGGGGCCGTCGGCGACCGCGGTGGCCTCCTCCCCGTCGAGCAAGGTCGGCTCGGCGACCGGTGCCGGTGATGCCTGCTGCTCGTCGACCTCGTCGTCGTCGATGCCGTGGGCGACCTCGTCGTCGGCGACGTCGCGCCGCGCACGCCGCTCGGCTGCTCGACTGCGTGCCGACTGGACGATCTCGCCGGCCTTGCGCGACAGCGTGCGGGGCGGCGTCGCGGTGGCGATAAGCACGCCGAGCACGAACAGCGGCACCAGCAACACCACCGTGCCCCAGGTGGCGGCGACCGCTTCGAGAGGGACGGCGACCGTGGCGCCGAGCCAGCCACCCGACGCGTGCAGGTCACCGACCGGCGCGTCCCATGCTGGCGCCCCCTGCGCGAGGTGCCACAGGCCTGCGGCGCTGGCCACCGACAAGGCGGCCCCGATCACCACCCGCGGGGTGCCCGGACGGGGGTCACGCAGCAGGACGACGCCGAGGACGGTCAGCACGACGGGCGCCCCGAACCCGAGCACCCCGAACAGCCCGCGCATCATCGAGGCCAGCACCAGGCCCACCACCCCGGCCGCGTCGGCGTACAGCCCCAGGGCAGCCAGCGCCGCGACTACGAGCGAGCCAACGCCCCACGCGTCGCGGAGGTGGTCCCGCACGCGCGTGTCGTCGGCGCGGCCCTTCTTTGCGGCCTTGCCCTTCTGGTTGCGACCCGAGCTCGCCCCGCCTCTGGCGCCGCCCTTGCCAGCCTTGGCCTGGCTCTTCGGCGAAGCCTTGCCCTTGTCGGTCGGCTTCGATGCGCGCGTCTTGTCGGCCCCGCCGCCGCGCGAGGTGCGCTTGCGGTCGCTGGCGGTCGCCATCAGGGTCAAACCTCGACGATCTGGGCGTGAATCACAGGCCTGCGGCCGACCTCGTCGCGCCAGAACCGGGCCAGGGTCTGCACCGTGGCGCGGCGGATCACCGCCTGGTCCCCGTCGTGGTCTACCCGGTCGAGCTCGCTGGACACCGCCTGGGCCGCCTTGGTTAGCAAGTCCGACAGCTCGGGCTCGTAGATGATCCCCGTCTGAGTCACCTCCGGTTCGCTGACGAGCCGAGCCCGCCCGTCGACCACCACCACCGCCACGCACACGCCGTCGGCGGACAACTGCTCCCGGTGGCGCAGCACCGCGTTGCCGACGTCGCCGACGCCGAGCCCGTCGACGAACACGCGGCCGGCTTGGAACGGCTCCCCCATCCGGATCCGGCCGTCCTCGAGCAGGACCGTGTCACCGTCGGTGCACACCAGGGCCTGCTCGGGCGGGACGCCGCACTCGACGGCGATGGCCGAGTGAGCCACGAGGTGGCGGTACTCCCCGTGGACGGGGATGAACGCGTCGGGCCGCACGACGTTGTGGAAGAACTTGAGCTCGTCAGCCGCGGCGTGGCCGGACACGTGCACCGGGGCGATGCCCTTGTGCACGACCTTGGCGCCCTGGCGGAACAGGCCGTTGATCGACTTGTAGATGGCCGACTCGTTGCCGGGGATCACGCTGGAGGCCATCACCACCGTGTCGCCCTCGGCCAGGGAGACCTGGCGGTGCCGACCTGCGGCCATCAGCGACAGTGCCGCGAACGGCTCGCCCTGGCTGCCGGTGCAGATGATGGCGACCTGGTCGCGGTCCAGCGCACCCACGTCGGCCATCTCGATCACGTCGGCGTCGTCGTAGACGAGGTGACCCAGCTCGCGCGCGATCGGCATGTTGCGGACCATCGATCGACCGACGAAGCAGACCTTGCGCCCGGATTCGACCGCGGCGTCGATGGCCTGCTGAACCCGGTGGATGTGGCTCGCGAACGTGGTGCACACGATGCGGCCCTCGGCGCCGGCGAAGACGTCGGCCATGGTCGAGCCGACCGTGCGCTCGCTCGGCACGAACCCCGGGCTGTCCGCGTTGGTGGAGTCGGCGAGCAGCAGCGCCACCCCCTCGTCGCCGATGGCGGCGAGGTGGGGGATGTCGGTCGGCTGGGAGTCGATGGGTGTCTGGTCGAGCTTGAAGTCCCCGGAGTGCAGGATCGTGCCGTGCGGGGTGTGAACGGCGACGGCCAGTCCGTCGGGGATGGAGTGCGTCACACCCACGAACTCGAGGTCGAAGGGCCCCGTCTCGAGGCGTTCGCCCGCCTCGACCTCCCGCAGCGTGGCGGTGACGTCAGGATGCTCGGTGAGCTTGGCTTCGATCAGCCCCAGCGTCAGGCGCGAGCCGTAGATCGGCACGTCGCGGAACTCCCGCAAGAAGAACGGCAACGCCCCCATGTGGTCCTCGTGGCCGTGCGTGATGACGACCGCGTCGACGTCGGGGGCGCGCTGTCCCAGCGCCGACCAGTCCGGCAGGATCAGGTCGACGCCGAAGTGCTCGGCGTCGGGGAAGATCAGCCCGACGTCGATCAGCAAGATGCGCCCGTCGACCTCGACGGAGGCCATGTTGCAGCCGATCTCGCCGAGTCCGCCGAAGAAGCTGACCTTGACCGGCGGGTGCCCGTCACTCACGTACCGGCCTCCAGCAGTCCGAGATCCTGGAGGGTCTCGCGGACGACGTCGATCGTGGACTGCTCCGCGTCGACCAGCGGCAGTCGCACCGACCCGCCGGGCAGGCCCAGCATCGCCAGCGCCGCCTTGAGCGGCACCGGGTTCGACTCGACGAACAGCGCGGAGAACAGGGGGAGCAAGCGATGGTGGATCGCCCGCGAGGTTGCGGGGTCGCTCGGAAACGCATCGATCATCTCCCCCATCTCGCCCGAGACGAGGTGACCGGCGACGCTGACCACGCCAACCCCGCCCAGCGACAGCATGGGCAGGGTGCTGATGTCGTCACCGGCGTAGATCGAGAAGTGCTCCGGAGCACGGGCGGCAAGCCACGCGGTCTTGGGCATGTTGCCCACCGCGTCTTTGACCCCGACGACGTTGGGCGCGGCGTCGACGATGTCCAAGATCGTCTGCGGGGCGATCTCGCACCCCGTCCGACCCGGGATGTTGTAGACGATCACCGGCAGGTCGGTCGCCCCGGCGGCGGCCGTGAAGTGCGCGACCAGCCCCCGTTGGGAGGGCTTGTTGTAGTACGGCGACACCAGGAGGATGCCGTCGACACCCAGCTTGCTGGCCTCCTCGACCAGCGAGACCGTGGCTGCCGTGTCGTTCTTGCCGCACCCGGCGACGACGGACGCCGACGGCACCGCCTCGCGCACCGCCGAGAACAGGTCGAGCACCTCGGCGTGACCGAGCGTTGGCGATTCGCCGGTGGTCCCGGAGACGACGAGGCCCTCCGAGCCGGAATCGACCACGTGTGAGGCAAGGTGGCGGGCGCCGTCGTAATCGACGGCGCCGTCGGCGGCAAACGGCGTGACGAGCGCGGTCAGGAGACGACCGAGCGGCGGATCGGGACGATTGGATGCAGGTGAGGTACTCATCGGACCCTGGAGTTTAGCGGTCCGGGGCGGTTGACCCCGGCAGGCCGGTCGGACGGTTTGCAGCGCCGCGGCCGGGCTCGGGCTCGTCACCGGACGGGGCCGCCGCGGGCGCCAGCCGGAACGACACCACGAACCGAGCGCCGCCGCCGGGTGGACGCTCGTGATGGACCCGCGCGCCCATCTCCTCGCACAGCTCACGAACCAGTGGCAGCCCGACGGTCTCGGGCTCGCGCTCGTCGGGTGGGTCGAACAGCGTCGCCTCGTGATCGGCGGGCACCCCGGGGCCGTCGTCGGTGACGACGAGCACCCCCTGACCGGCTCCGGTCCGGGCGGCGATATGCACCCTCGTGCCCGGCGGTGTGTGATCGGCGGCGTTCTCGAGGAGGTTGTAGGTCACCCGGCGCGCCGCGCGCGGGTCGCCGACGACCCGCAGCTCGGGGACGTCGACAGTCACGACGTGGTCCGCCAGCCGCTCGGCCAGCGCCCGACGGCAGTCGTCGACGACGGGCGGCAGGCGCACAGGCTGCGGCCTGGCGTCGCGCAGCCCCCCCAACGCCGCGACGTCGGCGAGCTCGGACACCGAGGCCTCGAGCTCGCCCACGCCGATCCGCAGCTGCGCTGCGAGCTCACCGCGTCGGGAGGCATCGACGTCCCCGCGCTCCAGCTCCGAGGCCAGGCCTTCGAGCTCTCCCAGCTGGTCACGCACCGCGGCGCCGGCCTGGTCCACGTACCGGCTGCGGCGCCATCCCCGGTCCCGAACGCGGGCCGCCTCCAGACCGGCGTCAGCGATCAGCTCGTGCAGACGGCTGGCGTACGTCGCCGACAGGTAGCCCACGCTGACCAACCCCGCACCGCTGGCCGCCAGGATCAACAAGCGGTCGAGCAGCGCCGGCCGGTGCAGCACGGCGGGGGTCAGCCCCAGCTGCTCGAGGCCGAGCTGCGCGAACCCCAGCAGCAGGCAGACCAGGGTGAAACCAGCCGCGCTCGCAGGTCCGAGCAGGAGCCCGGCGCTGACGACGACGATCGCGTAGACCAGGATGAGCCCTGAACCGGTGCCGCCGAAGAAGGCGATCGCCGAGAACAGCACGATCGCGTCGGCCACGAGCGACACCGTGACCATCGTCCGGGGGTAGCGCAGCGAACGGGCGAAGTAGATGGCGGTCACGATCAGCAGGACCGGAACGCCCAGCGCCAGTGGCAGCGCGCGCGTGCCGTACTGCGCGACGAGCAGGACGACCAGCACAGTCCAGGCAACCGCCCCCACCGCGCGGACGTAACCGAAACGCCGCAGCAAGACGGCATCGGGGGCCTGGAGGCGCCAATCGGCCAGCGGCGAGGGCGAGGTGGACGACCGGTCCAACATGGGTTGGATCGTAGCGATCTGGCGCAGGTACTCTCGCCAGGGAGCGCCCGCGCGGCGCGAAACGAAGGACGATGGATGCGGCACACGGCACGCGGGCACCTCACCGGGTCGGTGCCTTGGCACCGGCGTCTGCCCACGCGGCTGGTCACCGCCGTGCTGGCGCCGTCGGCGGCCAGCGCAGCGATCCTGCTGGGGGTGCTCCGACTCGTCGCCAGCGACCTGACGTTCGGGCTGTGGGCCGCGGTGATCCTGGCTGCCATCGGGGTTGGCGCGGGGGTGGCGTTGCTGCTGGGCCGCCGGACCGTCGCGCGGCTTCGTGCGCTGACCGATGGCCTCCGGGAGCTCGCCACGACGGGGTCGACGACCTCCGTGCCGGTCGAAGGCCAAGACGAGGTCGCCCAGGCGACCGAGGCGTTCAACCGCATGCTCACCGAGCGGGCCCGCACCGAGGCGGAGCTGCAAGGCCGCAGGGAGGAGCTCGAGCGCGCCGCGGCCGCCCGCACCGAGACGCTGCGCCGTCACCAGTTGGCCATGCAGGTCGGTCAGCTCGGCGTCTGGGAGTGGGAGATCGAGTCGGGGTGGTTCGTCTGGTCGGAGAACATGGACGCGACGTACCGGCCCGCGGGGCGGCGCCTGCCCGAATCGTTCGACGAGTTCCTCGAAAGCGTGCACCCCGAAGACGTGGACGACCTGACGGCACTGCTGGCCGAGAGCATCCGTAGCGGTGCGCCGCTGGAGGCCGAGTTCCGCCTGGCCGTCGTCGAGGGCCGCGACCGCTGGCTGCGGACGGTTGGCACGGTGGTACAGGATGCCCAGGGCTTTGGTGAGCGGGTCATCGGGGTGGCCATCGACAGCACCAACGAGCGGCGCAGCGCCGAAGCCCTCCGACTGCGGGCGGCCAGGGAGCATGCCCTCGCCGAGCTCGGGCGGCTTGCCCTGGAGGACACCACGCCGGAAGCGCTCGCGACCGACGCGACCGGGTTGGTGGGTCAGGTTCTGGGGGCGGCGGCGGTCCGGGTGCTGGAACTGCGCGGAGACGGTGACCGCGTGGTCGTCCACGGGGCCACCGACGGGACCTTCGGTGCCGTCGAGGAGATCGGACCGGTGGCCCGGTGCGCCGTCGAGCAAGGCGACGTCGGGCGTGGGGAGCAAGACGGCGTCGCCGTGATCGCCGTCCCCGTCGCCGGCCGTGCCGCCCCCTGGGGGGCGGTCGAGGTCCGCGCCGACCCGCTCGACACCGACCATGAACTGTTCGTGCAGTCGGTGGCCACGCTGCTGGGGGCGGCAGTGGGTCGGCTGCAGGCCGAGGAGGAGCTACGGCGTGGTGAACGGCTCGAGGCCGTCGGCCGGCTCGCCGGCGGGGTGGCGCACGACTTCAACAACTTGCTGACAGCCCAGCTCGGGTACGCGGAGCTGATCCGGGACAGCCTCAACGAGGACGCCGCGGCACACCTCGACGAGATCGTGGGGGCCAGCGAGCGGGCCGCCACCCTCGTGGACCACCTGATGACGTTCAGTCGCGGTGGGGAAGGCACCCCCGTCGCGGTGGACCTCGCCGAGGTCGTCCGGCGGCTGCGCGGCCTGCTCGAGCGTCTCGTCGAGGACGACGTCGCCGTGCAGATCCAGACCCCTGAGCGCGCGATCGTGCACGCCGACCCCGCACGGCTCGAGCAGGTCGTCCTCAACCTGGCCCTCAACGGACGCGACGCGATGCCCTCCGGCGGCACGCTCAGCCTGTCCGTCGAGGCCGTGGAGCTCGACGGTCAGCAGGCCGTCCAGCGACGCCTGGAGCCCGGCCCGCACGTGCGTCTGCGGGTCGCTGACACCGGGATGGGCATGGACGAAGCCACCCGGAAGCGCGCACTCGAGCCGTTCTTCACCACCAAGGGTGCCAGCAACACCGGGCT